>NZ_JBXWQJ010000003.1:0-378353 GCF_059612325.1 Ruegeria sp. CDSA021
GGGGCATTTCTCGGGTATCGGTGACCCAAGAGCATGTCGTTGTTCCATGTTCTGATGAGCTGGCTGGGGTGGTAGGATTCGAACCTACGATACACGGTACCAAAAACCGCTGCCTTACCACTTGGCTACACCCCAACGGTGAGCGGCTGTCTACGATTGTTGTCGGCGGGGTTCAAGAGCTATTTGCAAAAAATGAGACCGCGATGCGAAAATTTTTTCTGACCATTATTTGGTATCGATCAGCACGGCTCCGGCGCGGTTTCCGGCCTGTACCATTTCGTGTGCAGCGGCGCAGTCTGCCAGTGAAAATACCTTTTGAAGCGGGCAGATCAAAGCGCCGTCCGTCAGCGCCTGATGAAGGGTTTTCACGGCAGCAGTGCGCATTTCCGGTGGCAACAGATAGATCAGGATTGTCTCAAGCGTAACGGCCTTAAACATCATCGATCCGAACGGAAAGACAGGTGCCATGTTATGGGCAGAGCCATAGGTATTGATACGTCCGTTCTCGGCGATCACAGCGGTGTTCGTTTCGATGTTTTGTCCAAACTCCACATCAACGATTCGGCTGAGTGTCTGCCCGCCATTCGCTTCCAGAATCTCGTCTGCAAGGGTCTCGCTGGCATAGTCCAGCACCACATCTGCTCCGGCTACATTGACCCGATCAAAGTTTCGGGGGCTCGCAGTTGTTATAACGCGCGCGCCGGCCCATTTTGCAAGCTGAACTGCTAGATAACCGACCGTGCCTGCGCCGCCGTGAATTAGAATCGTTTGGTCTTTGGGTGTTCCGCTCGAGAAGACGGCATGGCATGCCGTCAGGCCGGGGATACCCAGAATTGCGCCTGTCTCAAGCGACACAGTATCCGGCAGCTCAACAGCCTGACCACTAGGCAAGGTAATGTGGCTGGCGGCTGTGCCAAAGGCGCGCCGCCATTGCCCGTTCCAGATCCAAACACGCTGACCGATCCGTGAAGTGGGAACACCGTCCCCAACAGCTGAAATAACACCTGACCCGTCGCTGTGGGGGATGATCACAGGGAAAGGAGGTTGCGTCACGCCCGGACGGGTTCCCGCGCGGGCTTTGATGTCCGATGGGTTGACGCCTGAAAATGCCAGCTCGACGGTAACTTCGCCTGGACCCGGAGGAACCGGAGGGAGATCTTGCAGGCGTAAGACATCGGCTGCGTCTCCGAAAGCGGAATAGGTGACTGCGCGCATGAAAACCTCCGATTTTTTCGGAGTATCACAACAATCTGACAGGAAACTCAATGGGAGTATTGCTGGTTGCCCAACTAGCAAGGTCACGGCTTTATTCGCGGATTTCGGCCGGATCGACGCCCCACAGATTCGACTTCAGCGTCCAGCCCCGATAGCCGCCCGCCGTGATACGGCACCAGTCCAGCGAACACGTGCCAAGGCGAGCCACGACGCCGGTCTCGAAATGCGCATTCGCGGGCGAATTAGAGTCGGGGCGGGCATAGACGGGCAGCATGTCGGATTCGATCAGCACCGTGCGCACACCTGACAACAAGGCATAGTGCACCCAGCCACCGGCACCGTCGCGGTCCTGAACTTTGCGCCAGTTGCCATATTCCGCCGTCACTTGCAGCGGCATGCCGCGCCGTTTGAACACCCAATCGATTCGATGGCTCAGCGAAGGCCCGCGCCGCACGTTCCCTTCTGCTGCTTTCATGGACACATAGCGCGGCAGGGGCAGGTTGGTGACAGATCCACGTTGATCCTCGGCATGTGCGGCCCAGGAACCGAACATGACCAGAAATGCGGATATCGCCGCCAGACATCGGCTTTTTACCGGTCGAATACCACTCACTGACTGCCCGCTCTTATGCCCGTTGATCCGATTATGAAAAAAGGTCGACTCAATGCCAATGGGGTTCTTGTGCCCCGCCTTATCCTGCGCCACGATGCCATGGCGCGCGTCTGTTTGCAAAGCAGTGGGAGGGCCGAGGTGCCAAGAGAACGTCTGAGTGTTGTCGTTACGCGACGGTTGCCCGAAGCAGTTGAAACCCGGTTGAGCGAGTTGTTTGATGTGCGCCTGCGCGATGACGACACGCCGATGACAAGAGATGAGCTTGTGGCCGCGATACAGGAAGCCGATGTTCTGGTGCCCACGGTGACGGATGCGATTGATGGCGGCCTTTTGGGTCAAGCGGGTGAAAACCTGAAGCTGATTGCCAATTACGGGGCGGGTGTCGACAATATCGATGTGTCTACAGCGCGACAGCGCGGCATTTTGGTGTCGAACACGCCCGGCGTGCTGACAGATGACACTGCCGACATGACAATGGCCCTGATCCTTGCCGTCACGCGACGCATTCCTGAAGGGCTGAGCGTGATGCAGCAGGGCGATTGGTCCGGCTGGGCCCCAACCGCCTTTCTGGGTGGTCGGATCGGTGGTCGCCGTCTGGGTATTCTAGGGATGGGTCGGATCGGGCAGGCCGTTGCGCGGCGTGCAAGCGCTTTTGGAATGCAGGTTCATTACCATAATCGCCGCAGGCTGCGCCCCGAGACTGAACAAGAACTGGAGGCAACCTATTGGGAAAGCCTTGATCAGATGGTCGCTCGAATGGATGTGATTTCGGTTAATTGCCCGTCAACTCCGTCGACCTTCCACCTGATGAATGCGCGTCGTTTGAAGCTTATGAAGGCGTCAGCCGTGATCGTGAATACCTCGCGCGGTGAAGTTGTCGACGAAAATGCCCTGACCCGGATGATTCGAGCGGGCGAAATCGCGGGCGCAGGGCTGGACGTTTACGAACAGGGCACCGACGTGAACCCGCGGTTGCGGCAGCTGCCCAACGTTGTGTTGTTGCCGCATATGGGGTCGGCCACGCTGGAGGGGCGGATCGAAATGGGCGAGAAGGTCATCATCAACATCAAAACCTTCGAAGACGGCCACCGTCCGCCAGATCAGGTTGTGCCCTCTATGCTCTAAGCCGCCGGAAAGGAGCCTGAATGGACCTGTTTGAAGGGGGATGCCGCTGCGGACGGTTGCGCATCATGGCTTCGGGCCGTCCCCTTCGGGTCGGGGTGTGTCATTGCATTGACTGCCGCAAGCATCATGGGGCTTTGTTCTATGCCGCAGCGATTTTTCCCAGCGATGCCGTCGAAATATCAGGCCCGTCGCAGGGCTATGCGGACCGGTTCTTCTGCCCGACCTGCGGTTCTGCGGTTTTTGCGCGTAGTGGTTCTGAGGTCGAGGTGCATCTGGGATGTCTCGACATGCCCAACCAATTGACGCCGACATACGAATGCTGGGTCTCGCGGCGCGAAGGCTGGTTGCCCGAATTCAATGGAATGACTCGGTTTGACCGGGATCGGGATGAATTTGAGCAATAGGTATCGTGGCGAAACCTTGCTGTGAAGTCACGACTGTACGGCGAACCGTTGCAGAGCGCGGTCATTGCTTACAGGTGTGAAACAAAACGAAGTATTGGAGGATTTAATCAGATGAGATGTGTTTCTGCTTTATTACTTTCGGCAATTGCGTTTTCGACGCCGGTCCTTGCTCAGGAGGCTGCTGATGCCGTTGCACCCGAAACTGCCTCGGAAGGGCAGGTGCAGGCCCTGACAGCCGAAGTCATCGCCGCGCTTGAGGCCAAGCTGGACGGTGTTCCGGTTACATCTGAGAACTGGATGGTGGCTGCCGCCAACCCACTGGCCGTTGAAGCCGGGGCCAAAGTATTACGCGCAGGCGGGTCCGCTGCGGACGCGATGGTAGCCGTACAGGTTGTGCTGGGTTTGGTCGAGCCGCAATCCTCGGGCCTGGGTGGTGGCGCGTTTTTGGTCTGGTACGACGCAGCAACTGGGCAGATGACAACGCTGGACGGGCGCGAAACCGCACCACAGGCGGCCACACCAATACTGTTTCACGACGAAAACGGTGAGCCGCTGAAATTCTTTGATGCGGTCGTTGGAGGATTGTCGGTGGGAACTCCGGGCACGCCTGCCTTGCTGGAAGAGGCCCATCGTCGCTGGGGACGCTCTCCCTGGCCCAGCTTGTTCGCTGATGGAATCCGTCTGGCAGATGAGGGCTTTCTGGTCTCGCCGCGCTTGGCCAGCCTTGTTGAAAACGATGCCGAGCGCCTGTCGCGCTTTCCCGAAACGGCCGCGTATTTTCTGCCGGGTGGAGAACCTTTGCAGCAAGGGCAGCGCCTGATGAATTCGGCCTATGCCGATACCTTGCGTGTGCTGGCCAGTGACGGGGCCGCAGGATTTTATGGCGGTGAGATCGCTGCCGATATTGTCCGCACGGTGCAGAACGCTCCGGGCAATCCCGGTGTTCTGTCCGGCATTGACTTGGCGCTGTATCAAGTGAGCGAACGTGAACCGGTTTGTGCCGAATACCGCGCGTATGAGGTTTGCGGAATGGGGCCGCCATCGTCCGGTGCGCTGACTGTGGGACAGATTTTGGGGATGCTGAACAGCTATGATCTGGCAGCGATGGGTCCCGAAAGCGCAGAAGCCTGGCGGTTGATCGGAGATGCCTCTCGCCTCGCCTTTGCAGATCGTGGTCGTTACATGGCTGACAGTGATTTTGTGCCCATGCCCACAAAGGGGTTGGTTGATCCGGACTATCTTGCGCAGCGTGCGGCTTTGTTGGAAACCGAAGGTGCGTTGGCTGAAATCGCTCCGGGGCAGCCTGAATTCGACCATGCGCTGAACTGGGCAGACGACGTATCGCTCGAATTACCCTCGACCTCGCATATCTCAATCGTGGACGGCTATGGCAACGTGTTGTCGATGACGACGACCATAGAAAACGGCTTTGGATCGCGTCTGATGACGAACGGGTTTCTGTTGAACAACGAGCTGACGGACTTCTCGTTCAAAACCCATAGCGACGGAGTGCCGATTGCCAACCGGTTGGAACCCGGAAAACGTCCGCGTTCTTCCATGAGCCCGACAATCGTGATGCAGGACGGCGCGCCGGTTCTGGCCATCGGTTCGCCGGGCGGCAGCCGTATCATTGGCTATGTCGCGAAAACGATCATCGCCTGGGCTGATTGGGATATGGACGTACAGCAAGCACTGTCCTTGCCGCATCTGGTCAATCGTTTCGGGACTTATGATGTCGAGGCTGGTAGCGCCGCCGAAGGGTACACGGATGCGCTGGTTTTGCAGGGCTTTGAGGTTAATCCGCGCGATCTGACATCGGGCCTGCATGCCATCGAAATCGGTGACGTGCTGAGCGGGGGCGCCGACCCGCGTCGCGAAGGGATTGCGCTGGGCGAATAAGCCCTCGGTATTTGTGGGGGTTGCCCACACTCTGCGGGCCTTTTAGTCATAGGCTGAAAGGCCCGCAGTGTTTTGGGGCAGCGGAGGATGACAATGGTACAAGCTACGGCCTTGCCTAGAAATGAAACAGGCATAGAAACCGCGATCAGCATTCTCAAACAACGTTTCGGCGACAGGCTGCAAACAGGCGCCGCGATCCGGGAACAGCACGGCCACACCACAACATGGATCGAAAACCAAAGCCCAGACGCCGTGGTTTTCCCGCACACGACGCAGGAGGTTTCGAACATCGTCAAAACCTGTGCCGCGCATGGGGTGCCGGTGATCCCGTTTGGAACTGGAACGTCGCTGGAAGGGCATGTGAACGCGCCGGCTGGAGGCATCTCGGTCGATCTGACGCAGATGGACAAGGTGCTGTCGGTTCATGCCGAAGATCTGGATTGTGTCGTGCAGCCTGGCGTGACCCGCGAGGCGCTGAACGCCCATTTGCGAGATCAAGGCCTGTTCTTTCCGATTGATCCCGGGGCCAATGCCTCGCTTGGCGGTATGGCTGCCACGCGCGCCTCGGGCACCAATGCGGTGCGGTATGGGACGATGAAGGACAATGTTCTCAGCCTCGAGGCGGTCATGCCAGATGGCCAGATCATCCGTACAGGGCAAAGGGCCAAGAAATCCTCGGCTGGGTATGATCTGGCCCGCCTTCTGATCGGGGCCGAAGGAACGCTGGGGATCATCACCGAACTGACCCTGCGTCTTCAAGGCATCCCCGAAGCGATTAGCTCGGCCCGATGCTCGTTTCCAACTGTGGATGCGGCCTGCCGCGCAGTGATGATGACCATACAGTATGGCATTCCTGTCGCCCGAATTGAGTTGCTGGATGAAATGTCGGTTCAGGCGGCCAACGCCTATTCCGGGCTGAACCTGCCGGAAACGCCGTTGTTGCTGTTGGAGTTCCATGGCTCTGAAGGCGGTGCCGTGGAACAGGCCGAGACATTTGGTCAGATCGCTGAAGAATTCGGCGGTACCGATTTTGCCGCGACTTCGACCACCGAGGACCGAAACATGCTGTGGCAGGCGCGGCATGACATGTATTGGGCCTGCCTGCAACTGCGCCCCGGCGCGCGGGGTATCTCCACGGACGTCTGTGTGCCGATCTCGCGTCTGGCCGAATGTGTGACGCAGGCTCAGAAAAAGGCCGACGACCTCAGTCTTCTGGCCCCCATCGTGGGGCATGTAGGAGACGGCAATTTCCACACGCTGCTGCTGATCGACATGGAAAGCGCCGATGAAGTTGCCAAGGCTGACGCCTTTGTCGGCTGGCTGAACGATCTTGCGATCTCGATGGAAGGCACCTGCACCGGGGAACATGGTATCGGGCAAGGCAAACGGCCTTATCTTGAAAAAGAACTGGGGCCTGCCACCCGGTATATGGCCGCAATCAAGGCCGCGCTGGACCCCGACAACATCATGAACCCCGGCAAGATCTTGTCTGATCGCCCCTAGCGGATTTCGTGATCTGGTCGGTTTTGTGCCCTCAAAACGTCCACTTGTTCTGGATTCTTACAGCCGAATACAAACAGGTGGTCGACATGAGCGCGAAATATTTGGCAGGCCTTGTTACAATCTGCGGATTGGCGGTTGCAGGGCTTGACTATTATCAACAAGCCCAGGCATCGGAAAACGGTCTGAATATGAAAGATTATTTGGCTTCTGTGTCGGCGCGCGCCGGGTTTACGGACACCCTTGCTGAAGCAGAATCCCAAGTTTCCCAACCACAGGAACCAGCGGCGCAAAAACCCTCAGGCGAGGGCGGCAAACTGGTCTGCGTTACAGTCGGGACCAGCAAACGCTGCAGCTCTAGCGGGTGAACCAAGCGGCCAGATAGGTGATCTGCGACCTGCATTCGATGTTCGGGTCGTTTTTTTCCTATCACTGGTCGGATGAATGTCGCGCGTTGCCCCCTAAGTGCGCCATATGGTGTCAGCTGAATTCAAGGGGAGACGCCCGGTTATGAAAACCCAAGTCAAAGCATTGGTCGTTGGCGGTGGCGCCGTTGGGACCTCGATTGCCTATCATCTGGCCAAAGCGGGCTGGGACGATGTGATGTTGATCGAACGGGACGAGCTGACGTCGGGCTCGACCTGGCATGCTGCTGGTTTGCTGCCACTGTTCAACATGTCCTATGCGACAACTCATATTCACAAGTATTCGGTCGACTTCTACAAGACACTGGAAGAAGAAACCGGACTGAATGCGGGCTTTGCTGTTGTTGGTAACCTGCGCATGGCGCAGACGCAGGACCGCATGGACGAATACATGCTCTATGCCTCCACGGCCGAGACCTGTGATGTCAAATACGAATGGTTGACCCCGGGTCAGATCAAGGAACGCTGGCCGCTGATCGAGACCTCTGATCTGAAAGGTGCGATCTATCATACCGAGGATGGTTACATTAATCCCGCCGATGTGACGCAGGCGATGGCAAAGGGTGCCCGTCAGCGTGGAGTGGACATCGTGCGGAAAATGCAGGCTGATGCGTTCCATTGGAACGGTACTCATTGGGAAGTCACCTGCACCAAGATGGTCGAAAAAGGCGGCAACCTCGTTCCGTCCGATGAGCAGGTCGTGATCACTGCTGAGCATGTTGTGACCGCTTCCGGAAACCATGCGCAGCGTACGGCCAAAATGCTGGGCATCAAAATGCCCGCGATCCCGGTTGAGCATACGTTCATCGTCATGGACAAAGACCCCGAGCTGGTCAAATGGCGTGAAGCTGGTAACCCCGAACACCCCGTTGTGCGCGATGCCGACAACGAATCCTACGCGCGTGAAGAGCGCGGCGGCTGGATTCTAGGCATCTATGAACATGGCGCGCCTGCGCAGTTCGAACATGGCGTGCCGGACAGCTTCCGTGCCGACCTGTTCCCGCTGGACCTCGACCGCATCGCCGATCAGTACATGGCGATGGCCGAACGCGTGCCGTCCTGCGCCGAATCCGGTCTGAAAGACGATTTCAACGGCCCGATCTGCTACACCCCCGACGGCAACCCGCTGGTTGGCCCGGCTCCGGGCCTGCGCAACATGTGGCTGGCCGAAGGTTTCTCGTTCGGCATCACCGCTGCGGGCGGCACCGGCTATTATCTGGCACAGATGATGGTCGATGGCGAAGCCGAGATCGACATGGCCTCGCTGGACCCCAAACGCTACAGCAGCAACTGGATGACCACCGAGTTCGCGGCACGCAAGAATGAAGAGTGCTATGAGCACGTCTACATTCTGCACCACCCCGACGAAGAGCGTGCGGCCTGCCGCCCATTGCGGACTGTTCCGGCGTACGATCGTCAGAAAGCGCGTGGCGCACAGTTTGGCTGGGTCAATGGATGGGAGCGCCCGAACTATTTCGGTCCGCTGGATGCACCCGAAAACTTCGACCATGACGCCCGCTCGTTCCGCCGCGGTGGCTGGTGGCAGCATGCCGTTGACGAAGCCAAGGCGATCCGAGAAGGCGTTGGCCTGATCGACGCGTCGGCCTTCACCAAGCATGTCGTCAAAGGCCCCGGTGCGACCCAGTTCCTGGATTGGTTCACCTGCAACAAACTGCCCAAAGTCGGTCGTATCAACCTGACCTACGCGCTGACTTCGCACGGCACCACCCGCACTGAATACACCATCGTCCGCAACGGCGAGAACAACTACTACATCGTCTCTGCCGGGGCATGGACTGAGTATGACGCCGACTTCCTGCGCAAGGCGGCCGAGGACAAGATGGAGGAGTTCGGTTACATCGAGATCCAGGATGTGACCACTCAGTGGGGCGTCTTCGCCATCGCCGGACCCAAGTCGCGTGACGTTCTGAAAGAGGTCATCAAGGACGCCGACCCGGAAACCGCATTGTCCAACAAGCGCTTCCCATGGCTGTCGGCCCGTCAGATCGAATTGGGCATGTGCCCGGTCAACGCGATCCGCGTGGCCTATACCGGTGAGCTGGGCTGGGAACTGCACCATCCGATCGAGATGCAGAACTACCTGTTCGACCTGCTGGAAAAAGCCGGTGAGAAGCATGGCATGAAGCTGGTTGGTGCCCGCGCCCAGAACTGGCTGCGTCAGGAGAAATCCTATCGCGCATTTGGCACTGAGCTGGGCCGCGACGCGACCCCGCTGGAAGCCGACCTGCCGCGCTTTGTCGATCTGTCCAAGGACTTCTATGGCAAGGCCAAGCTGGAAGAGACTGGCGTGCGCGTGAAATGCTGCACCCTGCTGATAGACGGACCGGAGGATGCCGACCCGTGGGGCCGTGAGGTGCTGTATACCCCGGAAGGTGAGCGCGTTGGCCGTCTGACCTCGGGTGGGTATTCGGTGGCCTTCGAGAAGTCCATCGGCATGGGCTATGTGAAGCCTGAAATGGCCGTCGAAGGCACCAAGCTGAAGGTCAAGATGCTGGATAAGCTGTGGGACGCTGTTGTCACCTGCGATAGCCCCTACGATCCGAAAAACGAGGTCATCCGCAAGGACGGTTGATCAAAGAAAGGCCCCGGAAACTTCCGGGGCCTTTTCAGTTGGTTACGCGGACAGTTCGTCAAAACATTCCAGCGCTTTGGCCGCGTACATCATGGCTGGTCCACCACCCATCTGAACGGCCATGGCCAATACGTCCGAAACCTCATCTCTCGTCGCACCTGCTTTGATCAGGGCTTCTGTGTGTAAGGTGATACAGGGCTCGCATCGGAGTGTGACCGACATGCCCAAAGCGATGAATTCCTTTGTTTTGTAGTCGAGCGTTCCGCCCTCTTTCACGGCCTTCCCTAGCGCGCCGAACGCGCGCGTTGCGTCCGGGATGGACCCGTTGAGATTACGGAGGCTCTTGCGGGTTGCCGAGAGCTTTTCTTGCCAGTGCATGTCTGCTGCCTTTCACATTTCGCAAATGGAATATGAAATAAGAAGCAGGGATTTGACTTTGATCTCGATCAGGTCGCTGGTCGCGATGTGATGAATGCAAGATTGTTGGCGGGCATATCGACCGTATTCAGTACCGTCAGGTCGACATCCTCAAAAAGCGCTATCATATCTGTGTCGTCTTTGTAGCCTATGTCCGGATCTTGCTGGGTGAGAGCTTCGTGAAATCTCTTGTCGCCTTCGCTTGTAAGCTGGCCCGAGCGCTTGAATGGTCCGTATAAGACAAATCGACCGGATGGCCTTAGCACTTTGGCAGTCTCGGCGATGATGGTTTGCGTTTCCTGCCAGCTGATCAAGTGCATCAGATTGATCAACAAGATCATGCTTTGTTCGGGGAACCGGACATGCCAGCCTGCGGTTGTGGCATCCAGTTCTCGGGCACGCGCGACGTTCGGTAAATCGCACGTGTAGGCGTCGATACTGGCACGCCGTTCCGAGTCAATTTCCGTCGGCTGCCACTGGAGGCCGGGCAACAGGTCCGCGAAGGCCGCGATATGCTGACCGGTGCCGCTGGCAATCTCTAACGCCTGTCCCTGGGACGGAGCCCAGTCACGCAGCAATGCGCACAAGGCGTCGGAGTTTCGCGATGCCGCCGGGGCCACCAGTTTGCCATCTTCAGCCGAATTGGCAACGCTGGCAGAAGAGGGAAGTCTGCGTTTGATCATTGCTTCAACCTTTCTGGGGTCAACATGGCAACAATCTCAGGGTCGAGAGCAGGAGGAGCTCCTGTAACCAGATCGCAAAGCAACTGAGATGCTGCTGGCGCGGTTTGAAAGCCATAGCCACCTTGTCCAGCGCTCCATATGAATGAAGGGTCCTGAGGGTCTCTTCCAAGTACCAAAGTTCCGTCTGGCGCAAAACTGCGCAACCCGGCCCAGTTTGTTTCGACCCGCGTGACCCTTTCGGTCATCAAAGCTTCGTAACGCGCCAGACCTTCTGCCAACACCATATCGTCGGCATAGGCATCCTGAGGCGGAACAGGGTCGGCTTCGGATGGCGAGACCAGAAGTTTCCCGGCATCGGGTTTAGCGTACCATGTTTCACCCACACCCAGCATCATGGGCCAGCCGGAAACATCATGGCCACCTGGGGCGGGCAATCGCGCCATGGATCGGCGGCGCGGGGTAATACCGATGGGCGGAAGCCCCGCAAGACCGGCGACTTCGTCCACCCACGCCCCGGCGGCGTTGACCAGGTTATGGGCCTCAAAACTCTGGCCGGCGGTGACGATCCAATGCAAGTCTTTGCGGATGGCAGTGACCCTGTGTTTGGTCGAAATCGTCCCGCCATTCTGCCGAATGGTTCGGGCAAAATCCTGCAACAAACGATCTGTATCGATGTCAAAAGCGGCTTCGCTGACAGCCGCAAAGCCCACGTGCTGGAGGTTCAGGATGGGAATGCGTGCAATGGCGTCAACTGTCGATATTTGCGCCATGTTCAAGTCCCTGCAATCAGCAGCAAACAGGTCTGACTGATCTCGCGCGCCGACCAACATCAATCCGCGCGGAGTCAGATAACCTCCGTTCTGCGAATGCAGGAAGGCAGCGCCTGCCTTGTTCAGAGCGACAACCGAAGGCGATCCATAGTTTTCTTCAAACAGTGCAGCAGATCGGCCGGATGCGTGATAGCCTAGGGCGTCCTCGGCCTCGAGCACCATCACGGTTCCATGCTTCGACAGGCGCGCGCCGGCGCTGAGACCGGCGATGCCACCACCGATGATCAGAAAATCAATCATGGTTTGCGGGCGCCTCGGACGGGATGCGGCGAAGTATTCTGGAATCGCATATTGGTCTGTGAGTCTTTCATTCGTTTTGCGTTTGTCTTTCAAGACTATAAGCAGCCTTGAATTTACGCTTCAACCCGGTCAAAGAAGTATCAAAATATTAAGGAGGGTAAGGTGACTGCAGCAGACCTTCATCCAATGGCTACAGGGCATATTCCCCGATACGTTGTCGCAGCTGATGGAAGCGACTACCTTTTTTCAGCCATGATCGTCTTTTTTGTCGTTCTGGTGGTGTTGATTGGTGTTGGATACCTGACGCTCCACTCCGTGCCGGAAAAAATGGCTCATGAAAACAACCACCCGCAATTTCAATTGGTGGGTATTTTGGCGCTGCTCGCGCTGTTTACGCATAATGGACTGTTCTGGGTTGCCGCCATACTGGTCGCAGGGTTTCAGTTTCCGGACTTTGCCACACCGCTCAGAAACATTGCTGATGCCATTCGTTCTCTTGGTCGGGTCCAGGTGCCGGATCCGTTGCCTGAGGCAGTCGCACCGGCAGCGCCCGTTACAGAAGCTGGTGAAGCGCAGGAGCACAGCAAATGATCGAGACCATGCTCTGCGCCTTGATTACGGTGCTGCCCGATTATTTGTTCCGCCGGTTTGTACAGGGCAAACGTATAGGTCACGAAATCACCTTGTTTACCATGTGGTACGAACTGCGTTGGGGCCTGACGACATGCGCCATTCTGGCGCTGACCGTGATCACCACGCTGTTTTATTTCCACCCGGCCAGCAAAACGGCCGCGTCCTATTTCCGTACCGTCACGATCCTGCCGCAGCTGGGTGGGCGTGTTTCAGAGGTTTTCGTAAAGAACAACCAACTGGTCACGGCGGGTCAGCCGATATTCCGGATCGAGGATTTCAGCCAAACCGCGCAGGTTCAGGCGGCAAATGCACAGATAGCGCAGGTCCAGGCCTCGCTTAAAGTTGCCGAAACCGACCTGGCAGAGGCTGACGCTGGCATCGCTGGCGCGAAGGCGGCCCTTGCGCAGTCTCTCGAGGATCTGGAACGCAACACAACCTTGCGCGACGAAGGTTCGAGCGCTGTGCGGCTGGCCGAGATCGAGCGCCTTGAAAACCTTGTCGCCGAGCGAGAGGCTCAGGTTGTCGCGGCTGAAGCCAAACGTGCAGCAGTTGAGCAGCAGATCGAAGAACTGATCCCCGCCCAACTGGCCAGTGCGATTGCGCAACTGGACGCCGCGCAGACCGAGTTGGACAAAACAGTTATTCTCGCTGGTGTTACCGGACGGGTCGAACAGTTTAGCTTACAGGTCGGCGATTATGTAAGCCCATTGTTGCGCCCTGCCGGTATTCTGGTGCCGTCACATACCGGACATGACCGGTTTCAGGCTGCGTTTAACCAACTGTCTGCTCAGGTCATCAAACCGGGCATGATCGGTGAGTTGGGCTGCATGACCAAGCCGTTCACGGTAATTCCCACGGTCGTGGTCGAGGTGCAGGATGTGATCCCATCGGGACAGATCCGCCCGTCGGACGAGCTGCGCGATGTGCAAACCAACAACCAACCCGGTTCGATCCTGGTCTATTTGGAGCCGCTATACAAAGGTATGGCCGATGACATTCTTCCGGGCAGCAACTGTCTGGCCAATGTCTACACCGACAACCATGAGCGGCTAGAGCACGAGGATCTGGGCTTTTGGGAGGCTGCGTTCTTGCATGTGGTGGACACAATCGGTGTGGTTCACGCCGCAGGTCTGCGCCTGCGTTTGATCCTGATGCCGGTGAACACTTTGGTGCTGACCGGGCATTGATCCGGTCTTGGCAATCCAAACGCAAAGGGCCCGGCAGTTTTTGCCGGGCCCTTTGGTTTTAAAGCGCGGCCTTGAACAGCTGCGTCAGATTTTCTTTCGTCAACTCTATCGGGTTGCCCCCGCAAGAGGGATCGATGATCGCGCCTTCGACCAGTTCGGGGATTGCGACCTCGGTCACGCCCAAGTCGGACAGGGTGCGCGGGATGCCGAGGCTGTCGTTGAACTCCTGCACAAAGGCACGGAAGCCGTCAAAGCCACCATCAATGCCCAAATAAGACGCGGCCTGTTGGAACCGGTCGGCGATGGCAGGGGCGTTGAACTCCAGCACAGCAGGCATACAAACCGCGTTTGTGGTGCCGTGGTGGGTGTTGAACACCGCACCGATTGGGTGGCTCATCGCGTGGATGGCACCTAGCCCTTTCTGGAAGGCCGTCGCGCCCATGGCTGCTGTGCTCATCATCTGGGCG
Source organism: Ruegeria sp. CDSA021 (assembly GCF_059612325.1). Classification (NCBI taxonomy): domain Bacteria; kingdom Pseudomonadati; phylum Pseudomonadota; class Alphaproteobacteria; order Rhodobacterales; family Roseobacteraceae; genus Ruegeria; species Ruegeria sp. CDSA021. Next base: position 14,232 of record NZ_JBXWQJ010000003.1, read on the forward strand.
CGGGCCTCGATATCGGTGCCGTCGGCATAGGCGCGAGGCAGATACTCTTTCACCAGCAGCATCCCTTCCAGCGCAATGCCCTGGCTCATCGGGTGATAATGCGGGCTGGAATATGCCTCGACGCAGTGAGCAAAGGCGTCGAGACCTGTGCCTGCGGTGATGAACTTGGGCATCCCGACGGTGAGTTCAGGGTCGCAGATCACTACGGTTGGAAGAACCTTGGGGTGGAAAATGATCTTCTTCGCGTGGGTTTCCGAGTTGGTGATGACACTGGCACGCCCAACTTCCGATCCCGTCCCGGCGGTGGTCGGCACTGCGATGATCGGCGCGATCACTTCCGCGTCTGCGCGGGTCCACCAGTCGCCGATATCCTCAAAATCCCATACGGGCCGCGTCTGACCCGCCATGAAGGCGACCATCTTGCCCAAATCCAGACCTGAACCACCGCCAAAAGCGATCACACCGTCATGGCTGCCCGCATTGTAGGCAGCAACCCCGGCGTCGAGGTTCTTTTCGTTCGGGTTGGGATCCACATCGCTGAATAGCCCACGACCCAGTCCTGCGGCCTCCATGATGTCCAAGGTTGCGGCGGTGATCGGCAGATCGGCAAGCCCCTTGTCCGTGACAAGCAGGGGTTTTTTCATCCCGGCGGCAGCGCAGGCTTCAGGCAGTTCCTTGATGCGTCCGGCGCCGAATTTGATTGCGGTCGGATAGGACCAGTTTCCAACAAGTGACATGTCAGGTTTCCTTTGTGATTTGAGGTCTGCTTGGGGGGAGGGGGTCAAACCCGAGCAGACCATCGTCCTTAGCCCGTGACCTTCTTCAGGTGATAGGATTTGGGACGGGTTAGGTTGTGATAGCCAATGACCGAAAGGCCGCCGCCGCGCCCGGTGTTCTTGCAGCCGGTCCAGCACAGGCCAGGGTCTAGATAATCCGCCCGATTCATGAATACAGTGCCGGTCTCGATCTGATCGCCCACCCGCGCCGCACGATCCACATCGCGGGTCCACAGGCTGGCAGTCAGGCCAAACTCGCTGTCATTCATCAGTTGAATGGCTTCTTCATCCGAAGACACTTTCATGATGCCCACAACCGGCCCAAAGCTCTCATCCCGCATCACCCGCATGTCATGAGTCACATTGGTCAGAATCTGTGGCGTCAGGTAGGCGCCACCATCGTCTTCAGCAAAGGTGTCGATATGTGCGACCGCACCGGCCTCAACAGCCTCGGCAATCTGCGCGCGCACTTCTTTGGCAAAACGTACATTTGCCATCGGACCAATCGTCGTCTCGGTATTCAGCGGATCGCCCAACTTGTAGCTGTTTACAATCTCAACTGCCTTGGCGACAAAATCATCAAAGAGGCTTTCGTGGACGTAAATGCGCTCGATCCCACAGCAACATTGGCCCGAGTTGAACATTGCTCCGTCGATCAACGTATCGACGGCTGCGTCCAGATCCGCGTCCTCCATGACATAACCCGGGTCTTTGCCACCCAGCTCGGTGCCTACGCCGGTAAACGTACCAGCCGCCGCATGTTCCATCGCCTGGCCACCGCCGACCGAGCCGGTGAAGTTCACAAAATCAAACGCATTGCCCGCAATCAGTTCATTGGTGACGTCATGGCTCAGGAACACGTTCTGAAACACGTCCTCAGGCACACCTGCCGAATGGAACGCCTGTGCCATACGCTGACCCACCAGCAGCGTCTGCGTGGCATGTTTCAGGATCACAGTATTCCCCGCGATCAGCGCCGGTGCGACCGTGTTTATGGCGGTCATATAGGGGTAGTTCCACGGTGCCACGACAAACACCACCCCATGCGGAATGCGCTTGATGTAACGCTTGAACGTCTCATCTTCGCTCACCGCGATATCAGCCAGAGAAGCCTCAGCGATTTCGGCCATATGGCTGGCGCGCTCGTTGAAACCACCAAACTCACCGCCATAGCGCACCGGGCGACCCATCATATGCGCCAGCTCGGGCACGATCTCGTCATTCATCGCGCCAACAGCAGCCACGCCCGCCATGACAAGATCAATCCGCTCCTGCAGGGGCCGCGCCGCCCAATCTGCCTGAGCGGCGCGCGCCCGGTCTGCAACCTCAAACGCCGCGTCCCGAGACAACACTTCTCGTTCCGCAAAAACCGATCCATCGATCGGTGAGACACATTTCAACATCTGCCCCATATCCACTCCATTTCCGAAAGAAACAGGATCCCTGCTTCATCTGGCCAAAAATATCTCGGGGGTCTGGGGGCAGAGCCCCCAACCTGGCCCGACCTCAAGCCCGTTCAAACCCGCGAGCAACTTCCCAATCGGTCACTACACGCTCGAACTCTTCGATCTCGACCTCTGCTGCGCGGGCGTAGTGATCGACAACGTCATCGCCCATGGCCTCCCGTAACATGGCCGAGCCATGCAGCGCATCCCGTGCCGCACGCAGGTTGCCGGGGATCATGCCGGTCTCGCCCTGATAGACGTCGCCGGTGGTGGGCGGCTGCAACTCCAGCCCTTCCTCGATCCCTGCAATCCCAGCAGCCAGCATTCCGGCCATCGCCAGATAGGGGTTCATGTCCGAACCTGGAATCCGGCACTCGACCCGAACCGCCTTGGTGCCATCCCCACATAGGCGGAAACCGGCGGTGCGGTTGTCGACCGACCAGATGATCCGCGTCGGTGCAAAGGTGCCCTTCATGAAGCGTTTGTAGCTGTTGATGTAGGGCGCCATGAAACAGGTATAATCAGGGGCGTATTTCAGCAGACCGGCCATGTAGCTTTTCATCAGCGCTGACATGCCCAACGCGTCGTCCGCGTCATAGAACGCAGGCTTGCCATCGGCCCACAGTGACTGATGCACATGGGACGAGCTGCCCACCTTATCATGGTGCCATTTTGGCAGGAAAGTCGCGGCATGGCCGTGCTGCCATGCAATCTCCTTGATCGCGTTTTTTGCGATCGAGTGATACTCGGCGGTATCCATTGCCGGGGCGTATTTGATGTTCAGCTCTTCCTGTCCGGTTTCGGCCTCGCCCTTCGAGTTCTCAACCGGTATGCCCGCGTCCCACAGGTGATTCCGGATCGGGCGCATCACATGCTCTTCTTTGGTGGTTTGAAGAATATGATAGTCTTCGTTGTAGCCCGAGATCGGTTCCAGATCGCGGAAGCCCTCCTTGCGGATCTGGTCAAAGCTCTTCTCGAACAGGAAAAACTCCAATTCCGTCGCGGTCATCGCGTCGTAGCCCATGGCTTTCAAGCGTTTGACCTGTTTTTTCAGGATCGAACGCGGTGCGTGTGGCACCTCTTCATGCGTATGGTGATCCAGCACATCGCACATTACCATGACCGTGCCCTCAAGCCATGGAACCGGGCGCAACGTATCAAGGTCGGGTTTCATGACATAGTCACCATAGCCGCGCTCCCAACTGGTGGAGGCATAACCGTCGGGCGTCGCCATTTCCAGATCAGTGGCCAACAGATAGTTGCAACAATGTGTCTCTTCCCATGCGCTGGCCACGAAATGGCCTGCGTGAAAGCGTTTGCCCATCAAACGGCCCTGCATATCGACCATGCAGACCAAAACCGTGTCCACCGATCCCTCGGATACCTGCGTTTTCAGATGTTCGAACGTGAGCATGTGCCACCTTTGTCTTTGCCGAATTGAGTTTTCGGCCATTCGTCCTGATAGACCTGCCCCCACGAAAGGGGCAGGTTGAGTATGCAGTTTTCTTAACCGTAGCGATAAGGCCGACCGGCCTTTTGCATGTCGGCATTGTATTGTTTGAAGATTTCGACAACTTTCGCTTTTGTCTCAGACTCGGCCGCAATCTCGTCCCAGAATTTGACGGCCGCGTCCTCGACGGTTGCCCATTCATCATCCGGGATTGTGGTCAACTTCAGCTTGTCGCCATTCACGCGCAATGAGGCTTCTCCGCCCCAATACCACCACTGGCGGTAATAATGCGACTGGTCGGTGCAGACCTTGAACAGTGTTTTAAGATCTTCCGGCAATTCATTCCAACGGTCCATGTTGGCGAAGAAGTGACCCGCCCAAGCGCCCGACACATTGTTGGTCAGGAAGTAGTTGGTCACATCTGCCCAGCCCACGGTGTAGTCTTCGGTAATGCCCGACCAGGCGATCCCGTCCAATTCACCTGTCTGAACCGCAACTTCGATATCTTCCCAAGGTAGAGTCACCGGTACGACACCGAACTGTGTCAGGAACCTGCCTGCGGTCGGGAAGGTAAAGATGCGCTTACCCTGCAGATCAGCAAGCGAATTGATAGGATCTTTGGTCGCAAAGTGGCAAGGGTCCCATGCACCGGCCGAGATGTGTTTAACACCGACTGCCGAATATTGTTCGTCCCAGATTTCATTCAGGCCGTACTGGTTGAACAGAACCGGCACGTCCAATGAGTAACGCGATGCGAAGGGGAAATACCCACCAAACACCGTGACTTCGGTGGGCGAGGCCATCGAGTCATCGTCTGACTGCACCGCATCAATTGTACCGCGCTGCATTGCGCGGAACAATTCGCCTGTGGGCACAAGCTGGTCCGCGTAGAACAGCTCGATCTGCATCCGGTCACCGGCGATGTCATTGAACATCTTGATGGCAGGATCGATCACGTGTTCTGCCAATGCCGGACCGGCATATGTTTGCATCCGCCACGTTATCTTCGATTGCGCCAATGCAGGCGTCGCCAGCGCAGCAGCGGGGGCCGCTGCGGCACCTTTCAGAAATGCACGTCTGTTTGTCATTCTCTCTCTCCGTTGGTCAGTTTCAGCAATGCGGGGGATACCCGCGATGCCCCGGTTTGGTCCGGGATCATTTGTTGTAGACAAATTCTGGCAGCCACAGCGCGATCTGCGGGAAGGTCATGATGATAGCCAGTGCAAGCGTCATCACCATCACGAAAGGCAGGATTGACCCGTAAATGTCGCGCAGCGAAATCTCTGGTGGCGCCATCGCGCGCATCAGGAAAAGGTTATAGCCGAAGGGTGGGGTCATATAAGCGATCTGGGTCGTGATCGTATAAAGCACGCCATACCAGATCAGATCGAACCCCAATGCCCCGACCAGCGGCACATACAACGGTGCGACGATGACCAGCATGGCCGTGTCGTCCAGGAAAGTACCCATCAGGATAAAGCTGAGCTGCATGAAGATCAGGATCACCCACGGGTTCAGACCCAGACGTTCGGTGAACAGGTTCTCGATGGCGCGCACCGCGCCCAGCCCGTCGAACACGGCGCCAAAAGCCAACGCCGCAAGGATGATCCACATGAACATGCAGGTGATGCCCAGTGTCGAGCGCACCGAGGTCTCGAACACTTCGCGCGTCATACGGCCTTTCAGGATTGCGGCCGCAAAAGCGGTCAATGCGCCGATGGCCGAGCTTTCCACCAATGAGGTCCAACCGTTCACAAACGGCACCATCATCGCGGCGAAAATTCCCAAAGGTAGCAAGCCTGCACGCAACAGGCGCATTTTCTCTGCCATTGGCACGTCGCGCTCTTCCGCCGAGAGCGCCGGTCCCAAGGCTGGGTTAATCCGGCAGCGGATCACGATATACAGGATGAACATCGCAGCCATCATCAGCCCCGGCAGCAACCCAGCCAACCAAAGCTGGCCAACCGGCTGGCGCGCGATCATCGCATAAAGAACCAGCACAACAGAGGGTGGCACGAGGATACCCAGCGATGATCCGGCTTGTATCACCCCGGTTACCATTTTCTTGTCATACCCACGTTTCAGCAATTCAGGCAGCGCAATAGTCGCGCCAATGGCCATTCCGGCAACGCTCAACCCGTTCATGGCCGAGATCAAAACCATCAGGCCAATGGTGCCGATGGCCAGACCGCCGTTCAAACCGCCCATCCAGACGTGGAACATCTTGTATAAATCGTCTGCGATTTTGGATTCTGCCAGCACATACCCCATGAAAATGAACATCGGCAGCGTCAGCAGCGGGTACCATTTCATCAGCTTCATGGCGGCGGAAAAGCCGATGTCATAACCACCGCGATCCCCCCACAGGAACAGGGCGGCCATGACGGCAACAAAGCCGATGGCCCCAAACACCCGCTGCCCGGTCAGCAGCATCAGCATCATGGTCGAGAACATCAAGATGGCGATCATTTCGTAAGACATCAAATCACCTCGCGCGGGATGTCATCGCCCTTGAGGCGCAAAATATCTTTGAACAGTTCCGAGATGGCCTGAAGCAACATCAGGAACAGCCCTACGACCATGATCACCTTGATTGGCCAGAGGTACGGACGCCACGCGGTTGGGCTGCGTTCACCATATTGCAGCGAATAGCTCAGCGAGTCGTATCCGCCGTAGATCATCACACCGAGATAGACGATCAGAAAGAACACTGTGATCGCGTCGGTCCAAGCCCTGCGGCGATCGGACCATTCACTGTAAAGCAGGTCCATGCGGACGTTTGACCCCATCTGGATCGAATAGGGGCCGCCCAGAATGTAATAGGCCACCATGGCGAACTGGGCCATTTCCAGTGTCCATAGCGACGGAAGAAAGAAGGTTTTCGAGATCGAAGACCAGAGCAGAATGCCCATCATGACGAAAATGCCATACATGACCACGCGCCCGATCCAGCGGTTCGCGCGGTCAATGACCGCCACATATCCCCGCATGAAATTCATTTCGATACCCGTGTTCTCATGATTTTACGCCTGTGCCTGGAAGGGCGGTGATGACTGATTGCAGGATCGGCGCCAGCAGACCTGCCATGCGGTTCACGCCTTTTGGTGTGTCGATCAGGTCATTGCGAACCTCGATCATGACGTTCGGAAGTCCGCGTTTGATCGCATGTTCCCGCAACGTATGCGTGACGCCGTCAGTCGCCGAATACGGCTCGTTCAGCGCAACGCGCAGCCCGGACCCCTGCGCCTGTTGCAGCATGATCTGGGCCGCACGGTTGTCTTCGTCGTGCAGAATGCCCAGTTCCACCGTCCTTCTCTGTCCTTTGTAGACCGGAGTGAAGCTGTGAATGGTGACGACAATCGGCGGTTCGCTTCTCGCGTCCAGTGTGGATGACAGCAACTGCCGGAACGGTTCGTACACATCATGAACCCGCTGGGCACGCTGGGCCGCCGTCAGGTTTGCGTTGCCGGGAACCGAGAACACTTCGCTAAGTTGCGGCATCGCATCTTCGCGTTCCGGTGGACGGTTGCAGTCGTAGACAAGGCGACTGACACGGGAATGCACCAATGGTGCGTCCAGCGCTCCCATCAACTCAACCGAAAGCTCTAAGGCGCCGATGTCCCATGCCGCATGAGACCGTGCTGCATCCTCATCCAGACCCAGACCGTTCAAAGCAGCCGGGATGAAACGGCTGGCATGTTCGCACACCAAAACCGCAGGCGCGCGGCCTTGTGCATTAAGCACACGGGCGGCCGGGGCTTCTGTCGGTTGTAGCAGTGATGACTCGGTCTCGTGAAGCATAGGTAGCATTTGTTACAGCAATTTCCCACCTGTCAAGAAAATTACTGTAGACAAAATTACAAACGAGAATACTCTGTAACAAATTTAAGAAGAGAGGGCATCGATGGCCACCGTTGTGAAGCTCGTCAAACAGCGGATTCAGGATGAACTGGACGAACTGACCCGGTCAGAGCGCCAGTTGGCATCTATCCTGTTGCAGGACTATCCGATGGCAGGGTTGCAATCGATCACCAAGCTGGCGGCTGCGGCTCAGGTCTCGACGCCGACGGTTATTCGCATGGCGCGCAAACTGGGATTCGATGGGTTTCCAGATTTGCAGGATGCGCTGCGCGAAGAAGTGGCCGCGCAGATCAAGAAACCGATCTCGAAACGGGATGCCTGGGTCGTCGATGACGAGGCCGAACACCCGACAACCCGCTTTGCGCAAGCCGTATGGACAAACATGCGCCACACCCTGGAGCGTCTGGACAAAGGGATGTTTGACACCGTTGCCCAGCTGTTGGCCGAGACGGATCGGCATCTCTATGTGGTGGGTGGCCGTATCACCCGATCCAACGCGGATTACCTGTTCAATCACATGCAGATCATCCGGCCCAATGTGACGATGCTGGGCAATTCGGCCAATGTGTGGCCGCAATACCTTCTGGATATGGACGCGTCCTCTGTTCTGGTGATCTTCGACATCCGCCGGTACGAAGCGCATTTGGAAAAACTGGCGCAAGTCGCTTCGAGCCGGGGCGTGACGGTTGTTTTGTTTACGGATCAATGGGGCTCACCGATCGGAAAGGCTGCCAATTACACCTTCCACGCTTTGGTCGAGGCCCCTTCAAGCTGGGATTCGACGATAGCACTGCAACTGATTTCCGAAACCCTGATTGCCGAAGTGCAGGAGGCTCGGTGGGAGGAAAGCAAGGAGCGGATCGAGGAACTGGAGCAGTTTTTTTCCTCGACCCGGATATTCCGCAATCAGGATTGATCGGGCGAATCTGACTAAGCGCTGTGGTGCAAAAACGGAGGCACAAAATTTGCCACTTCCTGCTTGACGCGCCCGGGTGCATGACTTAACCAACGCAAACCATTTGCGGGTATAGCTTAATGGTAAAGCCCCTGCCTTCCAAGCAGGCTATGTCGGTTCGATTCCGTCTACCCGCTCCAAACTCTCCAACTTTCTGCGTCAAATGGCCCTTTCGGGTCGCTGATCCTTATCGTGATGCTTGACCACAAGGGCGGCTGAGGCCAAGAAAGCTGTCACTTTCTAGCGTTCAATCCATAAGGGCCCGACATGGCAAGACAGACCGCCAACAAACCAGCACCAGCCGCTGCACCCGGTGCCAGCGAAGAGCGGGCCCGCTCAAAGAAAATAGGGGTGCTGGCCTCGCTGTGGCCATTCATGAAGCCCTACAAGCTTTTGATGATTGGCGCGACACTGGCGTTGATTCTGACTGCAAGCATGACGCTGACTCTACCACTGGCGGTCCGGCGCGTGATCGACAACTTTCGCATTCAGGATGGCGAGCTGTTGGATTGGTACTTTCTGGCCGCACTCGTCATTGCCGCTGTTTTGGCTGTGGGTACCGGCATTCGATATGCGCTGGTGACGCGCTTGGGTGAACGCGTGGTCGTTGATATTCGCAAGGCCGTGTTCGATCGCGTGATCGCGATGAGCCCGGAATTCTATGAACGCATCATGACGGGTGAGGTTCTCAGCCGGATCACAACGGATACGACCCTGATTCAATCGGTTCTTGGGTCTTCGGTGTCTATCGCGCTGCGCAATATGCTGTTGTTCTTCGGTGGGCTTGTGCTCATGCTGTTGACCTCGGCCAAGTTGACCGGTTTGGTCCTGTTGCTTATCCCGATTGTCATTGTTCCGATTCTGGTTCTGGGTCGCCGTCTGCGTGTGATCAGCCGCGAAAATCAGGATTGGATCGCGGCGTCGTCCGGCAATGCCGGGGAAGCTTTGGGTGCGGTGCAGACCGTGCAGGCCTTTACCCATGAGCAGGCCAGCCGCCAGCGATTTGGTGAGATGACAGAGACTTCATATGAGGTCTCGTTGCGCCGCATTCAAACCCGCGCTGTCCTGACGGTCATTGTGATCTTTCTGGTCTTTTCTGGCATCGTTGGTGTCCTGTGGATGGGTGCAATTGACGTGCGCAACGGTGTGATGACCGAAGGTGTGCTGGTGCAGTTCGTGATTTATTCGATCATCATGGCAGGTTCGGTCGCGGCTCTGTCCGAGATCTGGAGTGAAATTCAGCGTGCTGCTGGTGCCACTGAGCGTTTGGTTGAGCTTCTGAATGCCCAAGACACCGTAACCGATCCCGCCAAGCCCGTAATCCTGCCCAAAGACCTCAAAGGTGAAATCCGGTTCGAAGATGTCAGTTTCCGTTACCCCGCGCGGCCCGATACCGTCGCGCTGGATCATCTGTCGCTGCAGGTCAATCCGGGTGAAACGGTGGCCTTTGTCGGACCGTCCGGCGCAGGCAAGACGACCGTCATTCAATTGATCCAGCGTTTCTATGATCCCAATTCGGGCCGGGTCACGCTGGATGGTCACGACCTGCAAGAACTGGGGCGGGCAGATTTCCGAACGCATATGGCGCTGGTCCCGCAAGACCCAGTAATCTTTGCGGCTTCGGCCCGTGAAAACATCCGTTTCGGTCGTCTGGATGCAACTGACGCCGAAGTTGAAGCCGCAGCTCGCACTGCCGCTGCACATGATTTCATTGCGGCCTTGCCTGAAGGATATGACAGCTTTGTGGGGGAACGCGGTGTCATGTTGTCCGGTGGTCAGAAGCAACGTATCGCCATTGCGCGTGCCATCCTGCGCGACGCACCAGTACTGCTGCTGGACGAGGCAACCTCGGCCCTGGATGCGGAAAGCGAACGCGCGGTACAGGGCGCGGTGGACCAGATGCGCGCCGGACGCACAACCTTGATTGTTGCGCATAGATTGGCAACCGTGAAGAAGGCCGACCGCATCGTCGTATTGGAAGAAGGGCGTATTGTGGCGCAGGGCAGCCATGACGATCTGGTCTCTCAAGACGGGCTGTACGCACGGCTTGCACGGCTGCAATTTACCGATGGCGTTGCTGCCGAATAGAAGTGACGCACGGGCACTAACCCTTTCGCCGTAGCGTCATTCTACATTTTACCCACTGTCACAGCTAAGCCCTCGCTTGCGCGGGCTTAGTTTTACTTCCATCTTGGAGGCGAACAACAAGCCCGCGCAAATGCGGGAGAAAATAACGGGAGGAACCACATGGCCTTTGTGGGATTGGAAGACAAAACGCGCATGGAACAGGAAATGCCGTGGGAGGATCGGGATCTGCCCGTCACCTTCCATCAACTCTTGTCGCGCACGGCAGAGAAGTTTCCCAACCACAATGCCATCAGTTTTCAACTGCTTTCGGGACCAACCGACAAAGCCGAGACTCTGACCTGGTCGCAATTGCAGGGCAAGGTAAACCAGGCGGCGAACCTGTTCCGGTCGCTGGGCATTGGCGAAAAGGATGTGGTGGCCTATGTGCTGCCTAACTGTAACGAGACGCTGGTTACGATGATGGGCGGCGCGGTTGCAGGGATCGTCAACCCGATTAACCCGCTGCTTGAGCCGGAACAGATCGCGGCCATCCTGCGTGAGACCGGCGCCAAGGTTGTGGTGACGCTGAAATCTTTCCCAAAGACGGATGTCGCCCAGAAGGTTGAAGAGGCTGTTCGCCACGCGCCCAAGGTCAACACCATTCTGGAAATCGACCTGAACCGCTATCTGACACCGCCCAAATCCTGGTTGGTGCCTTTCCTACGCCCCAAGATGGGTGACAAGGAAAAACTGGCTCATGCGAATTACAAGAACTTTAACAAAGAGCTGGCCAAGCAGCCGACGACGCTGACATTCGAAGACAGTAAGGAAGACCGCGTTGCGTGTTACTTCCACACCGGCGGCACGACGGGCATGCCAAAAGTGGCGCAGCACAAGTATTCCGGCCTCGTCTACAACGGCTGGCTGGGTCATACGCTGCTGTTTGACGAAAATGACGTCATCATGTGTCCGCTGCCCATGTTCCACGTCTTTGCGGTACATGTGATTATGATGGCGGCTGTGTCCTCGGGTGCGCATGTGATCTTCCCGACACCGGCCGGGTATCGTGGCGACGGCGTTTTCGACAATTTCTGGAAGCTGATCGAACGCTGGAAAGTGACATTTATCATCACCGTTCCTACGGCGATTTCAGCCAAGATGCAGCGTCCGGTCGATGCTGATATCACCAGCGTGAAAACGGCCTTCTCGGGCTCCGCCCCGCTGCCGGTCGAACTGTTCCGTCGCTTTGAAGAAGCCACCGGCGTCACCATCGTTGAAGGCTATGGCCTGACCGAGGCCACCTGTCTTGTGTCGTGCAATCCCGTGGACGGTGAGAAAAAGATCGGCTCAATCGGTATTCCGTTCCCATATACGGACGTGAAAATCCTTCAGGACGGGCCGGATGGACCGAACGAATGCGGCACCGATCAAATCGGTGAAATCTGCATCTCGAACCCGGGTGTTTATGCCGGCAACACTTATACTGAGGCCGACAAGAACGTAGATCTTTATTACTTTGAAAAGTACCTGCGCACAGGTGATCTGGGGCGGTTCGACGAAGACGGATACCTTTGGATCACGGGTCGTGCCAAGGACCTGATCATTCGGGGCGGTCACAACATCGATCCGGCCGAGATCGAAGAGGCACTGCTGGGCCACAAGGCTGTCGCTTTTGCCGGGGCCATTGGCCAGCCCGACGCGCATTCTGGCGAAGTGCCCTGTGCGTTCGTTGAACTGGTCGACGGTGCTTCGGTCACCGAAAAAGAGCTGATGGAGTACTGCAAAGTTCATGTGCATGAGCGCGCGGCGCAGCCCAAGCATATGACCATTCTGGACGAGTTGCCAAAAACTGCGGTGGGCAAAGTCTTTAAACCCGATCTGCGCAAGCAGGCCATCACGCGCATCTACAACGGAGCACTTGAGTCTGCGGATGTTGCAGCGCGGGTGGTCTCGGTGATCGACGATAAAAAACGCGGCCTTGTCGCGCAGCTTGACGCGAACGGATCTTCGGAAGACGATGTCTCAAAAGTGCTGGGTGCTTATACCCAGCCGTGGGAGTGGTCTGAGTAAGCCGGAGGGACAATGGACTATGAACGCCTGATTGATGAGGAAACCTGGGCGTTCATACGTCGCACGGCTGAAAGCTATCCTGATGATGCGGTTGATCTTTCAATCGAGGATCAACGCCGCGTCTACGACACCATGTGTCAGGATTTCCGCCAACCGCGCCCCAAGGGAGTGGAAACACAGGACAAGACCGCTGATGGTGTTCCGGTCCGTATCTATAGCGCCGGTCAACCCACACGCACTGTCGTCTACTTTCATGGCGGCGGGTTTGTTGTGGGCGGGCTGGACAGCCATGATGACGTTTGCGCTGAACTGTGCGCGCAGACCGGCTACCGAGTGATGGCGGTTGACTACAGGCTGTGCCCCGAACACGTGCACCCGGCGCAATTTCAGGATTGTTGGGCGGCTGTGAATTGGGCCGCGGCTGAGTTTGGAGACCCGCTTGTTTTGGCCGGGGACAGTGCCGGAGGGAACCTGGCCGCCGCCGTTGCACATCAAACGCGGGGACGGCTTGAGGGCATTCTGGGGCAAGTGCTGATCTATCCCGGGCTTGGAGGGGACCGTAGCCAAGGCTCGTATCTTGAACACGCCCACGCCCCTTTGCTGACGCTGGACGATATCACTTTCTATGAAACTGTTCGGTGTTCAGGCGACCACCCGCAGGGTGATCCGACCTATGCCCCTTTGCAGGACAGTGATTTCTCTGACCTTCCGCCAACCGTGGTTATCACCGCTGATTGCGATCCGTTGCGCGATGACGGGCAGGTCTATTGCGGACGCGTTATCGCGGCGGGCGGCCAGGCGCACTGGATCAACGAGCCTGGCCTTGTACACGGCTACCTGCGCGCCCGGACCTCGGTCAAACGCGCAGCAGAAAGCTTCGAACGTATTTCGGTTGCCATCGAGGCACTGGGGCAGGGGATCTGGTCCTACGATTAAGCCATTTGCAGCCACGAAGGTGGGCGCATCCTACCGCAAGAACACTTCACCCTTCATTGTCTCGGCAACAGGTGCGCCCATGCGCTTCAGCATCGTTGGGGCCAGTTGCAGCTGGTCGATTATGGTGTCTGCATCCGGCCCTTCGGCGTCACCAAAGTAGTACAGTGCTGTTTCCTGTTGCAGCGGGCCGCGCCCACCGTGATGGCCGCGTTCGTCCTGACCGTGATCGGCAGTTACGATGACCTCATATCCCAGTTGACGCCAGCGGGTAATGAAAGGGGCAAGCATCTCGTCCGCGACAAAACAGGCGTGGTCCATCTCTTCGCAGTCATGGTAGAAGCGGTGGCCCATGCTGTCCAATGTACAGGTGTGCAGAATGCCGTAGTTCAGACCGAAGCGCAGGCACAGATTGGTAAGTGTACCATACAGGTCGACATCAGACGGCGTCATCTGATTGTCTTTGCCATAGCCGGTCATGCTGTAAAAACGACCATGGTTGATGGTCATGCTCTCTGGTTCATCATATTCGATGTCGCGCACGTAGTCGAACGGGTGACGGTTGAAGAACTGCGACCAGTAGCTGTGGGTAACGGCCCCGGTCACGCCACCGGCCTCTCGCACCTGGCTAAATACGTCCTTGTGGCTCAGTCGGAAAACATTGCCGTTGCCGGTGCAACCGTGCTCCTGAGGTGTCACACCGGTATGGATCGATGCATAACAACTAGCCGATATCGACGGCAGCACTGCGCGCAGCTTCCAAACGCGTGCGTCGCCGCTGTCGACCCAGCCTTCGAGATTACCGAACAGGCGGCGAAAGTTGCGATAGGGGACGCCGTCCAGAATGATGAGGAGAAGCTTACGGTCCATGTCGAGGCCCTTCGAGAGTCATTGTTTTCAGGCGACCCCATGAGATTCGCAATCCACGGGCTGCCACTTTGCGCCTCCAATAGCAAAATCCCGACGCCTGTCATCAGATAAAGCGCCGGGATTTCAAATCTTCATGGGAGTGTCACGAACCGTGTTAGTTTCCGGCGCTTTCCATCTTGCGATGGGCGACAACTTCTTCCAGCCAACCCAGATGCATTTCGGGCACCGAACTGAGCAGAAGGTCGGTATAGTCGTCGAACGGCGGGCTCAGCACCTGGCTCTTTGAGCCATAGCGTGCCACGCGCCCCTGATACATTACCGCAATGCTATCGCTGATCGCACGGACCGTCGCCAGATCGTGGGTGATGAACAGATAGGCCACGTCCTCGATCTTTTGCAGGTCCAGCAACAGCTTGAGGATACCGTCCGCCACCAATGGGTCCAGCGCCGAGGTCACCTCGTCACAGATGATCATCTTGGGCTTGGCCGCCAGTGACCGCGCGATACAGACACGCTGTTTCTGACCGCCGGACAGTTCCGCAGGATAGCGGTCGATGAACTTTTCACCCAACTCGATCTCATCCAACAGTTCGATGATCCGTTTTCGCTTCTCGGCGCCGCGCATGTTGAAGTAGAACTCCAGCGGACGGCCAATGATCGTGCCAACGGTCTGACGCGGGTTCATGGCCACGTCTGCCATCTGATAGATCATCTGCAGCTCACGCAGATCCTCGCGGGTGCGGCCCTTGAGGTCTGGTGAGAGCTTGCGCCCGGCAAAGGTGATCTCACCATCACGCGGTGGCAGCAGACCTGTGATCACACGTGCTAGTGTGGATTTGCCCGAGCCGGACTCACCCACAACTGCCAGCGTCTGCCCCGGATGAAGCTCAACGTTGACATTGTGCAGCACGTCGAAGTTCAGCCCTTTGTAGCGCGCGGTGATACCGTCGACGCTGAGCACCGGTTCCGATGTGGGCTGTTTTTCTTCGTGCTCGATTGAGCGGACCGAGACAAGCGCCTGGGTATACTCTTCCTGCGGGTTGTTGATGATCTGATCGGTACTGCCATACTCGACCGTATCGCCCATCCGCAAAACCATGATTTCGTCGCTGACCTGAGCAACGACGGCCAGGTCGTGCGTGATGTACAATGCGGCAACGCCGGTGTCGCGAATGGCATCCTTGATTGCCATCAGAACGTCTATCTGCGTGGTCACGTCCAGCGCCGTGGTCGGTTCGTCAAATACCACCAGATCAGGTTCGGGACACAGCGCCAGCGCGGTCATGCAACGCTGCAGCTGACCGCCTGAAACCTGATGCGGATAGCGATTGCCGATATTGTCAGGATCGGGCAGGCCCAGCTTGGCGAACAATTCGCGCGCGCGGCCTTCGGCCTCTTTGCGCGAAAACTTCTTGTGCTCGACCGCAGCCTCGACAACCTGATCCATGATCTTCTTGGCGGGGTTGAACGACGCCGCGGCGGACTGGGAGACATACGCAACCTCACCACCGCGCAGATTGCGGATATCACCATGCGATGACTTTAGGATGTCGCGTCCGTTGACCCAAACCTCGCCTCCGGTAATTTCGACGCCACCACGGCCATAGGCCATCGAGGCGAGGCCGATGGTGGATTTACCGGCACCTGATTCACCGATCAGCCCCAGGACCTTGCCGCGCTCGAGGTCAAAGCTGACCCCGTGCACGATTTCGATATCCTGGGGTTTCTCGCCCGGTGGATAGACGGTCGCACCGATCTTGAGGTCGCGGACCTTGAGAAGGGTATCACTCATCCCCGGCCTCCTTTCAGTGATGTGGTTCGGTTCAGGACCCAGTCAGCCACAAGGTTGACCGAGATTGCCAGTGTCGCGATGGCCACAGCGGGGTACAGAGCCGCGCCAATGCCATAGACGATGCCGTCCTTGTTTTCTTTCACGATGCCACCCCAGTCGGCCAAAGGCGGCTGAACGCCGAGCCCGAGGAAGGACAGGGTTGAGATAAACAGCACCATGAAGATGAACCGCAGACCAAACTCGGCCACCAATGGCGACAATGCGTTTGGCAGGATTTCCCGGAAGATGATCCAAGCCCGTCCCTCACCGCGCAGTTTTGCTGCTTCGACATAGTCCATCACGTTGATGTCGACGGCAACAGATCGCGAAAGGCGATAGGGGCGCGTCGCATCCAAAAGGCCCATGACAAGGATCAGGATCGGAACAGTTACCGGAACGATGGCCAGAATGACCAACGCCAGGATCAGTGTAGGGATCGACATGACAAGGTCGACTGCCCGGCTCAGTACTTGATCTGCCCAACCGCCCAGAACGGCAGCCAACAGGCCCAGCGAGGTACCGGTCAGAAAGCTGAGCAGAGTCGCCGCAGCAGCAATGAAGATTGTCGTGCGCCCGCCATAGATCATGCGGGTCAGCAGGTCGCGACCGATGTTATCCGTGCCCAACAGGTGTTTGGCACTGGCCGGTTCCCATACATCGCCGACCACTTCTGCCATCCCGTAAGGCGCGATCAACGGGGCTGCGATAGCCACGAAGAAATAGGCGCCTGTGAATATAAGGCCAATCAGAGCCGAAATAGGAATATTTTTCATTTCGGATGCCTCAGTCTTGGGTTGGCAAGGATCGAGACGACGTCCGCAACCATGTTCAGGCCGATGTAAACAGCGGCAAACACTACGCCGCAGGCCAGAACGACGGGCACGTCACGCTTGGTCACCGCATCCACAAGGTATTGCCCCATGCCGGGATAGACGAACACCACTTCGACCACGACGACTCCAACGACCAGATAGGCCAGGTTCAACATGACGACGTTCACGATAGGTGAGATGGCGTTGGGAAAGGCATGCCGTGCGATAACCTGAAACATGCTCAGGCCCTTAAGCTCGGCTGTCTCGATATACGCTGATTGCATCAGGTTCAGAATCGCGGCACGTGTCATGCGCATCATTTGCGCAAGGACCACCAGCGTCAGAACAAAAGCGGGCAGGGCGATTGCATTCAGTTTTTGCCAGAAGGACATCGAGTCGTTGATCATCGCAAGTGATGAAAACCATCCCAGCTTGACCGAGATAAAATAGATTACGACGTAGCCGATCAGAAACTCAGGGATCGATACTGTTGTCAGCGTGATGGCAGAAATGAGCTTATCCGGCCACCGATTGCGGTACCGGACGGCCAGCAGCCCCAGAAAAATCGCAAGAGGAACGGATACGATCGCGGCAACACAGGCCAGGAACAACGTGTTACCTAAACGTTTTCCAATGCTCTCGGAAATATCCAACTTGTTGGTCAGCGATTGGCCAAGATCGCCCTGAACAATGCCACCCAGCCATTCAAAATAGCGGGTCAAGGCCGGGCGATTCAGGCCCATTTCTTCTCGGAGGTTTGCAAGCGCTTCAGGAGTGGCGGACTGCCCCAGGACGGCTTGCGCGGCGTCTCCGGGAAGGGCTTCAGTCAGGCCAAAAATCAAGGCCGAAGCGCCGAGCAGCAATAGAATTCCCAGCGCGAGGCGCTGGGAAACCAGTTTGATGATGGGATGCATTATCCGGTGCCCGTATCAGACGAACCACATTTTGCGGGACATGTTGCCGTTCATCATTTCTTGCGTCGGGTCGCTTTCCCAGCCGTCCAGCTGGTTGCTAACACCTTCGACAAAGTCGTTGAACATCGGGCAGATCAGGCCGCCTTCGTCGCGGACCATCCGACCCATCTGGCTATAAATGCCCTTGCGTTTTTCAACGTCCAACTCCGCCTTCGCCGCGAACAACATGTCGTCGAATGCCTGAACCTTGAACCGTGTATCGTTCCAGTCGGCGGTCGACAGATATGCGGTCGAATACATCTGATCCTGAACTGGACGGCCACCCCAGTACGAGGCACAGAAGGGCTGAACATTCCAGACTTCGGACCAATACCCGTCGTTCGGCTCGCGTTTGATCTCCAGCGGAATTCCGGCTTGCGTAGCTGTTTGCTGGAACAGAGCAGCAGCGTCCACAGCACCCGGGAAGGCGCCATCTGCGACACGCAGAATAATCGGCGAACCGTCATGACCGGACTTCTTGTAGTGCTCAGCCGCCTTTTCAATGCTGAACTCTCGCTGTTCGATTGTCTCATCAAACAGGGGGTAGGCCGCGTTAATCGGCATGTCATTCCCGACAGAGCCGTAGCCGCGCAGAACCTTGTCCACCAGTTCCTCGCGGTTGATGGCGTATTTCAACGCGGTACGCAGTTCGTTGTTGTCGAACGGCGCGGTATCGCAGTGCATGATGAAGACATAATGCCCACGGCCAGCGGTTGAGTGAACCGTCAGGTTTGGTGCACGACCCAACAGGTCGGCAACTTTGGGTTCAACGCGGTTAACTGCGTGGACCTGACCAGATTGGAGAGCCGCGGTACGCGCCGTTGCATCGTTGATTACAACAACCTCAACACTGTCAAAGTTACCGAAATCACTGTTCCAGTGGTTTTCGTTCTTAGTGAACAGGTGACGGACGCCGGGTTCGTCCACTTCCAGTTTGTAAGGACCTGTACCAATACCCGCCCCCGGATTGTCCATTCCACCATCGGGCTGAATGATCAGGTGGTAGTCGGCCATCAGGTATGGCAAGTCAGCGTTTGGCTCTGTCAAAGTGACCTGAAAGTTGTCACCATCAGCTTTCATCGACTCGATGCCCTTCATGATGCCAAGGGCGCCGGATTTAGAGTCTTCGTTCGAGTGGCGCTGCATTGTCTTCAGCACGTCTTCGCTGGTCATTGTCTTGCCGTTGTGGAACTCGACGCCTTGACGCAGCTTGAACGTCCACACCTTTGCGTCCGCGCTTCCTTCAACGCTTTCGGCCAGACGCGGCTCGATCGTGCCGTCAGGCGCAACTTCCACCAGTTGGTCACCGAACTGTTTGCCGTTCTGGAACGGAACCGAACTTGCATAGGTTGCCGGGTCCAGAGAGTTGGTGGACTCGCCGCCCTGAAGACCAAATTTCAGATCGCCGCCTTTTTTGGGGCCAGCCGCACGTGCAGCATCTGCAAACATTGTGCTGGCCATAGCTGCCGATACACCCAGAGCTGCGGCTTTCCCCATGAACTCGCGGCGGGTCATTTTCCCCGTCGTAACTTGACCAGCCATGTGAGTGAGTTGATCGTTCATTCAGAATTCTCCCTATCGTTTAGTACTGCCCTGTTTGGGCATTTTTTATTGACGCGATAGTCAATGTTGGCCGATTTCAGCCCAACGGGCAAGCGCTAATCTAAGACAATGATATGGACGGGTACCGAAGATTCGGTTGTTCATCCCGATCATCTGAAGTGACGCAAGCCAGCTACAACATGCTTATTTGAGACAGTGTCATTGCTTTCCAGATCGCGGGGTTGCGAAATGCGTCAATTCATCCTCGGATTGCGACAACCAAGTCCATCACGTTCGTGCTAGTAGGGCCAGTGGTCAGCAATGCATTCACATTGTCCAAAAACGTCCCACTGTCCGCGTTGTCGAGGTAGGATTGCGCCGTTTCGCTCCAGGTTTTACCGGATATGATTCCTCCTGCCGCGTTTGTCGGGCCATCTGTTCCATCTGTTCCGCCAACAACAACAACAAGATTGGGCTGCCCAGAGATCTCTTTTGCCAGCGCAAGCGCCAGTGCCTGATTTCGCCCTCCACGACCCGGTTGATCCGGTAGAACCACAGTTGGTTCACCACCAAAGATCATCACGCCTTTGTCCATGCCGCGCAGAATTGGCCCCAGTTTCGCGGCGACCTGCAAATAGTCGTCGTGCAGGGCTTCGTCATTGGCCAAAACAGCAAGGCCTGCCGAGACCGCAACGTTGGCCGCCGCATTCCGAGCATGGGCGTTTGAAGCCACGATCTGCGTGGTGGCAGTAAAGCTGTAGCTGTTCGGCAAAGCGCCGATGCCCGAGCCAATGACATTCAGATCATCCCCCAGCACGTCCGAAATCGCCAGTACGGTGGCGCGTGCGCCCTTAAAATGAGATAGCAAACCGCCACCCTTGATACGCGACATCTTGCGCCGCTCGTCGTTCATGGCGCGGATGTCCAAGCCTTCGGCCAGCAGCTTACGGTTCAGCGCCTCAAGATCGCGCAGAGAAGTGCCGGGCAAAAGATCCTCGGCCAATGAGGACGCCCCGCCCGAGACCAGCAGAAGCACATGTGATCCGGGCTGCATCCGTTCCATTGCCAATCGCAGCTCTCGCCCGCCAGCAAGGCTGCGGTTGTCCGGCACCGGGTGCGAGGCTTCGATGACGTCGACCGCTTCCGGCAGGTCGCGGCCATGATCGTCTTTGGTGACAACAAGTGCGGGGACCGGTCCAAAGTGTGCCAGCGCCGCACGTGCCATGGCGGCTGCGGGTTTGCCAACCGCGAGAATCTGGTCCGGCTTGGGAACATCAGACAGAGCGGCATTGGTGGCGGCAAATCCGTCAACCGCATCGACCCCTGCCTGCCAAAGTTCTGCAGCGCGCTTGGCTGTATCCATCAGTTCTCAATCCAGATCGTGACAGGGCCGTCATTTACAAGTTCAACCGCCATGTCAGCCCCAAATTGCCCAGTTTCCACTGCAACACCTTGTGCGGCAAGATGCGTTGCAAATTCCTTGTACAGGTGCTTGCCCTGATCCGGCGGCGCTGCGGTTGAAAACCCTGGACGGTTGCCGCTTGTTGTATCAGCAGCCAAGGTGAACTGGCTGATCACCAGCGCCGATCCGCCAATATCCAGCAGAGAGCGATTCATTTTACCTGCATCATCCTTGAAGACACGCAGTTTCGCGGCTTTCTCTGCAAGCTTTCTGGCCTGTATGTCGTCATCGCCCTGCATGGCGCAAACAAGAATCAAAAGGCCCGGTCCCGACGATCCTATGGCTGTGTCATCAACCGAAACTTTGGCGTGTGACACTCTTTGCAACACTGCGCGCACGTGGTTCCTCCCTTAACGCGATAGGACTGCCCTTGCGTCCGTTTACCCGCGCCATTCCACAAAGTCACTCGGTGCGGCGCGATCCGTGCGAAAGTTATTTGCAGGATGACTTGGATCGGCATAGCCAAATGAAATCGCGCAGAGGATCAGGCGGTCTTCAGGGATTTGAAAATACCGGTGCAGAAAGGGGCTGTACGTGGCCAACGCGGCTTGGGGGATGGTCGCCACGCCCAAGGCCTGCGCGGCCAGAGTGAAGGCTGTGATAAAACCACCGCAATCCATTGCGCCATAGGGGCCAAGCTCTGCCGGGCTTGAGAGGATGGCACAATGCGGCGCGCCAAACAGGGCAAAGTTCTGCATCATTTGCTGCGCTGACCCGACGCGGTCCCCTCGTTCCACCCCAACAGCTTCGTAAAGCGCCCAGCCACAGGCCCGGCGGCGGTCTTGGTGCACGCCAGAATAGGATGTTGGAAACGGAAGATCCGGTGCCGGAGCTCCGCTGAAAGCCTCGTTTTGCATCGCTTCACGGAAAGCATCTGTTTCGTCTGCGCTGGTGATCACCAACTGCCAGGGTTGCGCATTGCACCAGCTTGGCACCCTCGACGCGCTTGCCACGATCTGTTCAATCTGCGCGCGCGGAATTGGATCCGGCAGAAACGCTCGGCAGGAATGGCGATCTTTCAGTAGGGAATTCAACTCAGCAAACGACACCACAGGCCCACCCCATTGTTTTTCGAGCTGAACATGACCGTGCTTTGGCGGATGCACAAGCTTGTATGCAGGTCCGCCTATTGCCCGGTGGCCGCCAGATACCCGACACCTGCTGCCACCAGTAAACCCAGAACGACGGCGATGGTTATCTTGATGGCTGACCACGGGCGTTCACCCTGAACCCGCCCGGTTCGGCCATTGACCACAAACCGATAGGTCTGGCCGCGGTATTTGTAAGCGGCCATCCAAACCGGCAACAGGATATGCTTGAACGTGACATCGCGTACGTCTGTATCGACCGCATGGATGCGCTGCCGATCCCCGCCGATGTCAAAACGAACATCCCGCTCGATCACGCGCGCCATATGGGTACGGGCTTCGACGTAGCCGTCCCTGAGTTCAACGGTATATGCCTCAGCCCGGAAACCGGCCAGGTATTCGGGCTGATACGGTTCGAGCGCGGGCAGGTCCCAGGGCTCCAGCGCGTCGGTATATTTTTTGGGGAGCGATCTGGACGCCAGCACCAGCACGTCGTCAAAAAATCGCGCGACGCGCCCGGACTTGGACGTCCAGCGTACCTTTGGCACCTGTTGCTGAACCCGTTTGCCGTCTCGCATCACGGTGTGGGTTTCGTAATAGACAATGCCGCGTTCGCCGCGATAAGTGGATTTGGTGTCGGCATCGAAGGTCCAGTAGGGCACGTAAATACCCTGCATCCTGCGCCCCTTGCGGGCATACTCTTTCAACCCGTTAGGTGCGAACCACAGTCGTCCCAGCCAATCTCCCATCGCCTTATGGGCCGAGTGTTCGTCGAACGCAAAAGGCAGCACACCTTTTGGCTTGATATGCCGATTGATTCCGGTGTCGGTCACGACCGGCGTGGCACAGAACGGGCATTCGGCGGCGTGTGTGTTCGGGTCAAACTCCACCTGTGCGGCGCAGTTTGGGCAGGACAGAACACGGGTTTCTTCGATCTCGCTGTCCGGCAGGCGATCCGCGATGGCCGCTTCAAAGTCCAGTTCTCGCAGACTGGCACCGCCCCAAGGCCCGGCACCGATTGGTCTGGAATGCCCGCAATGATCGCATGTCAAAGTGCCGTCACCCGGGTTGAACCGGTAATCCGCGCCGCACTGGTCGCAGGGAAAGCGGTGTTCGGCAAGGTCAGGGGCGGTGACTTGTGTCATGAGTTACCCAGTGGTCACGATGAATATGAAGGAAGACCGCGTTTTGTTAAGCTCCGGGCGGCGGTGGCGGCAAGATGGTGAACAGCTGCGCCAGTTCCTGCACATCACCTGCCTTTTTCCAACCGTCTTGTCCTGCGGTCCAGACATAGGTGTCCCGGGTAAGCTCGCCTTCGCTGGCCATCCGCCCCATCTTGGCCTTGGAAAACGGCCCGCTGGTCTGCCCATCCACAGCGATATGCCAAACATGCTCAACTGGGGGAGGGGGCGGCGGTGCCGCATGTGCTGCCGGTTGCGGGGCAGCGGGGGCAGGCGATCCCCACGGGCCGCTTGGTTGCCCCGCTGCCATGTTCGACATTTGCTGCGCCATCGCCATGCCCATGCCCATGCCAAGACCTGCACCCATACCACCACCTTGTCCGGGGTTGTTTGCCGCAGCGGTCATTGCTTCGGCGGCAGAATACTGCGTGAACTTGCCCAGATCGCCAGCCAACCCCATCGAGGTCCGCTTATCCAGCGCCGCCTCGACCGCAGGCGGCAGCGAGATGTTCTCGATATAAAATTCCGGCATCTCCAGCCCATAGCTGTCCAGAACGGGTGTCACCTCGGCTGCGATCAGCTTGCCCAGATCGGCGGTGTTTGCGGCCATGTCCAGCACCGGAATGCCCGAGCTGGAAATGACGCGGCTGAACTCCTGCACGATGATGTTGCGCACCTGAAAGCTGATTTCATCCATGGTGAACTCGCCGTCTGTTCCGACGATCTCGACCAGAAACTTCGCAGGGTCTTTCACACGTACCGTGTAGGTGCCATAGGCCCGGATGCGGGTTGGGCCAAATTCCGGATCGCGCAGCATGATCGGGTTCTTTGTGCCCCATTTCAGGTCGTTGAACCGGGTCGTGTTGACGAAATAGATCTCAGATTTGAACGGCGACTGAAAGCCGTGATCCCAATGCTGCAGCGTCGTCAGGATCGGCATGTTGTTGGTCTCAAGCATGTAGAGACCCGGCGTGAACACATCGGCCAGTTGCCCTTCGTGTACAAACACCGCTGCCTGACCTTCGCGCACGGTCAGCTTGGCACCGTACTTGATTTCGTGGCCTTCCCGTTCAAAACGCCAGACCATTGTGTCACGAGTGTCGTCCACCCAGTGAATGACATCAATGAATTCTCCGGTCAGAAAATCGAAAATTCCCATTTGGGTTCTCCTGTCCTTGGGGTCAGAGCGGCTGCCCCATCAATTCGCGTGCAATAATTCGTACGACGGGGCGCGCCTCGTCCACGCCCACACCGGGCTGCAACCGCTGGTCGTACAGCATCGTCAGCAGTTTCTCATCATGGCTGGTCAGCAGGGCAAACTCATCATCATCGTTGAAGATCGAAGGTCGTGCTGCTGGGCTATCATTAGACAGACCAAGCCCCTGAGCGATTTCTTCGTGAATACAGCTGCGGCGCACCAGATCCGTCAGTTCAGCCCGGATCAATGCAACCGCGCGCACATATTTGTAGGGTGACGCCTTGGTCGCAGATGCAAAGACGAGACAGTCGAAATTGGCGCGTGGGTTGGCGGCCAGATCCAGCGAGGCCTGGCTGATATTTGGGATCAACTGCTTCAGTCGTGACGCGACATAGGCGCTGTCGTCCTTGCCTGCGAAAAAGACATGGAAATTGGCGTTTCGCGACACAACCGAAATCGGGTGCTGGGTCAACGCGGCCAGGCGGCCTGTAAACAGCCGCACCTGCTTCGCATCCTGCGCTCGCGTTTCGGGCAGAACCGAGGGGCCGAACTCGGTCTGGATACGCACGGGGCCGGACCACCGGCTCAACTGCCCGTCCGTCTGCCGTGAGCCGATCGAGACGCTTTGTGTCGGATATTCGCTGTAGAACGCGATTGCTTCGAAGTTTCGGGCCAGATCATCGGCATCATAAGGTGTATCCGGTCCGCCGCCATCAGTGCGCAACAACCCACGAACCAGAAGGTCACGTTCAACACGCTGGTAAAACCGCGCCAGATCCTGACTGGCGGCAGAGGGCGGCACATAGGCATTGGCTGCCGTAGGCGCAGGTTCCGGCCGGGGTTGCGGTGCAACAGTGGTCGTCAGGGTTTCATCGCAATTGGCCAGAGCCATAACCGAGGTCATCCCCAACGCAAATTTCAGAGAGTTGAAGCGCCGCACGCCAATCCTGCCTTTAGCCGGGAACCGCCGTACCGGCATTGTCACCAGTCCCGTCCCGGCGCGCTTTGGCAGCGGACAGTGTGTCGCGCAGCTCGGTTTCCATCTTTTGCAATTCAACCTCAGCCGCAGCACGTTTGGCCTTGCCTTCATCTGCAATCGCCAGGCTTTCGTTGATGGTGCCGATCAGGTCAGCATTAGCCTGCTTGACCGCTTCGATGTCGAATACGCCGCGCTCCATCTCTTCGCGGATCATCTTGTTGGATTCGCGTAGGTTGGCTGCATTCGAGGTCAGCAGTTCGTTTGTCAGATCGTTGGCGTCACGCACGGCTGCTGCAGCCTCGGCGCTGCGCTGGATGGTGACGGCCTGCGCAAGCTGGGTTTCCCACAGAGGAACCGTGTTCACCAGCGTCGAATTGATCTTGGTCACAAGCGACTTGTCGTTTTCCTGTACCAAACGGATCGATGGTAGCGACTGCATCGTGACCTGGCGCGTTAGCTTCAGGTCATGAACACGGCGTTCCAAATCGTCGCGCGCAGCACGCATGTCGCGCAGCTCCTGCGCTTTCATCACCTGTTCTTCCTCGGGTACTGCCTGTACTTCGGCTTCTTTCTCAGGGATGTCGTGGCTGTCCAACTCGGTCAGCTTTTCCTCGCCCGCTGCAATATACAGCGCCAGTTCGTCGTAGAAATCCAGGGTCTTTTCATACAGCAGATCCAGCGACTTGATGTCCTTTAGCAACGTATGCTCATGGCCCAGAAGATCGTCGGTGATGCGGTCGATCTGGTCCTGAACTTCTTCGTACTGAGCGGTGAATTTGGCAAAAGGTGCAGCCTTGCCCAGCAGTTTCTCCCACCAACTGCGTTCACGGCGCACGTCCAATTCACTGACCGAGAATCCACGGATCGTGGTCACGATGTTACGCAGGCTGTCGCCAGCCGGGCCCACGTCCTTGTTGCGCACATCCGCCAGCATAGCCTGACTGATTTCCTGCAACTCTGCCTGTGCGGAGGAACCAAATGAAACGATGGAGTTGGTGTTATCCATGTCGATCTCATCCATCCGTTTGCGGATCTCAGCGCTGACGGGTTCTTCAGCCTCTTCCAGCGAAACGATCTCGCCCTGCGGTTCGGGCAGGGCAACTGCGGTAACCTCCTGCACCAGCGTTTCGGCCTGAACTGCCTTGTTCTTGATCTCTTCGGACATGGGGATGTTCCTCGCTCAAATATTGGCCGGTCAGTCCAACCGGACGCCTTCGCGTTGCAGCCTTTCGCGCAACACATCAATTTCAACCGTCAGATCACTGCGGTCATCCAAAAGCATTTTGCGCGTGCGCGCGGCGAAATTCTGTTCCAGATCGTCCAGCAAAGCGGAGTAATCCGCAAGCGCCTGCGCGTCGCGGGTGCGGGCGTAGACGTCGGCAAACTTGACGGTCGCGTCACGTGCACCCTGCAGGTACACGGTCAGGTACTTTCTGGCACCGGCCAGATCGCGTGGGTCTTCCTCGACCGTGCGGAACAAGTCCCGCGCGGTGTCCTGAAACCGTTCCACGCGGGCTTCGACGCGGCGGTCGCCTGCGCGTTTGATCGCATCGGTCATCTCGGACAGGTGCTTCTCGGCATCGTCGACAACGCGGGCTACGCGGTCTTGTTGAAAGGTGTCCACCCCTTCCATGCCTTTGTCTTTCATCGGATCAATTCCGAAAGAGACTGAGTGTAAAACGGTTGCCGCAATACCGAACAGCACCGGGGCCAACAGGCCCGCTTGTGCGGCGGTTTCTGCATCCAGAAGTTCAGTCCTGTAAGTGGCAAGCCCTGCACCCAGACCTGTCAGAAAGCTTGCAAATATCTTACGCGGGAAAGCAGGCCGACGGGCGGTTTTGCGGGTGTTGTACGCCGCCTCGGCCCGCAACCCTTCACGCAGCAAAAACGCAGCCGCTGTTAGAATACCAGCCGCGACCAACCCGATGGTCATGCCAATCGCGCCATCGTTCAGGGACAAAAACACCAAAGGGATGGCCGGAAGAAATAGCAGATTTGCTCGGGCACCAGCCGGTTCAATCCGCGCGCCATCGAACTGCCCCCTTGGCAGAGGAGTATTGTCCGACGCATCCCCTTGTGGGCTATACTTGCCGCCAAACCGCTTTGCCATGGTTTACAGACCCCCAAGCAGTCCGGTGCAGACACCAATCAACAGCAGCAACAAGACAGCGTAGGCCAGTTTTTGCACTCCGCTTCCGGACATCACATCCCCCAATAGCAACTTCCACTGAAAATTTAGGGGATGCGCGGGCTTAGCGCTAGGGGGAAGGTTGCCAAACCCGCGTCACTTGCGAGGTTTCTTGCCGATTGGGGGGCGTTTTCGTTGCGGTCGCGACGGAGGCTTGGGTGCCGCATCGGGTTTGGTATCTGAATCCAGTCCAAGTTGATCGCGCATCACACGGCGACGGACCTCTTCGACCTCGCCCTGTTTCAGATCGCCCAGTTGGAACGGTCCGTAGGACACGCGCAACAGGCGGTTCACCGTAAACCCGATGTCTTCTATCGCACGACGGATTTCGCGGTTCTTGCCTTCACGCAGACCAATGGTCAGCCAGGCATTTGCCCCTTGCTGGCGATCCAGCGCCACGGTCATTGGCTGAAACCGCTCGCCTTCGATGACCAGACCTTTGCGCAGCGCTTCGAAATTTTCGTCCTTGGGGCGGCCATTTATGCGAACACGGTATTTCCGCAACCAGCCGGTCGAGGGCAGCTCGAGCTTGCGTTTGATGCCACCGTCGTTGGTCAGCAGCAACAAGCCTTCGGAATTCAGGTCCAACCGACCGACGCTCATGACCCGTGGCATGTCGTCGGGCAGTTTGTCGAAAATCGTATCGCGCCCTTTTTCATCGCGAGTCGTTGTCACCAACCCCGCGGGCTTGTGGTACAGCCACAAGCGCGACGGTTCCGGTTCAGAGACCGGTTTGCCATCGACAACAATCTTGTCTTTTGCCGTCACGTTCAGGGCAGGGCTGTCGATGGTCTTGCCATTTACGGCCACACGGCCTGCTTCGATCATGCGCTCAGCCTCGCGCCGCGATGCAATGCCAGCACGGGCCAGGACTTTGGCGATCCGGTCGCCGGGAGGAGGGGTCTTGTTCATGTCAGGCCCATAACGCATCCCGCGCGCTTGCGAAAGGCAGGTTTCTGATGCAGTCAGAGGCATGGTGTTCAAATCGCATATGGAACAGGCCCTGGCCGAGGCGCGCGCGGCAGCGGATCGTGGCGAGGTACCGGTGGGGGCTGTTATTGTCGGCCCTGACGGAAGTGTTGTGGCGACAGCAGGGAACCGAACGCGCGAATTGAATGACCCAACTGCCCATGCTGAAATCCTGGTCTTGCGCGCGGCATGTGCCAAGGCGGGGTCCGAACGGTT
Source organism: Ruegeria sp. CDSA021 (assembly GCF_059612325.1). Taxonomy (NCBI): domain Bacteria; kingdom Pseudomonadati; phylum Pseudomonadota; class Alphaproteobacteria; order Rhodobacterales; family Roseobacteraceae; genus Ruegeria; species Ruegeria sp. CDSA021. Next base: position 43,078 of record NZ_JBXWQJ010000003.1, read on the forward strand.
GCCAGAGCATGATCTCTATGTGACGTTGGAGCCCTGCGCCATGTGCGCTGCGGCCCTGGCAGCCGCGCGCATCCGGCGGATTTACTATGGGGCCGCAGATCCCAAATCCGGGGGTGTGGCCCATGGGGCGCGGGTGTTTTCACACGCGCAATCCCACCACGTGCCCGAAGTCTATGACGGGATCGCCAGTGAAGACGCTGCGGCCCTTCTGAAAGCCTTCTTCGAAGCCCGCCGCAAGGACGCGCCGGACTGATCCGACGCGTTAACTCAGACGGTGATGGCTTTCATAACCTCTGGTTCGATCACGTCGACCCCGGGAAGCCCATCAATCAGAGCCTGTGCAGACTGTTCAAGAATTGGGAAAGTCTTGTAATGACACGGAATAACCGTCCTGAAGTTGAAATACCGATTGGCGGCATAGGCGGTGGCTTTCATGTCCATGGTGAAATGTCCGCCAGCCGACAGGATGCCGATATCGGGTTTGTAGTAATCCCCCATCCAGTCCATATCGGCCATGATGTCAGTGTCGCCGGAAACGTAAAGCACTTTTTCCTCAGCCGCGATCATGAAACCGACCTCGCTACCGCCGGTGCGCAGACCATCGGGGGTTGAAAAAGTCGAGCTGTGAGAGGCCGGGACCATTGTCGCCTTGACCCCGTTCAGGTTGACGGTGCCGCCCTTGTTGAAGCCAACGGTCTCAACGCCTTCGGCTTCACTCCAATACCCCATCAAATCGTATTGACCAACAACTGGGATTTTCAGGTGCTTGGCCAGCGGCAGAACATCAGCGACATGGTCAAAATGTGTATGGGTCAGAAGGATATGGGTTGCACCGTCCAGCGCTGCATCATGCTGTTCTTCGGGCAAAACCGGGTTGCCGGTCAGCCACGGATCAATCAATAGAACCTGCCCCTGCGTTTCGACGCGGAAACTGCCATGGCCCAACCAGATAATATTCATAAATTATTTCCTCCTGAACATACTATTGGCATCAACCTAGCATCGGCTATGTAAAATTTCATGGACTGGATTCGAGAAATCGACGGATATTGCGAACGCTTGTCGCCGGACTATTGGGCCGAGCCAATCAATGCGGCCACAAATGCGGCCTTTCTTATTTCTGCTTGGATCATGTGGCGACGGGCGCGCGATCAGGACATGCCACTGGCCATGGTTCTGGTTGCGCTTTTGGCGATGATCGGGATTGGCAGCTATCTGTTCCACACACATGCGCAGGTCTGGGCGGCCTTGGCAGATGTGGTGCCGATCCTTCTGTTCATTCTGGTCTATATCTTTGCAGTGAACAGGGACATCTGGCGGATGTCTTCGGTGTTTGCATTTGGGGCAACGTTGCTTTTTTTTCCCTATGCTGCTGCAACCGTTCCGCTGTTTCAGCTTGTTCCGGGGCTTGGCGGATCAGCGGCTTATGCGCCGGTCCCGTTGTTGATCCTGATTTACGCGGCCCTGTTGCGGGGTCGTGATCCGATCTTGGCCAATGGGATGGCAATCGGAGCGGTGATTCTGCTTCTTTCGATCACGTTCCGTGCGCTCGACTTGCCTGTTTGCGGAGAATGGCCGCTGGGTACGCATTTCATGTGGCACATCCTGAATGCCATCATGCTGGGCTGGATGATCGAGGTGTACCGCGCGGCGCTGATACGGGGTCGCTTTTCAACAGGCTTCGGGTCGTGAGGACGCAGCGGGATGAACCATTTCTGGTCATCCCAGAGAAACGCAATTGAGGTTCTTAAACCGCGCCGGTCCTGACTTAATCCTGAAAGGCCGCAGCCAGATGGTTAGGCAAGTCAAACTCAGCCAAAACCCGCGCGCGGCCCGCTGATGACATCTTTCGGGCGGTCTTTTCGACAATACTCTGGATTTTTTCAGCTGAATGCTTCGCGGCAAAGGGAAGGAAATACCATTTCAGGAATACAAAGCAGATCACATCTTCCAACGCCTGCACCTCTTCATCGCGCTTGATTCCCTGCTTGCGCAACATACGTCCTGCGGCCTCGACCTGCTCTGCGTCATAGCCTTCACGGGTCATCAGGCCAGTGACCACTTCGGCATGGTGCACAGCCTGCGCTTTGCGCCATGCCAGATAACCTGCCCGACCTTCGGGGTACTCACTGCGGGCCAGTTTCCACCGCTCTACATGCTGACCACGCGCCGCAATCTGTAGGACGTCAGAGGCGTTCGGGACCAAACGGTCCAACTCAGCGGTCATGCGTTCACCGTAAAGCAGCGCTTCGGGTCGGTCGTCGTCTAGGTTGGGGTCATGTGCATTGGCTGCATCAATTGCGTCCAGAACCGCTTGTTTTTGCGCGCTCATGTCTTGCTCCACTGGCTTGCCTGCGCCACGAGAGACCCGCGGCCGTCTTGGATATCGTTGCTCATGCTAGCGGCTTGCCGTGGGATGTGCATCCTCGAAAATGCAAAATGGCCGGGTCAGAGAGGGGAAGTCCGACCCGGCCGGGACCTGCGCTTTATTTGGCAGGTTTAACCTGATCCTGCGTGACCGGTTCCGCCACAGGGGACGGGAAGGTCAACGTGCGTGTCAGGTTGTTTGTGTCGATACCCAAAGCCATTGCCGGTGCGGCCAAAAAAGTGGCGGACAAGACTGCGGCTGTCATCAGGGGTTTCATGTTTTTTCTCCGGTTTGCGTTATGTCGCATAATTAAAATGAACTGTACAGTACAGTTTTCAAGTTCCAAAATGAACTAAACAGTTTACTATTTCGCATATCCCTCATTCAGATTTGAATAGCAGGTGACAGACCCGGAATTTGAAACACTGGCCTACCAGTGGCGCAGTGGTCTTGCGACTGCCGCGACAGACGGGTAAACGCCCCATAACGTAGATGAGGGAAGCCGATGTCGATTGACCAAAGCACCGCCGCCAAAGTGGCCAAACTGGCCCGGATCAAGGTCGAGGATGACGCGCTGCCGGCGCTGGCATCCGAGTTCAACACCATCCTTGGGTTCATCGAGCAACTGAACGAAGTGGATGTTGAAGGCGTTGAGCCGATGGTTTCGGTCGAGCCGATGCGCCTGAAACGTCGTCAGGACGAGGTCACCGACGGCAACCAGCAGGACAAGATTCTGGCGAACGCGCCCGACGCGCGCGAGGGCTTTTTCGCAGTCCCCAAAGTGGTGGAGTAAGACATGAGCGATCTGAACAAACTTGGCCTGGCCGAGGCCCGCGACGCCCTGCGTGCCGGCGACGTCACTTCTGTCGAACTGACCGAATCCTGCCTGAAGGCCATTGATGAGGCCGACGCGCTGAACGCTTTTGTGCATAAGACGCCCGAAATCGCGCTGGAGCGTGCGAAGGCAGCGGACGAGCGGATCAAGGGCGGCGAGGCGCCGTCGATGTGTGGTCTGCCCATTGGTATCAAGGATCTGTTTTGCACCAAGGGCGTGCCGTCACAAGCCGCATCGGGCATTCTTGAAGGCTTCAAGCCTGAATACGAATCTACTGTGTCGCAGCAATTGGCCGATGCCGGTGCGGTGATGTTGGGCAAGCTGAACATGGACGAATTCGCCATGGGATCGTCCAATGAAACCTCGGTCTATGGTAATGCGGTCAGCCCGTGGCGCCGCGGCAATGATGATGCGCAACTGACACCGGGTGGTTCGTCGGGCGGATCTGCATCCGCTGTGGCCGCTGACTTGTGCCTTGCGGCGACGGGCACCGATACAGGCGGCTCCATCCGCCAACCTGCCGCTTTTGTCGGCATCACCGGCATCAAGCCGACCTATGGCCGCTGCTCGCGCTGGGGCATCGTGGCCTTCGCATCTTCGCTGGATCAGGCCGGTCCGATGACAAAGAACGTCCGCGACGCAGCGATCATGCTCGAAACCATGTGCGGCCATGACGCCAAAGATTCGACGAGTGCCGAGCTGGCCGTCCCGAATTTCGAGGAGATGCTGACCGGTGATATCAAGGGCAAGAAGATCGGTATCCCCAAGGAATACCGCATGGACGGTATGCCTGCCGAGATCGAAAAGCTCTGGGCCGAAGGGGCTGAAATGCTGAAAGCCGCGGGTGCCGAGATCGTCGATATCTCGCTGCCGCACACCAAATACGCGCTGCCTGCGTACTACGTGATTGCTCCGGCCGAGGCGTCCTCGAACCTCGCACGCTACGACGGTGTTCGCTATGGTCACCGCGCGCAGCTGGCGCAAGGCGACGGCATCACTGAGATGTACGAAAAAACCCGCGCCGAAGGCTTCGGCCACGAAGTGCAGCGTCGCGTAATGATTGGCACCTATGTGCTGTCGGCAGGTTTCTACGATGCCTATTACAACCGTGCACGCCGGGTGCGGACGCTGATCAAGAAAGACTTCGAGGATGTATTCGCGGCAGGCGTCGATGCGATCCTGACCCCGGCAACCCCCTCGGCGGCCTTTGGTCTTGGCGAAATGACCGAGGCGGATCCAGTTCAAATGTATTTGAACGATGTCTTCACGGTGACTGTAAACCTGGCTGGTTTGCCCGGTATCTCGGTCCCCGCTGGACTGGATGCACAGGGTCTTCCGCTGGGTCTGCAGCTGATCGGACGTCCGTGGGAAGAGGGTGATCTGCTTAACACCGCCTATGCGCTGGAAAACGCGGCCGGTTTTGTGGCCAAGCCCGGGAAATGGTGGTAAGCCTCGGGCAACTGAAGCACTAGACACGGAGCCAATGATGCGCGTTTTGCTTTCGGTCCCCGCCCTGACGCTGGTTGTGGCCTGCACGGATGTTGCGCCGCTAACCAGCACCGGTTTCAATACGCCTGAGTATCAGGCGCAGCGCGAGGCGCAATTGGCCGGGCAGGGCGCAGTGGGCAACCCACTTCTGGCTCCTGTCGATGTGTCGCAGCAGCCGCTGGGCGCGCCAGGTTCGACAGATGTCGCAACCGGTGAGAACGCCGACATTGCCAATCAAGCCGCAGCAGCCCTGGCCGGCACGTCTGGACAAAGCTCTGCAGGCGTGTCCACAGCACCTGCATCAAACAATGGCGCAATTTCCGACGAACAGGATTTCGCGGCTGTGTCTGAGCGGCGCAGCATCGAATCCGACGCCGCGCGGATCGAGCAAAACCGCCAAACCTACGAAGTTGTGGCCCCGACCGCCGTGCCCGAGCGTAGCGCAGGCGGTCAGCCCAACATCGTGCAATACGCGCTCAGCACCTCGAACCCGGTCGGCACGCAACTCTACAGCCGCGCAGGCTTTAACCTGCAAGCCAAGGCACAGCGGAACTGCGCACAATTCCCATCGCCGGATCAGGCGCAGATCGAGTTTCTGTCCAATGGCGGCCCGCAGCGCGACCGCAAGGGTCTGGACCCGGACGGGGATGGCTATGCCTGCGGCTGGGATCCCAGCCCGTTCCGCAGTGCCGTCAACAACTGAACTCTCACCCATTTGGCATCCGTCGCCCAATGTCGGTGAGCGCAGGGATGGGCTGACGCCGAGTTTGGTCGTGATCCATTACACGGCCATGAATAGCGCGAAAGCGGCGTTGGATCGTTTGTGCGATCCGGCTTCCGAGGTTTCGGCCCATTTCCTGATCGGTGGTGATGGCACCCTTTGGCAAATGGTGCGTGAAGAAGACCGCGCCTGGCATGCTGGGGCAGGGGAGTGGGAAGGTCAAACCGACATTAACTCGCGGTCGGTCGGGATCGAATTGGACAACACAGGATCGCATCCCTTTTCCGAACCGCAAATGTCGACCCTCGAAGCGCTGCTGCCGCGGATTATGAAAAGCTGGTCCATCCCGGCATCGGGCGTGATCGGCCATTCCGACATGGCGCCCGGCCGCAAATCAGATCCCGGGCCCCACTTCGATTGGCAAAGGCTGGAGCGGCAAGCTTTGGCTAAACCTCGCGCGCTGGTCACCACGTCAGCCACACCAAGCCCGGAGGCATTCCGCGCCGCGGCGCGAAGGGCAGGTTTCACTGCTCCCGTGGATGATACCCAACTGCTGGCTGCCGTCCGGCTGCGATTTCGTCCCTGGGCACAAGGCCCACTGGAAACAGGGGATCTGAATGCGCTCACCCCGCTCGGCACAATAACCTGATCTGCGCTTCATCGGGCTAATAATACCTCGGGGTTGAATTGGCCGCAGGCCAAGAAGGGGTTGGCCCAATTCCCCGCTTTCCACTCTTGACGCCGCATGGCGCACAGCCTACCCATCCCCGGCGCGGAGGGCCGGATGGCCGCTGGGGTCGCAAGGCCCGAGAGGAAAGTCCGGACTCCACAAGACAACGGTGCCGGGTAACGCCCGGGCGGGGCAACCCGACGGAAAGCGCCACAGAAATTAGACCGCCCAGGATTTCGGTCCGGGGTAAGGGTGAAACGGTGGGGTAAGAGCCCACCGCGCCTCTGGCAACAGGGGCGGCACGGCAAGCCCCACCGGGAGCAATGCCAAATAGGGTCCCCGCGCGGGCCGGTCGGCGCAAGCCGATACCGCCGCTAAGCGCGTCTTGGCCGAGAGGGACCGGGTTGGCAGCTTGAGCCGCGCAGCAATGCGCGGCCTAGAGGAATGGTCATCGAAGGGGGAAACCCCGGAACAAGATCCGGCTTACAGGCCCTCCGCGCGTATTCTCTTAGCCTCCGGGCGGCGTATAAGCCCCCGTTAGTCGGGCCGCTTTTTCGGTGACCGAGACGAACTCGTCTGCCGTCCAGGCGCGAACCGTCTCGATATTCGTCACCGCACCCGATGCGGCAACGGCCATGCCAACAGCGACTGCATCGGTTCCATCGGGGGCTTCGCTGATCACAACAACATCGTTGCCGCCAGTGGTCATGTAAAACGACAACAGCCTGCCGCCGACTTTGTCGAGCAGGGCTTTTACCGGACCGGTGCGGTTCTCGGGCTTCTGCAACATGCCTTTGACGCCAGCTTGCGAGTAAGTTGCGTATGTAATGAAAATGGGCATTGAAACCTCCGTTTTGTGACAATCAAACGGGGCCATTGCATCGGCTGGTCCCGGGGCCGATTGGTGTCAGCCGCCGGTAAGAAACGGGGCTGCGATCAACCAAATACCTGCGCCGATAAGCGCCACACCGGAGACCGGAACCAGCCAGCGGGCCGTTGGCAGAAGTTTTTCAAGCGCAACGTAAGCGGCGATACCGACGATCCAATAGAGGTTCATGATACCGCCGACGAAAAGCAGCAGCATCAGCGCCCAGCAGCATCCGAGGCAATAGGTGCCATGCAAGCCACCTGTTCTGAACGCCCCCCAAAGACCGGGATGGTTGTGGTCCGCCAAGAACCGGGCGGGGCTTTGGCAATGGCGCAGACACGCCGTTTTCAATTCTGAAAACTGGTAGATGCCCGCAGCTAACAGAACGGATCCAGCAAAAATGCCAGACCGGACCGTCATCATCGGCCCGTCAGACAGTCCAATGTGCTCTAACCCCCATTGCAAAGCGGTTGCGGTAAAACTGAAAACCCCCCACGCCACCAGATAGCCCGACAGAAAGCTCAGACTGTACGTCGCGGTGCGCTCCTTGTCTGGACCTACGCGCTTGAGCGCGGTGAACAAAAGTACAGCAGGCGTAGCGCTTGGGGTCATCATCGCGATCATCATGACCCACCACATGAAAAAGATCAGCAGGGCGTAACCGGTGCTCCAGGCCATGGCAGAACCCATGTTCATTGGCTCACCTATCGGGCCAGCCATCCGCGTCATCTCAACTGCGGACATGTTCATCCCAACCCCGGTGACCGTGTACCATGCGGTACACAGAACGATCAAAAAAACACTGCCTAAAACGATCACAGTGTCCTGTCGTAACAGCCGCTCAACCGCGCCGGCTTGAAGTGATGATTTCTGCTTGGTCATGAGACATCCTAGGCTATGCGCCCAAAACGCCGTGGCCCGAGATGTTTAGATGCGCCAGATGGGCGTGAGTGGTATCAAAGGTGAGGCTGATCTTGCTGCCGGTGGTTTTTGCACTGCCCGAGGCAGCCTCGGCATGGCGATACTCAAACCCGTTTGGCAACTGGATCGATGCCCGATGGGGCGCGCCAGAGACGATATGAGGAATCGGTTTGACCTCGACGTCGAAAACACCCGTGACCTTGGCATATCCGCTGCGATCTTCGCGGCTCCAGTCCAGCTCGATCGGAACGAATAGTGTTTCATGCTTGGTCGGAGCCATCGCGCTGAAGACGTACCAGAACGTAGCCATTTCGTCAGTGTCTTGCCCGGTCATGATGGCCTGCAATGCGGCCCGCTGATCTTCCGAGGCGCTTTCATCGATGATCAGTTGCATCTGACCATTGCCTTCATGAATTGGGCCTGGCCAGTAGTAAACACCTGCCGCCCGAAGGCCGCCCAGATCGGTGTCACCATAGTGGCCGCTATGGATATCGAAGACGACAACCGCTTCGCAATTGCCATGAGACGGCAGAACGCTGAACTGGCAAGGACAGCCGAAGTTGCAGTTGCAATTGGCCAGTTCCTCGGCCTGAATAACCCATTCTGTCATGATAGCCCCCCAAGAAAAGTCGCATTAAACAACTCTGCTCGACACAGGCCGACCCTGTTTTTGCTGCCTCGGCTTATGAGCCTGAACTTGGCTTCTTGGATGAGAGTACGTATCACGAATCCTTGATATGTACAAACATAACAGCAGATTTAACGCACCAAACAGATGTTGTCTGAGCATTAATCGCGTTGGGGTTGAACGCCGTATTCGCTTATACATTCTGCTGTTAGACTCGCCGTGTAGATTTGAAGAACCGGGAGGATAGTTATGAGCTTTATGAAAACACTGGCGTCTGTGGCCATTGGTTTTGCAGCTGCAAAGGGCATGGACAAGTATCAAAAGATGGGTGGAATGGCTGGCCTGCAGGATATGATGCAGGGCGGTGGTTTTGGTATGGACCAGCTTGGCAAGATGGCCGATCAGTTTGGCTTGCCCGGCGGTGCTGCTGGCCTTCAGGACATGATGGGCAAGATGGGGCTTGGCGGCAACGCCGCCGGGGCCGCCGGGTTGGGCGGGTTGTTGAATGCCATGCAAGGGGCCGCAAAAACCGCCAATCAACAGGCCGGTGATATGATGGAAACCGTTTTCAGTGGCACACCCGCAGGCGCAGCGATGGAAGAGCAGGCAAAGCTTATGCTGCGGGCCATGATCCAGGCGGCCAAGGCGGATGGCGAACTGGATGAACAGGAACAAGAGATCATTCTGGGAGAACTGGGCGACGACGTCACTGATGAGGAGCGTGCTTTTGTGCAAGAGCAGTTGAACGCACCGATTGACGTGATGGGATTGGCGGCTGATTCTGGCGCGCCGCTCAAAATACAGATCTACGCTACATCTCTGGCAGCCATCCGTCTGGACAACACGCGCGAGGCGTCCTATTTGCGGCAATTGTCCACTGCGCTGGGCCTCTCAGACGCGGAAAGAGACCAGATTCACACCTATATGGGGGCCCCAACCCTGCCGGATTAAGTTCGGTCGGGATTCCTGTGGCAGGATGGGCCGATTGGTCTTGACATAGGCGGTGCAGCGCGTAAAAGCGCACGCTCATAGGAATTCAACCGAAAGGCCCCTGCCTTTCCGGACGCAGGAGATAACCATGGCGAAGCCGACGACAATCAAGATCCGTCTGAACTCGACCGCGGGCACGGGCCACTTCTACGTGACCAAAAAGAACGCGCGCACCATGACCGAGAAAATGACCATTCGTAAATACGATCCGGTCGTTCGTAAGCATGTCGAGTACAAGGAAGGCAAGATCAAGTAATCTGCCGTTCCGCGTGAACAATTTGAAAGGGGCTCTGTTTTTCAGGGCCTCTTTTTTTGTGCGAGAAAGCCCCTCATCAAAAGGGCAGGGGCGCACATAACTGCCAGGGTCCGTTGCAGCCGCGCATCAGCGGCCAGAGCAATCGCATTGCCTGTGGCTTGCTTTTTGCGGTGCCCAGCAAGTACGGTTCAGCAAACCGCCACAAAATGTTGAGCGCCATGAAAAAAATCTTGTTATCCACAATTGCTGTCCTGACCCTTGCGGCCTGCGATGACCCGTTCAACCGCGAAGGCGTCGGGTTCACTGGAATCGATGGTGAACCGCGCACGATTTCCGATGTGCCCGGTGCCGTCGCCTTTTTGCCAGACGCAACCAACGTGCCTGCGGAACTGGCAGAGTTTCCGACTGTGACGCTGCTGGTGGATGAAACCGACCCGTCCAAAGTGGCGTCAGTGGCAATCGACAATGGTGGGCAGACGCCAAATTCCGCTGTTCAACTGGAGGGCAGCGACAGGGACCTGTTCCTCAGCACCGTCAGTGTCAATGGCACACTGTTTGGCGTGTTGCGTACATCAAGCAACAGCGCGAAGGTTGAAAATTCGATAGGGGTCGGTTTTGCGGAAGAGACCGAGCGATTCACCGGATGCCTGCCGGCGGGCGGCGTGTTCCGAAAAGGTACATCCGAGCGGAGTTCTGGCTTTGCCATTCCGCTGAATTGTAGCTGATCGGATTTTGATCCAGATAAAAAAGCCCCGCCTGAACGGCGGGGTTTTTTGTTTCTCCGCAAACCAGACATGGCTGTTGAAGCAAAGAAAAGGGCCGGTGATTAACCGGCCCTTTCATCATTGACTTGCAGCAGGCGCTATTCCTGTTGCCCCATGAACATCAACAGGAACTGGAACATGTTCAGGAATGAGATGTACAGGCTCAGCGCGCCGTCAAAGGCCGCCTTGTCCAGCCATTCCTGATCGCCATGCGCAGCATGTGCGACATAGGTGTTCTTGATGTCCTGCGTGTAGAAGGCAGTCAGACCGGCAAAGATCAGGATACCGATGGCGGAAATGGCCATCATCATGACGCCAGACTGCAGGAATAGGTTGATGATCATTGCAACCAGAAGCCCAATCACACCCATCATCAGGAAGGTGCCCATACCGCTGAGGTTACGCTTGGTGGTGTAACCGTACAGGCTCAGGCCGGCAAAGGCGATCGCGGTCACCAGGAAAGTCTGAGCAATCGAGTAGGGCGTGAAGACCATGAAGATCGAGCTCATGGATACGCCCATAACGGCGGCAAAGACAAAGAAGCCAAGCTGAACTGTCGCGGCTGAACCACGGCGCATCAGAGCACCCCAGCCAAAGAGGATAAAGGCCAGAGGGGCGAACATGACCACCCACTTCAGCGGCGATAGGAACAGTGCACCACCCAGGCTGGTCAGATAGCGATCAGCGCCAATTTGTGCGACCGCGTTGCTTGGATCACTGGTGACAGCCAGACCGGCGATCGCCCATGCCGCCAATGCTGTGATCAGCATGCCGACGGACATTGTGCCGTAGACTTTGTTCATGTGGGCGCGCAGGCCCTGATCAATCTCGGCGGCGCGCGCGCCGGATACCGTCCGGATCGTGTCGAATTGTGCCATCAAAGGGTCTCCCTATTCATCGAGTTAATACGCCCCGGCGATGCGGGGCGGTTTTCTCTCTAAATATCGGCAACTAGTGGCTGTGTTTCAAGAGATTCCGACCGAAAACCGACTAAAACACGCAACAAATTCTGCGGCAGGTGACTCTTGGCCGCCCGCCGCCGCAAAAAAATGTGTGTTTTGCAGTTACCTTTTCCAGTAACCGGGAGCATCCCAGAGGAATCGCTCTGCCTCAGCAGAGGCTTCAGTGCGTGTCACGCCGATATCTTCAAGGGCTGCATCGTCCAGCTGAGCCAGCTTGCGTCGCTGCCGCATCAGTTCGATTGCCTGAAAGACCAGCGACGCCAGGGACCGGTTGGCGGGTTTGCAAGGTGTGTGCAATGCAATTTGGGTCATGATCTTTGTCCTTTCCAGGTTTTTCGATGATTTCCGCTTCAGTCATCAACTTCCTTGATTGATATGGGGCAATGTGGCATATTTTAAAAACGAATATTTTTGATGGTATATATAAGGAAACGTGAAGTTGCGAAATTTGGATATAACCACCCTTCGCTCTTTTGTGGCTGTGGCGGATCAAGGCGGTGTCACACGCGCCGCCGGGTTTCTGCATCTGACGCAATCCGCCGTCTCCATGCAGTTGAAGAGGTTGGAGGAACTGTTGGGTCTGGAATTGCTGGACCGTAGCGGTCGGACCATTGCGCTGACGGCTTCAGGCGAGCAATTGCTGGCCTACGCCCGGCGCATGATCGCGTTAAACGACGAGGTAATCGGGCGCCTGACAGATCAGGCATTTGAAGGCGAGGTGGTGCTGGGTGTGCCGCATGACATCGTTTATCCAGCGATTCCCCGGGTGCTGCAGCGGTTCAATGCGGAATTTCCACGCGTCCGCGTGCAATTGGTGTCGTCATATTCGCTTCAGCTCAAGGACATGTTCAAACGTGGTGAATGTGATGTGATCCTGACAACAGAACCGTCTTCGACTGTGGGGGCAGAGACCATCGCCGAGCTCCCTTTGCGTTGGATTGGCGCGCCGGGCGGAACTGCGTGGCGCAAAGAGCCGCTGCCTCTGGCACTTGGGCGTCGCTGCCTGTTCCGACCTCAGGTGATCTCGGCATTAGATGCTGCAGGAATTCCGTGGGAGTTGTCGGTTGAAACCGAAAACGATCGGACCATCGAAGCCACGGTCAGTGCCGACCTTGCTGTTCACGCCATGTTGGACGGAACCGAAGCCTCGCATCTTGAGCAAATCGATTCCGGTGGCACGCTGCCAGAGCTGCCGGCCCATATGATCAACCTCTATGGTGGCGAGTCGGGCCGTGGCGCTGTTGTCGAGGCATTGGCGCAGTTGGTACGCCAGAATTTTCGGATGCTGGGTGGTGCGCCTCTGCGTGCGGTGGCGGGGTAACGGCGATCAGGGGGTGATGACAATCTTGCCAGTCGATTTCCGCTCTTTCAGCAATTGCAGTCCAAGAGCCACCTGTTCAAGCGGCAGGATGTGACTGATATGGGGCTTGATCCGACCCTCTGCGTGCCAACGGAACAGGGTATCGAAGCTGTTGTGCACCACCTCGGGGCGGAATCTCAGGTAACCACCGATGTAAAACCCGATCACAGTCAGATTCTTGACCAGAAGATGGTTGGCAGGGATTTGCGGAACCTCGCCCCCGGCAAAACCGATGGGCAACAAGCGGCCTTCGGGGTTCGTGGCGCGGAAGGCGGCTTTGAACACGTCGCCGCCGATGGCATCATACACCACATCCGCGCCGCCCAGGGCTTTGACCCGCTCTCTGAGGTCCTCAGAGGCGTCTATCAGATGATCGGCTCCTGCAGCCTTGGCCACGGCCAGTTTATCCTGGCCGCGTGCATGCGCGATGACGGTGGCACCCATGAGTTTTCCGATTTCAACAGCGGTCAGCCCAACACCACCCGCTGCCCCTGTGACCAGTAGCGTTTCACCGGGTTGCAATCTGGCCCGATGATCCAACGCCATGTGGCTGGTGCCATATGCAATCTGGATGGCGGCGGCCTCTTCAAAGCTGGTGCTGTCCGGCAGAAGAATCGCCCGGTCGGCGTCGAACACGCCATATTCTGCCAGCCCACCTTGACCCGAATACACCGCGATGCGGTCACCGGGTTTCAATTGTGACACGCCTGCTCCGACGGCATCGACAACCCCCGCAATTTCCATGCCGAGGGTAAACGGAGCAGCGGGTGTATCCTGATAGCTGCCCTTTTGCATCAACAAATCGGCGAAGTTCAAACCACATGCCTTGATTGCAACGCGCACCTGACCCTTGCCTGGTTCGGGCACCTCAAGGCTGCATAGTTGGGCAGCCGCCCCGTCAGATTGAATGCGATAGGCCCGCATAATTGTCCTCGTTTTTTTTGGCCATAGGCGCGAGCGTGATAACAAAAGTCAATTGCTTTGAGGAAACGGTGTGAAGAGGAAAATCAGGGGGCTTTGGGGGAACAACTTAAACGGGCGCGGTAGGCTCAATTCAATACAACCACAGCCCTTCCTGAGGGGGCTCGACTCAACCGCCTTGAAAAAAATTTCAAAACCGGCATTATAAGCGTCTAGTGCTGTGCGGGGGAGGCGGCGCAATCCGAATTAGGAGGAAGTTAAGGGGAAACCTCTAAGTCTGCGATATCGGACGTCGCGAACTCCCGCGTAGATGTTTGTGTAGTATAGGAGAATACCAATGACTCATCACGTCGATGTCCATGTGGGCAAGCGCGTTCGGCATCGCCGCTGGCTGATTGGCATGACCCAGCAGCAGTTGGCGCAACAAGTTGGTATCAAGTTTCAGCAAATCCAGAAATATGAGACCGGGGCCAACCGAATCAGCGCATCTCGCCTGTGGGACATTGCCGAGGCATTGGACGTGCCGGTCAGCTTTTTCTTCGAAGGTTTGGAAGAAGCTGAAAAAAGCGATGCGGACAAAAAATCTGTTCCGGCTGACCTGATGGGCGACAAGGAAGCTTTGGATCTGGTGCGCTCTTACTATGCGATTCCAGAAAACCAGCGCCGCCGCTTGTTTGAGCTAGCTCGCGTTCTCAGCGAAGTCGCCTGATAGACTTGACTTTGGGGGGCATTGCTCGCACCTGTGGGCTATGCAACCGACGACGTTGAGCGACCTAGAAATTGCCGAAGAAATGGCCGAAGCGGCACGCGCGGCCATTCTTCCTTTTTTTCGTCAAGCAGATCTGGAAACCGCGAACAAGCTGGCCGATGGGTTTGATCCTGTTACGGTGGCTGACCGTGCGGCTGAACAGGCGATGCGTGAGGTTCTGGCCCGGCAACGTCCGGATGACAGCATTCTGGGCGAAGAGTTCGGCGAACACAAAGGCACCAGTGGTCGAACCTGGGTTCTGGACCCTATCGATGGCACCCGTGGATTTATCAGCGGTACGCCAACCTGGGGTGTTCTGATCGCGCTAAGCGATCAGGATGGACCGTTCATGGGGGTGATCGATCAACCCTATATCGGAGAGCGTTTTGTGGGATCCTCTTCTGGCGCTCAACTGACTGGTCCGCACGGGACCACCGCTTTGCAGACACGCAAGACGAAGACGCTGGAACAAGCGACCCTGTTCACAACCTTTCCCGAAGTCGGCACCCCGGAAGACAGGGCAGGGTTTCAGGCTGTGTCCGAGCAGGTGAAACTGACGCGCTATGGAATGGATTGCTACGCTTACGCGCTTCTTGCGGCAGGCCAGGCGGATCTGGTGATTGAGGCGGGCCTGAATTCCTATGATATTCAGGCACCTATTGCCGTTGTTAAGGCGGCGGGCGGTATTGTCACCGATTGGCAGGGTGGTCCGGCCCATGAAGGGGGTCGTGCCCTGGCTGCTTCAAACGCGGACCTACACGCCGCGGCCCTTCAGGTATTGCGTCATTTCTGAATTCTGTTGCCGGGCGGGCCAATGACGATTAAACCGGTTTTAGCCGGTTCTTGAGCCCGTTTTCCGCCGGCACACGCACTCCTTGCATGAAACGGGCAGATGCAGGAGCGCGATATGACAGAAATCCTACTCCAGAATGCCGATCTGATCCTGACGATGGATGATACCCGGCAAGAGATGCCCGGGTCTGACATTCTTATCTGCGACGGGCAAATCGCCGAAATTGGTCGCGGGTTGCAGACACAGGGCGACGTTCACGACGCGACGGGGTGTCTGATTACACCCGGTCTGGTGAACACCCATCACCACCTTTACCAAACCCTGACCCGTGCTGTACCGGGCGGGCAGGATGCGTTGTTGTTCGGGTGGCTGCAAACGCTTTACCCGATCTGGGCAAGGTTTGGACCGGACGAGATGTTCACTTCGGCCCAGATTGGATTGGCCGAGCTGGCGCTGTCTGGCTGTTCGCTCAGTTCCGATCACCTTTACCTTTACCCCAATGGTGCGCGGCTGGAGGATACGATTGCTGCCGCGTCGGAGCTGGGGATGCGGTTCCAGCCGACGCGTGGCGCGATGAGCATTGGTGAAAGTGACGGTGGTCTGCCGCCGGACAGTCTGGTGGAAGACGAAGCCGCCATTCTGAACGACATGATCCGTGTCGTTGATGCGTTTCATGACCCGTCGGAAGGGTCGATGTGCCGCGTCGGCCTCGCCCCGTGTTCGCCGTTCTCTGTAAGCCGAGACCTGATGCGCGATGCAGCCTTGCTGGCGCGGGACAAAGGCGTGATGCTGCACACTCATTTGGCCGAGAATGACGAAGATATCGCCTATTCGCAGGCACAATTCGGCTGTCGCCCCGGTCAGTATGCCGAAGATTTGGGCTGGACCGGCGCTGATGTCTGGAACGCCCATTGCGTCAAGCTGGACGGGGCCGAGATCGACCTGTTTTCGCGAACCAAAACAGGCGTGGCCCACTGCCCCTGCTCAAATTGTCGTCTCGGATCGGGCATCGCGCCAGTACGGGCGATGCGGGATGCAGGCGTCAGGGTTGGCCTTGGCGCGGACGGATCAGCCAGCAATGACAATGGCAACCTGATGCTGGAGGCCCGGCAGGCGATGCTGTTGCAACGGGTGGCCAATGGCGCAGATGCCATGTCAGCCCGCGAAGCGTTGGAGATTGCGACGCGCGGCGGAGCCGACGTATTGGGACGTCCGGATTGTGGGCGACTCATGCCAGGCAAACGCGCTGATATTGCGGTATGGGATACGCGCAGCATCGAAAGCGCAGGTAGTTGGGATCCGGCGGCTCTGCTTTTGGCGGGGCCGATGACCGTGAAACATCTGTTTATCGAAGGCCGTCAAATCGTGCGCGATGGGCAGATCGCAACGATTGATCTGCCCCGCGTGATCGAGCGTCAGAATGCGCTTGCTCGGGCGTTGCAGGCTTAAACTGCCTGCTGCCCGCCGATCCAAACCTCTGCCACGGCCCGATCATCACCCATCATGATGGTCGGGAAGATCGCCTCCCAAACATCCTCTGCATGAGCTTCGCGCTGGGCGATGGCCGGGGTCGAGGCGAGGTCGAGCACTACCAAATCCGCCTCCATTCCCGGGGCGACATTGCCAATGCAGTCATCCATCCGCAGGCTAAGCGCGGACCCTACTGTGCCCAGCCAAAGCAATTGCGCCGAGTGCAGCGGGCGACCACGCAACTGGCCGATCTCATAGGCGGCAGCCATGGTACGTAGCATCGAGAAACTGGACCCTCCGCCTGTATCGGTGGCCAGACCGATACGGTGGCCATCATGGACCAGCCCGTTCATGTCGAACAGGCCCGACCCGATGAAGGTGTTGGAAGTGGGGCAGTGGATCAACGACGCATCGACCTCACGCAGCCGATCCCGCTCCCGGTCTTCCAGATGGATGACGTGCCCATACAGGGCATTCTGACCCAGCAGGCCGAACTTCTCGTACGTGTCCAGATAATCCCGCGCATCCGGGAACAGCGACTGGACCCATTCGATTTCATCTGTTTGCTCGCTCAGATGAGTTTGCATCAGGCAGTGCGGATGTTCGGCCCATAGAGCGCCCATCGCCTCAAGTTGCTCGGGAGTTGAGGTAGGGGAAAAGCGTGGGGTGATGGCATAGGACAGTCGGTCGACACGGTGCCACTTTTCCAGAAGAGTTGCCGATTGATCATAGGCGGTTTGAGCCGTGTCGCGCAGACCTTCAGGCGCATTGCGATCCATGCAGGTCTTACCTGCCACTACCCGTTGTCCGCGTTGTTGCGCTGCTGTAAAGAACGCGTCCACGCTTTCGGGATGGATCGTGCAAAAGCTGCACATGGTTGTGGTGCCATGTGCGGCAGTCAGGTCCAGATAGCGATTGGCAATTTCGGTCGCATAGCCGAGATCGCCGAACTTCATCTCTTCCGGGAAGGTGTAAGTGTTCAGCCAGTCGATCAGCCGTTTTCCCCAGCTGGCGATCATCGCCGTTTGCGGGTAATGCACGTGCGGGTCCACAAACCCTGCCATGATCAGGTGCTTGCCGTGATCCTTGGTGATTGCATCAGGATGAGCCTGCGCCAACGCATCGGCGGTGCCGACATCTGCAATGCGCCCGTCTTCGATGACAACCGCTTCGTCCAGCCGGGTGGCCTCGGTCGGCTCTCCGTCAAAGGGTGAGGCCGTGAAACTCAGAACGCGCCCTTTCAAAAGCGTCTTTTGCGCCATTGTCCCTATTCTCCACCTGTTTGGAACCGCGCATCAGCATAGGCAGACGAAAGAAGTGGGTAAATCGGTGCATTGTCATTGTTTTCCGGTAGCTGCTTCTTCTATTTAGAAGTCAATCGCCGAATTAAGGGGGCCGCGCATGACGACAGGCAGTGACGAAGCCGGATACGATCAGCCCCGGGACGAAGACGCCTATGCGCTGGATCCCAAGGCAGTGGCGGGGATCCTCTATGCGGTGGATATCGATGATCGCGACAAGCTGATTGAGCTGATGGAGCCGCTGCACGCGGCCGACATCGCTGACCTTCTGGAACAGATCAATCCGTTTGATCGGGCCCGCCTGATCCGACTGTATGACAAGGAATTTGATGGCGACATCCTGTCTGAACTGGATGAGTCGGTCCGCGAAGAGGTGATCTCGGTCCTAAAGCCGGACGTTCTGGCCGAAGCCGTGCGCGAGATGGAAAGCGACGACGTCGTTGACCTGCTGGAAGACCTTGAGGAACCTCAGCAGGAAACTATTCTGGATGCGCTGGAGGATTCCGAACGGGTTGCAGCCGAACAGGCGCTGTCTTACCCTGAGAACTCGGCCGGTCGTCTCATGCAGCGCGAGGTCGTCATGTCGCCCGAGCATTGGACGGTCGGGCAAGCCATTGATTTCATGCGCGCAAATGATGACCTGCCCGAGCAGTTCTATCACGTGGTGCTGGTCGATCCACGCCTGAAGCCGGTGGCGCAGGTGACATTGGGCAAGTTGATGGCGACGCGGCGCGAGGTGCCGCTGCACGACCTTGCGGAGGAGGAGTTTCACATCATCCCCGTCGATCAGGACGAGGAAGACGTGGCCTATGCCTTCAACCAGTACCACCTGATCTCGTCCCCGGTGGTGGACGAGGATGGGCGTCTGGTTGGCGTTATCACCATCGACGACGCGATGGTGGTTCTGGATGAAGAGCACGAAGAAGACATTCTGCGTCTTGCCGGTGTCAGCAACGAAAGCTCTTTGTCCGACAGCGTGGCGGCAACCAGTCGGCGGCGATTGCCGTGGCTGGCGGTGAATCTGTGTACGGCGATCTGTGCCTCGCTGGTGATTTCACAGTTTGAGGCGGCGATTGATCAGTTGGTCGCCCTGGCCATCCTGATGCCGATTGTGGCCTCGATGGGCGGCAATGCGGGCACGCAATCGCTGACGGTAGCCGTGCGCGCACTGGCGACGCGCGACCTGACCAATGCAAACGTGATGCGGGTGATCCGGCGCGAGTTGCTGGTCGGTATGCTCAACGGGCTGTGTTTCGCCATCGTGTTGGGAACCGTGGGGATGTTGTGGTTCGATTCTCCGCTCTTGGGTGTCGTGATCGGATCCGCCTTGGTCGTGAACATGATCATCGCAGGGTTCGCGGGTACGGTAGTACCGGTCGTGCTGGACCGTTTGGGCGTTGACCCGGCGCTGGCGTCTGGAACCTTTGTAACAACCACAACGGATGTCATGGGGTTCTTCATCTTTCTTGGGCTTGCCAGCGTGGTGCTTCTGTGACCGATCTGACCGAAATTAAAGCCGCAGCCCGCAAAGCGGCCTTTGCGCGCCGCAAGGCTGCATTTGATGCGTGTTCACCAGGAGCTGCAGGACGTTTGTCCGAGGTTTTGGCAGGCCACCGCGGCGTGCCAATGTCAGGCTATATGCCGATCCGGACCGAGATCGACCCGCTGCCCGCGATGGCCGAGGCATCAGCTTATGGGCCGGTGGGGGTGCCGGTCATTCAGGCCGCCGGTCGCCCTTTGAAATTCTCTCGCTGGACACCCGAAGGGGCGCTGAAAGATGGCCCGTTCGGTGCCAAAGTGCCCGAGGTGGATGACTATTTCGATCCCGAGATTCTGATCGTGCCGCTGGTCGCGTTTGATGCAAAAGGCGGTCGGCTGGGTTATGGTGGCGGGTTCTATGACCGCACTCTGGAAGGTCTGCGCGCCAAACGTCCGACGCTTGCCATCGGCTTTGCCTTTGACGCGCAGGAGGCAGAGGGCCTGCCGCTGGAGCCAACCGACCAACAGCTGGATATGGTCATCACGGAAAGCCGGGTACTGACCTTCTAGCTGTTACTGCTCGAAGTGGCTGCGCAAGTAATCCCAGGCATCAACTTCGGTGCCGTCTTTCAAAATGCAGACGCCAAAAACGCTACCATCTTCGTTTTTCCGAAGTTGGTAAGTCCCGTCGTTTTCGATGCAAAATGTTGCCGCCGGATTGGGCATGGATGTTTTGGTGCCTTCCGCCCCCGCAGCCGAAGCGGTCAAAAGACAGGCGGTCAGAAAAATTAGAGCTTTCACGAAGAATTCCTTCTGTATTCAAACGCTATTTCAATACATTGCCGCGCTTGAATGTTAATTCAACCCTCAACTCTGCGGCAAATTTCATGCTTCCGCCTTGTTATTGCCCTGCACAGCCCCTACGACCCGGATCATGAGGATTTTATTTCTTGGTGATGTCATGGGGCGCGCGGGCCGCGCAGCCGTTCAGCAGCATTTGCCACGTCTTCGCGACGAATGGCGGCTGGATTTTGTTGTGGTCAACGGTGAAAACGCGTCGAACGGAATGGGGCTAAGCGGTGATCACGCCAAGCTGCTTCTGGATGCTGGTGCGGATTGTCTGACGCTGGGTGATCATGCCTTCGACCAGAAGGATATGTTGCAATACATCGATAAAGAACAGCGTATCGTGCGTCCGGTGAACTTTGCCAAAGGAGCACCGGGGCGGGGGCATCGACTGTTCAACGCGCCGGGCGGGCGCAAGGTTCTGGTGGTGCAGGTGCTGGGGCAGGTCTTCATGAAACGGCCGTTTGACGATCCGTTCTCGGCCATTGAACCGATCCTGAAGTCGCATCCTCGCGGAGGGCAGGCGCAGGCTATCATCGTGGACATGCATTGCGAGGCGACGTCCGAGAAGATGGCGATGGGCCATTATTGCGATAAACGTTCCAGCCTCGTGGTGGGAACACATACCCATGTGCCGACTGCGGATTCTCAAATTTTGCCCGGTGGTACAGCGTATCTGACGGATGCGGGCATGTGCGGCGACTACGACTCGGTCATCGGCATGGACAAGCAGGAACCGATGCGCCGCTTCATCACCGGAATGCCCAAGGCGCGGTTCACCCCTGCCAATGGCGAGGCCACGTTGAGCGGCGTGTTCGTGGAAACCAATGATCGCGACGGTCAGGCTAAATCTGTGCGTATGGTGCGCGTCGGGGGGCGTCTTGAACAGGCTGGGCCTGATTAATCAACGTCAGACTTGCTCTGCTGCGCGCAATGCGTGAAACTGCATGTCATCAGGCGCTTGGGCCCGGGTTCGGACAGAATACCACGAATGAATTTCCTTTCACTGACAGACACAGGCAGCGCAATTCTGGCGCTGCTCATCGTTGCGGGCATGTTCGTCATGTTCCTGCGCGAGGTTTATCCGACCGAGGTCGTGGCCATTGGTGGCGTCTCGCTGATGCTTGTCACAGGCATCCTGCCCTATCAAAGCGCGTTGGCGGTTCTGTCCAACCCTGCGCCCTGGACGATTGGCGCGATGTTCATCATCATGGGGGCTTTGGTGCGAACGGGGGCGTTGGACTCATTCACCTCGACTGCGCAGAAACAGGCTCAGGTCAACCCGCGTTTCGCCATCGGGTTGCTTATGGCGTTTGTCGTGCTGGCTTCGGCGGTGGTGTCGAATACACCTGTTGTTGTGGTGATGATCCCGGTCTTTGTTCAGATCGCCCGCACGCTGAACGTACCTGCGTCGAAACTGTTGATTCCGCTGAGCTATGCCGCCATTCTGGGCGGCACGCTGACGCTGATCGGCACGTCGACCAACCTGCTCGTTGATGGTGTCGCTCGCGCTCAGGGGATGAAAGCCTTCACGATTTTCGAAGTCACGCCACTGGGGATCGCGCTGGTGATCTACGGCATGATCTATTTGCGGTTCATTGCGCCCAAGCTGTTGCCCGAGCGGGACAGCATGGCGTCACTGCTCAGCGATCGGTCCAAGATGAAGTTCTTCACCGAAGCTGTCATTCCGCCGGACAGTAACCTGATCGGGCGCGAAGTAACCGGGGTACAGTTGTTCAAACGCCCTGGTGTGCGTCTGATCGATGTCATTCGGGGGGACGAGTCGCTGCGGCGTAACCTGAAAGGCGTCGAACTGAAAGTTGGCGATCGGGTGGTTTTACGCACCGAGATGACCGAACTGCTGAGCCTTCAGCGCAACAGAGAGCTCAAACGCGTGGATCAGGTGTCCGCCGTTGAAACCAAGACGGTTGAGGTGCTGATCACGCCCGGATGCCGTTTGGTGGGTCGGACCCTTGGAATGATGCGGCTTCGGCGTCGTTATGGCGTCTACGTGTTGGCGGTGCACCGCCGTAACCAGAATATCGGTCGCCAGTTGGATGATTTGGTGGTCAGGGTTGGGGATACTCTGCTTCTGGAAGGTGCCCCGGCGGACATTAAACGGCTTGCAGCCGAAATGGATATGGTAGATGTCACCCAGCCGTCCGCGCGCGCCTTCCGTCGCAGCCACGCGCCAATTGCAATTGGCGCGCTTGTCGGGATCGTCGCTCTTGCCGCGCTGGGCGTCGCGCCGATCCTGCTGTTGTCGATTGTGGCCGTTGCTGTGGTTCTTTTGACCCGCTGCATTGATGCTGATGAAGCGTTTTCCTTTGTTGAAGGTCGGCTGCTGGCGCTGATCTTTGCGATGCTGGCTATAGGTGCGGCGCTGAACAGTTCCGGCGCGGTCTCTCTGATCGTCGAGGCCATAGCGCCGGGGCTCAGTACTTTGCCGCCATTCCTGATTATCTGGGCGATTTACTTGCTGACCTCGGTGCTGACCGAATTGGTTTCCAACAACGCGGTCGCGGTTGTCGTCACCCCGATTGCCATTGGTTTGGCGCAGGCTGTAGGGATTGATCCACGCCCGCTGGTGGTCGCGGTTATGGTGGCGGCATCGGCATCCTTTGCAACACCGATCGGATACCAGACCAACATGATGGTCTACGGTCCCGGTGGCTACAGGTTCACTGACTTCATGAAAGTGGGCGTTCCGCTTAACCTGACGGTTGGACTGCTGGCGTCCCTGCTTATCCCGTTGATCTGGCCACTATAATATCGGCGCAGATTTGCCACTTTGTCGGAGGCAGGCTTGTAAATGGCGGACAATATACAATCTTTTGTGAATAAAACTTGCAAAGGGGATTAGCCATGCTGACGATAGGACGTTCTACATTTGCAGGCGCAGCGTTTGCGACCGTCATAAGCAATGTCGCGATTGCAGGCACCGTTGCAGGGAACGCATCCTACCGAGAGCGTATTGCGGTCCCGCCCGACGCAACTCTTTTTGTCGAACTTCAGGATATCTCACTGGCTGATGCTCCGGCTGTGACACTTGCTGCGCAGAGATACGCTCTGACCGGGGTGCCGGCGCAATTTGAACTGACCTATGATGATGCGTTGATTAAGGACGGGTATAGATACGCGGTGCGCGCTTCAGTCATGCAGGGGCAAAAACTGCTGTTCACGACTGATACTAATTACCCGGTTCTGACCAATGGCGCAGAGAATACCGCCGACCTGTTGATGGTACAGGTTCAGCATCAGGAAGCTGCTATGCTGGAAAACACGGAATGGGTCGCCTCAGGCCTGAACGGCGCGCCTATTGAGACTGAAAAACGTCCCGAGCTTGCTTTCGGGCAAAGCGGTGCGTTTTCGGGAAGCGGCGGTTGTAATCGGTTTAGTGGTCAGGCAGAGATTTCTGCTAATCGGATCGAATTCCCGGACAACATGGCTGCGACACTCATGGCGTGTCCACCCCCGATGGATGAGGTCGAACGGCAGTTTCTGAAAGCGATGCAAAGCGTCACGACGTTCGCAATGCAAGGCAACGCACTGGCCCTTTTGGATGCGGACGGAGAGCCGGTGATTAAGCTGACCCGTAAGTAACGCGATGGGGCCGTCAGGCGACGGCCCTTGACCGCCCTGCGTTGCGCCCCGAAAAGATGCAACCGCCCAGAAACGTACCCTCCAGCGCGTTGTAGCCGTGATAGCCGCCACCGCCGAACCCGGCGACTTCGCCTGCTGCGAACAGGCCGGACACCACCTGCCCATCCGCTCCGATCATCTGGCTGTCCATATTGGTCTGAAGCCCGCCCAACGTCTTGCGTGTCAGGACGTGTAGCTTGACCGCGATCAGCGGACCGTTGGCCGGGTCGAGGAACTTGTGTGGCTTGGCGGTGCGGATCAGCTTGTCGCCGCGGTAGTTTCTGGCCGCCAGGATCGCCATCATCTGCGCGTCTTTTGAGAATGGATTGTCGACCTGAGAATCTCGTGCTTCGATCTGCGCGCGCAGGTGCGCTTCGTCAATCAGACCGCCGCCCAGATGGTTCATCCCGTTGACCAGTTCGGTCAACGTGTTGGCCACGACGAAATCCTCGCCATGTTCCTTGAACGCTTCGACCGGGGCGGTTGCCTTGGACCCCGACAGGACGCGCTGACGGATCACCTCTTTCCAACTGCCCGAGGTGAAATCGGGGTTCTGTTCAGACCCGGACAGGGCGAATTCCTTCTTGATGACCTTCTGGGTCAGAACAAACCAGCTGTATTCGTACCCTGTCTTCAGAATTTCGCGCAGCGTACCCAGCGTATCGAACCCCGGCAGGCAGGGAGGCGCGAGGCGGTCGCCCTTGGCGTCGAACCACATCGAGCTGGGGCCGGGCAGAATGCGAATGCCGTGGTCGGGCCAGATCGGATTCCAGTTGCGCACGCCTTCGGTGTAATGCCACATGCGGTCGCCATTGATGACATGGCCGCCCGCTTTTTCGCTGATCCCGATCATGCGGCCATCGACGTGAAAGGGTACGCCTGCCACCATCTTCTGCGGCGGTTCCCCCAGACGATCCTTGGGCCAATTCTGCCGCACCATTTCAAAGTTACCACCGATACCGCCAGAGGTGACGATGATCGAGGGCGCATAAACCTCGAACTCGCCCACTTCGTCGCGGTTGGTCTTGCCGCCGCGCTGGGCAGTGTCATCGGCCAGCACTTCACCGGACACGCCTTTGGCGGCGCCATTTTGCATGATGATATGGCTGACCTGATGGCGGAATTTCATCTGGATCAACCCGGCGCTGGCATGCTCTTTTACACGACGGATAAAATGCTCCAGCACGCCGGGTCCTGTGCCCCACGTTATGTGAAAACGGGGAACCGAGTTTCCGTGCCCGTTCGCATAGGAACCACCACGTTCGGCCCAACCAACCACCGGAAACCAGCGTAGGCCCATCTCGTGCAACCATGGGCGCATCTCGCCCGCTGCAAACTCGACATAACTCTCGGCCCATTTGCGGGGCCAGGTGTCTTCCGTGCGGTCAAACTGCGCGCTGCCCATCCAGTCAAGTAGGGCAAGATCTTGGCTGTCCTTGATGCCCATCCGGCGTTGTTCCGGCGTGTCGACCATGAACAGTCCACCAAGGCTCCAGAATGCCTGACCACCCAGAAAGCTCTCGGCCTCTTGATCGACAATGATCACCCTTTTTCCCCGATCCCCCAGCTCAGCCGCGGCTGCCAATCCCGCCAGGCCCGCGCCGACGACAATCGCATCTGCTGTATTATTGGTCATGAACTGTCCTTTCAGCGTCTGCGAAACCAAACGAGGAACGGTAGCACGACCGCATACATCGTGATCCCGTAGACTGCGGACGGCAAAGCCAGAGGGCTAAACCCGCTCTCTGTGCCCGTGATAAGTGCCGCCAGCGTTATACCCAGTGTCGAATTCTGGATGCCTGTGTCAATTGAGATGCTTTTACACTCGGCCCATGACAGATTTGCAGCACGTGCGATCCCCAGCCCGATGAGCAAAAGGGCAACGTTAAGTGAGATCAGGCCTGCACCCATAATGCCCAAGTTATCAACGAAAATCTGCCAGTTTCCGGCCAGGGCGGCCACGACGATCACAACAAACAAAGCAGTTGCTAACTTTGAAAGTCCGCCGTCGATATGGTTTGCAAACTCGGTTGCAAATCTGCGAACCCCGATGCCGATTGCCACAGGAAGGGTGGTGATCAGGAACATGGCAACGGCCAGACCGCTGATCGAAACGTCCGGGGCATTTTCCCCCATAAAATAGGTGATGGACCATGCCGCCAGAAAGGGCACTGTCAGGATAGACAGAATGCTGATCACCGCAGTCAGGCTAACGGAAAGCGCCACGTCACCCTTTGCCAGTTTGGTCAGAATGTTACTGGTCACACCGCCCGGGCAAAAGCTGAGCAGCATAAAGCCCACCGCTATTTCAGGGGGCAGGCCAAACAGAGTGACAGTAACAAAAGCAGCAATAGGTAGAAGCACCACCTGACAGATCGCACCAATTGCAAACGGGTATCTACGGTTCAACACGCGCCGGAAATCCGCAATCTCTAGCCCAATGCCAAGGGATAGCATGATAATGGCCAGCGAGATCGGCAGGCCGACATTGATTAGAAAATCCAAGAACAACTCCTCCCAAAGTCGTTTCGGATCAGCCTATGCGAGCATGAAAGCCGCAGGCAACCGCTCCGTTAGGTCACTTGTAACGTTCGACGAACCGGCGCAGGATTTCGCCGGGTTGGGTGACGTCAGCGGCGTTGCAGACATCGATCAAACGTTGGGCGTCTTCGGGCGGGAAATAACCGTGATGTTTGTAGATGTTAATGCGCTGCTCAAAGTCCTTCGCATCCGCTTCGGGGTGAAACTGTGTGGCATAGACGTTCTGGCCAAAGCGGATCATCTGAAACGGGCAGGGGTCTGAGGAGACAAGATGCACGCAGCCCTCCGGCAATGTCTGGACGGCCTCTTTGTGGCCGACGAAGGCGTCGAATTCAGGGGCCAGCCCAGTGGTCAGCGGGTCTGACACGCCGTCTGCCGTCAGGTGGCAGGCTGACGGGCCGACCGGTTCGCCGTAACGGGCTTTGCTCACGTCGCCACCTAAGTGTGCAGCCAGAACGCCTAAACCATAGCAGCAGCCCATGAAGGGATGATCTTGCGCCGTGATCTGCGGCATGAGCCCCATGACCGCATCTTCGATCTTTGCGTCCAAGTTGGATTTTGTTGCGGGGTCATCGCTGACACAACCGGGACCTCCGCCAACGATGACGCCCGCATAGTCCGTCACGTCCAAGCTGTCAGGCAAATCCTCACAATCCAGCCGGATACGGTGGGTCTGCTCGGGCGTAAGGCGGGTCTTGTCCAGAATCGAGGCGTATTCGGCGTCGGACGCATCCGTTTCCGGGCGCAGTTGCAGGATCAAAAAGCGTTTCATGTGCTGCCTTTACCCGTCACAACGGCCAAAAGACAAGGATGGCGGGGATGGAAACCGCGATGATCAGCACCTCAAGCGGCAGACCCATACGCCAGTAATCTCCGAACCGATAGCCACCAGGTCCCAGAACCAGCGTATTGTTCTTGTGCCCGATAGGCGTGAGGAACGCGGCCGAGGCCGCAACGGCAACCGTCATCAGGAACGGATCGGGCGAAACCTCGAGCGTGCGGGCCATTTGTATCCCAACCGGTGCAGCGACAATGGCAGTGGCTGTGTTGTTCAGGACATCAGACAAAGTCATGGTCACGACCATCAAAACGGTCAGGATGGCCCAGGCGGGAAGGCCATCGGTCAGTTGGATCAGCGCATTCGCGATCAGTTCAGTCCCGCCCGAGGTCTCCAATGCACTGCCCAGCGGGATCATGGAACCCAAGAGGACAACCACCGGCCATTCGATGTGGTTATAGATGTCGGCGATCGGCATGATCTTAGTCAGCACATAGGCAATGACCACTAACCCCAGGGCAACAGGCAAGTAGATCAACCCGACACTGGCGGCCAAAACGGCGGCAGCAAACAGGCCGATGGCCAGCCACGCCTTGTCATTTGCAGTGACGTTCAGCCCGCGCCCGGCAAGGGGCAGGCAGCCCAGCCACTCCGTTACATCCGCAGCGCGGTCGCGGGGGCAGAGCAGTAACAGGATATCACCGGGCTCAACCTCAGTCTTGCGGACCTGTTGGGTGATCTGCCGACCTTGGCGCGATATGCCCATCAGGACGGTGCTCTGCCGCCATGCCAGCCCAAGACCCTGTGCAGTGCGGCCAGTGATGCGGGCACTTTCCGGCACAACCACTTCGATCACTTCCAGCCCGTCACCCTCTGCCGTCAGAAGTTCCTGTCGCCGTGTGTCTGAGAAATCCAGATTAAGCGCGGCACGGAATTCATCCAGCGCCTCGGGCCGGGCTTCCAGAACCAATGCGTCGCCTTCTTTCAGTGTGGTATGGGCAGAGCGGCCATAGCGCCGCTTGCCGTCGCGGATGAGGCCAATAATGGCCACGTCGGATTTTTCGGCGGCCTCATAAAGCTCGCTGACACGTTTGCCGATATGCGCGGATTCGGGAGGAACTGTCAGCTCGGCGATGTATTCTGCCAGCGCTTCAGACGTCTCGGTTTGCGGCCCGCGATTTGGGATCAGACGCCAGCCCACCAGTGCGACAAAAGCAAGACCGGCGATCGCGGCCAGCCCACCGACCGGGGCAAAATCGAACATGTGAAACGGCTCGCCCAGCGTCTCGGCCCGGATCGAGGCGATGATGATGTTCGGAGGGGTGCCGATCAACGTCGCCATTCCCCCCAGAATGGTGGCAAAGCTCAGCGGCATCAGGGTCAGGCCCACAGATCGCCCCGCTTTGCGTGCGGTCTGAATGTCGACGGGCATCAGCAGGGCCAATGCTGCCACGTTGTTCATGAAGGCCGACAGCACTGCGCCGATCCCGCCCATCAGGGCGATATGCGCGCCCAATCCACGTGAGGCATCGACCAGGGTGCGGGTGATCAAGAACACCGCCCCCGACCGAACCAGACCGGCAGAGACGACCAGAACCAGCGCCACGATGATGGTGGCCGGATGACCGAACCCGGCGAAGGCGTCGTTCACAGGCACGACGCCCAGCACAACGCCGATCATCAGTGCCGCAAAGGCCACAAGGTCGTATCTAAACCGACCCCAAAGCAGCATTCCGAAGACCGTGATGAAAAGTGAAAAAAGAATGATCTGATCTGTCGTCATGTCGTCACCATACAAGTCAGTGATGTCGTCGCAAGCCGCTCTCTTGATCCTGCCCCCCGCAAACGTCTATATGAGCGCCGAACACGAAATCACGAATGACGAGGACGCACTATGGCAGGCCACTCCAAATGGGCCAACATCCAGCACCGCAAGGGACGTCAGGACGCCGCGCGGTCCAAACTGTTTTCCAAACTGTCGAAAGAGATCACCGTGGCCGCCAAGATGGGCGACCCCGATCCCGACAAGAACCCGCGCCTGCGCCTGGCCGTGAAAGAGGCCAAGTCGAATTCGGTCCCAAAGGACGTGATCGACCGGGCCATCAAGAAGTCGCAGGCGGGCGACGGCGACGATTACGAAGAAATCCGCTATGAGGGCTACGGCCCCAACGGCGTGGCCGTGATTGTTGAAACAATGACCGACAACCGCAACCGCACCGCGTCGACCGTACGTTCGACCTTTTCCAAGAACGGTGGCAATCTGGGTGAGACGGGCTCGGTTGGGTTCATGTTCGAACGCAAGGGCGAAGTTCTCTACCCGGCGACTGCGGGTGATGCGGATACCATTTTCGAAGCGGCCATCGAAGCAGGCGCCGAAGATGTCGAAAGCTCAGAAGATGGTCACATCATCTGGTGCGCGGATACGGATCTGAACGACGTTTCGAACGCTCTGGAAACTGCTTTGGGTGAAACGGAGTCCACCAAACTGGTCTGGAAGCCCACCACCACGACCGAGCTGGGTCTGGAAGACATGCAAAAGCTGATGAAGCTGGTTGATGCGCTGGAAGACGATGATGACGTGCAGCGCGTCACGACGAACTTCGAGGCCACTGACGAAGTGATGGCTCAGCTCTGAAGAAGCAAAATATGCAATTGCGGAACCCGGCCAATCTGGCCGGGTTTTTTAGTTTCAGGACAATTCGTATGGGTTATTGGCTGAAGCCCTAGATGCGCTTAGGCTGGGTGGGTGTTGAACTATGGAAAGACGCGACCCCAAGATCCATGACGTCCAAGAAACCTGATACTGCCAAACGCAATGTGCCGGTTCTGACCGGGCAGAGTATTGTGTCCCAGGTTGCGTGGACCTTGGGCAGCCCTTCGGTGGTATTGCCGTTTCTGGCCGTGTCCTTCGAACTGCCGATGTTCGTGGCAGGCGCGCTGGTTTCTGTGCGGATGGTCGGTAGTATGATTTCCGATTTTTTTCTGGCGCAACCTGTCGCGGCAAAATCGCAGAAAAAGCGCGCCATTGCTCTGACCGAAGCTGTTATCGGCGTCTGTCTGGTACTGGCGATGGCCGCAGCAGCGACCGGGGTCGTTCCGTTGATTGCTGTGATCTTCGTTTCGGTCTTTTTTGTGATTGGTCTGGTGGACGAGGTTCAGAACCTGATGTTCACTGATCTGCTGGGCGATCATGTCCATTCACGATCACGCATGGCGATGCAGTACCTGCAACTCGGGTGCGGTGGGCTATGCGCCATCGGCCTTGCCTTGCTTGTGCATCAGATCACCAAGGAAAACCCACCGTTTTCGCGCCATTCCACAATGATTGGAGTGTCGGTTGCGTTTTTTATGCTCTCAGGGCTTTTGATGCTGGCGATGACCGAGAATGCGCGCTCTGTCGAACCAGCAAAGAGGGCTGAAACCAAGCCAAGGCTATCGTTTAAGGCCAATGTTCAGGGTATTCTGAACATGTTCGAATTCCCTTGGTTTCGGCGTTACATGGCTATGCGTATGCCTTTGGTGGCTGTCTCGCTCTCTGTACCGTTCTTCGCCCTGATCGCGGCAGAGGCGCATCACAGTTCGGCAAAAGGTCTGACCGCGATGATCGTGTCTTCTGCTTCAGGTTATCTTGTTTCAGGGCCTTTATGGCAATTCGTGAACATGAAGTCCCATCGCGCTGTCATGATGGTTGGAACCCTGATGGTGGCCGCCACCGGAAGCGTCCTTTTGGCGTTCCACTATTTGGGCATCGATCACGATGTGCATCTGCATGCCATCGCTCTGTTTGTTGTCACCGTGGCGGTGACGGGGATCAGCAGTTCGCGCAAACTGTATTTTCTGGACATCGCGCCCAAGGATCTTCGCGTGCAGGGGTCAGCTGCGGTCAAATCAATTGCCCGTTTGTCAGCGGTGCTTCTCTCGGCGGCATTGGCCGCAGTTGCCCATATGCATGAGGTCGCATTGGCGGTCGCCTTCATTGTCGCCGTCAGCCTGGCGTCCTGCGTAACATGCTATCTAATGATGCAGCCTGTCCGGAAAGACGCATCCCAGCCGCAGGAGTAAAGCGCGTGTTCTCAGAAGAACGACGAGATCTCGTCCAGCGGTTTCTTCAGCTTTGCCACTGCAGGCACTGTCGCGGTTTCCGAAGAATGCCCAGCTGCGATGATCATCGTCGGTTTTTCTGATGCGGGCCGGTCCAGCGCGTCGTTCAGAAACCGCATCGGATTCGGGGTATGGGTCAAAGTGCTGAGCCCCGCGTGGTGCAGTGCAGCCAGCAGAAAGCCGGTGGCAATGTTCACGCTTTCCGGCACGTAGTAATTCTTATATCGCGTCCCATCGTCGAACTGTCCCCAGCGCTGGGCGAAAACCACGATCAGCCAGGGGGCGATGGTCAGGTGCTCTTTGACTGCATTGGTGCCGATGGGCTCAAGCGCTTTGATCCATTCATCACCTGCGCCGCCCGCATAGAACCTGCGTTCTTCTTCCTCGGCTTCTTCGCGGATGCGCTGCTTTAGGTCAGGGGCCGAGATCGCGGCAAAGTGCCAAGGTTGATGATTGGCGCCAGAAGGCGCGGTGCCCGCCGTGCGCAAACACATTTCGATCACGGTGCTGTCGACGGGGCGGGGGCTGAAATCCCGCACCGTATGGCGCTGGCGCATCTTGTCGTAAAAGGCCTGTGCCGCGTCTAGCATGTCTGCATCGCTGATCTCGCACCGGTCTGGCAATGGAATTGGATCATAGCTGAGAGCATCGCGTGAGAACATCGGTTCCTCCGAAATTGGGGTGTGCGATCAGTTCGCGCTTGGGGGCAGCAGGACCTGCTTTGCGGCACGTTGAACCGCATTTGTAAGTGGTTTGAGGGCAGGCGCAAGTACGCGCCCAACCTGCCAGCTGAGGGAAATGTCCAGCGGAGCATTTGCAGCGATGGGACGCAACAGCCCCTGATCCAAGGCGTCTTGGGCAAGGGCCGCAGGGTTCATGCCCCATCCGAGCCCGGCAATCGCCGCATCCACGAATCCGTGCGAGGACGGCAGGAAATGAAACGGGGGCGACAGGTGAGGGGCGATATATTGGGACAGCCACGCCTTTTGCAGACCATCCTTTTGGTTGAAGACAAGGCAGGGTGCTTTGCCGAGCGTGCCCTCGGTCACGCCGTCCTTGAACCACGTGTCGATGAAGGCCGGACTGGCTGTGGGTAAGTATCGCAGGACACCCAGCGCTGTCACGTTACACCCCGTAACGGGGTGCCCGCCAACGGTGACAGCGGCGCTGACCTCACCTCGTTTCAGCCAGTCTGCCGAATGATCCTGATCGTCGATGACGAGATCGAACAGCATATTGGGCACTTGCGCCATTGCATCGACAAACCACGTGGCCAGTACATCGGCGGGCACAGCAATGCGAACACGCGCCGATCCCGGATCCGTTTCCAATGCCAATTCGCGGGCCAGTTGCGCCTCAAGCAGTCCGACATCCTCAGCATAGCGGGCAATGCGCAGCCCTGCCGACGTTCCGGTGCATGGCGTACCCCGATGGATCAGTGATGCCCCAATCCGGTCCTCCAGTGCCTTTATCCGTTGGGAGATGGCTGAAGGCGTCACAGCCAATTCCGCCGCTGCTGCGTCAAAACTGCCATGACGTAGAATGGCTGACAAAGCAGACAGGTGGTTAGGGTCCAGAAACATTAGTGGAACTTAATTGAGGGTAACATCTTTAATTTGATAGATCGTGCCATGGGGCTTAGTCAACGTTGGGAATTCGCAGGAGGTCCCATGCCCACATCCATGATCGCCGGTTTCGCACTGGGTTTCAGCCTGATCCTCGCGATCGGGGCGCAAAACGCCTTTATTCTGCGGCAGGGGTTGCGGCGAGAGCATGTTTTCATTCTGTGCCTGACCTGCGCGGTATCTGATGCTTTGCTGATTGGTGCGGGCGTGGCTGGATTTGGCACTCTGGCACAGGCGATACCATGGTTCGAAACCGTGATGCGCTATGGCGGAGCCGCGTTCCTGACTTGGTATGGGCTGCGCAGCCTGCAGTCGGCTTGGCGGGGTGGCGCGGTGATGGAGATCGGCAATGGCCAGCGCACCAGCCTGAAAGCCGCGCTTCTTACGGTGCTCGCGTTCACTTGGCTGAACCCGCATGTCTATTTGGACACTGTAGTCCTGATCGGTTCAATCTCGGCGCAGTATGACGACCGTCTTCGGTTCGCTCTGGGTGCGATGTTCTCCAGCTTTGTGTTCTTTTTTTCGCTTGGGTATGGCGCGGGCATTTTGTCGCCCGTTTTTACACGACCACGGGCGTGGCAGGTGCTGGATGTGGGGATTGGCGTTGTCATGCTGGGTATCGCACTGAAACTTGTTATCATGTGAAGGGTTGTCCCGGGTCTGGTTTCGGTGTTCAACCTATGCCATGACCTCACACACCGCTTCGTCCCGTCCCCTAGCAGGCATGTTCTGGATGTTTTCCGCCGGGCTGTCCTTTGTTGTGATGACGGCATTGGTGAAGTCCCTGGGCACGACCATGAACCCGATCCAGGCCGCGTTCCTGCGATACGTTCTGGGGCTGGTGTTCTTACTCCCGGCTTTACGGTCGATCATGGCAACCAAACTGACACCCCGGTTGTTGACCCTGTTCGGAGTGCGTGGGGTCGTTCATGCGGTTGCGGTAATGCTGTGGTTCTTTGCCATGACCCAGATCCCGTTGGCTGAAGTCACGGCCATGAACTACATGACGCCGGTTTATGTGACTTTGGGGGCAGCCCTGTTTCTGGGTGAAAAACTGGCCTTTCGGCGGATAGCCGCAATTCTGGTAGCTTTGGTCGGGGTACTGATCATCCTGCGACCTGGATTTCGAGAAGTGTCAGCAGGCCATTTGGCTATGCTGGGGACGGCCCTGACACTGGGTGGCTCTTATCTGTTGGCCAAACTGCTGGTGCGAGATGTGCCACCTTCGGTCGTCGTGGCGCATCTGTCGATTTGGGTGACGCTTGCGCTGATCCCATTTGCTGTGGCCGTCTGGACCCAACCCAGCTTGCGTGATCTCGGGGTTCTGTTTCTGGTGGCCTGTTTTGCGACCGCCGGGCACTATCTCATGACCCTCGCCTTGCAGGCCGCGCCGGTGGCGGTCACGCAGCCGATCACGTTTCTTCAACTGATCTGGGCCACATTGCTGGGCGCTGTTGTGTTCCACGAAAGCGTCGATGTTTGGGTCGTTGCCGGTGGCACATTGATCCTGTGTGCTGTCAGTTTCATCTCATGGCGCGAAGCAGTCCTGAACCGTCGAGACTTGACGCCTCCGAGTATTGCGCCGAAGCTGTGAGGTCGGCACGCTTCGGATTTTCATTAATTGACGAGTCAATAAAACTCCCTTAGCTTGGCATCGTGATGCTTGCTCAGGGGGAAGTGATGCCGAAAGTCGGAATGGAACCAATTCGCCGGGATGCGATTGTCCGTGCGACGATTGCAGAATTGGGCGTGCAGAAATCCCTTGATGTGACTGTCAGCCAGATTGCGAAGCGCGCGGGCATGTCCAGTGCACTGGCGCATCACTATTTCGGTGGCAAGGATCAGATATTTTTGGCTGCCATGCGTCAGATCCTTTCGGATTTTGGTGATGAAGCGCGGGCCAAACTGAAGGCATCTGCTCCGGAAGGTCGGGCACAGGCGATCATTGAGGCGTGTTTTGCCCCCTCGTGTTTCACACCCGACGTGATCGCAGCATGGATGACCTTCTATGTTCTGGCGCAAACCAATGATGATGCACTGCGCTTGTGGCAGATCTATCAGGCACGCATCCGTTCAAACCTGATATACGCTTTGCGCTCAAAGATGCAGGATCCCGTCGAAGCCGCCGAAAACATGATCGCCCTTATTGACGGGTTGTATATCCGCGCGGCTCTCAGCGCGCCGGAAGAACCACAACTGGCCGTGACACACGCGATACGCGTGCTCAACACTCTGCTCGAGGCTGAAAAGTGACTAAACCAAACATTCTTATCCTGATGGTGGATCAGCTCAACGGGACCCTCTTCCCCGACGGTCCCGCTGATTGGCTTCATGCCCCGAACCTGAAGAAGCTAGCGGAACGGTCGACCCGGTTTGCAAATGCTTACACGGCGTCGCCACTCTGCGCGCCGGGGCGGGCCAGCTTCATGTCCGGTCAATTGCCTTCGCGCACCGGCGTCTATGACAACGCAGCCGAGTTTCGCAGCGACATCCCCACCTACGCACACCATCTGCGCCGGGCAGGATATTACACATGCCTTTCGGGCAAGATGCATTTTGTAGGTCCGGACCAGATGCACGGGTTCGAGGATCGCCTGACCACTGATATCTATCCGGCTGATTTCGGCTGGACCCCGGATTATCGCAAACCGGGCGAGCGGATCGACTGGTGGTATCACAACATGGGGTCTGTCACCGGTGCTGGCGTTGCCGAGATTTCCAACCAGATGGAATACGACGACGAGGTTGCCTATCACGCCAAGGCCAAGCTCTATGATCTGGCGCGCGGCAAGGATGATCGCCCATGGTGTGTGACCGTCAGCTTCACCCATCCGCATGATCCTTACGTCGCCCGTCGCAAATACTGGGATCTGTACGAGGATTGCGAGCATCTGCAGCCCGAGGTCGCTGATATCGGCTATGACAATCAGGACCCGCACGCCCAACGTATCTTCGACGCCAATGACTGGCGCAGTTTTGACATTACCGAAGAGGATATCCGCAAATCCCGTCGCGCCTATTTTTCCAATATCTCCTATCTGGACGACAAGATCGGCGAAATCCTAGAAGTGTTGGAAACGACCCGGCAGGAGGCGATCATTCTGTTTGTCTCGGATCACGGCGACATGCTGGGCGAACGCGGCTTGTGGTTCAAAATGAACTTCTACGAAGGCTCGGCGCGCGTGCCGCTGATGATTTCGTCCCCGGATCTGCCTGCTGGGCGGATCGATACACCGGTTTCGACCATCGACGTAACACCAACCCTTGGGGCATTGGCAGGTGTAGACATGGATGAAATCGCGCCGTGGACGGATGGTGAAAACCTCGTGCCGCTAGCGAAAGGCGTCGAACGTACCGCGCCAGTAGCCATGGAGTACGCGGCCGAGGCGTCTTACGCGCCGCTGGTTTCGCTGCGCTATGGCAAGTGGAAATACAACCGCTGCGCGTTGGACCCTGATCAGCTGTTTGATCTTGAGGCCGACCCGCACGAAATGACCAATCTGGCAGACAGCCCCGAACATGCGGGTACGCTGCAAACCTTGCGCGCAAAATCCGAAGCCCGCTGGGATTTGGATCGTTTCGACGCCGATGTCCGCGCCAGCCAGGCAAAACGCTGGGTCGTGTACGAGGCGCTACGGCAAGGCGGATATTACCCATGGGATTATCAGCCGCTGCAAAAAGCGTCTGAACGCTACATGCGCAATCATATGGATCTGAACATCGTAGAGGAAGACGCCCGGTTCCCGCGCGGCGAATAACCTCTTCACCTTTGTGAAAATACCCCCGCCGGAGGCGTCCAACCTTCTTGGCGGGGCAGGAGTTATGGAAATGGAAGCAGATTTTGTCATCGTTGGCGCAGGGTCCGCAGGCTGCGCAATGGCGTATCGCCTAAGCGAAGCCGGGGCCTCGGTTCTGGTGATTGAACACGGTGGCACCGACGCAGGTCCGTTCATTCAGATGCCGGCGGCTCTCAGCTACCCCATGAACATGTCGCGCTATGATTGGGGCTATCAGTCCGAACCTGAGCCGCACCTGAAGAACCGTCGTCTGGCTTGTCCGCGCGGCAAGGTGATCGGCGGCTCGTCCTCAATCAATGGTATGGTCTACGTTCGCGGTCACGCGCGTGATTTTGACACATGGGCCGAGATGGGGGCAGATGGCTGGTCTTATGCGGATGTGCTGCCTTACTACAAGCGCATGGAAAGCTGGCACGACGGAGGTCACGGCGGTGATCCGACATGGCGGGGTACTGATGGTCCGCTTCACGTCTCGCGTGGCCCTCGTGACAACCCTTTGTTCAAGGCGTTTGTCGATGCAGGCCAGCAAGCTGGTTACGAGGTGACAGGCGACTATAACGGTGAAAAGCAGGAAGGCTTTGGCCCGATGGAGCAGACCGTCTGGAAAGGACGGCGCTGGTCGGCGGCAAATGCCTATCTGAAGCCCGCTCTCAAACGCGACAATTGCGATATCGTACGGGGCCTTGCGTCTCGGGTCGTGATGGAAAACGGTCGCGCCACCGGTGTCGAACTGATCCGCGGCGGCAAGAAAGAGGTGATCAAAGCCCGACGCGAAGTGGTATTGGCGGCGTCGTCGATCAACTCGCCCAAGTTGCTGATGTTGTCCGGCATCGGCCCCGCCGCGCATCTGGCCGAGCATGGGATCGATGTTGTGGCGGATCGTCCGGGGGTTGGCGCAAACCTGCAGGACCATCTGGAGCTTTACATCCAGCAGGCCTCGCTGCAGCCAATCACGCTGTATAAACACTGGAACTTGGTCAGCAAGGGTTTGATCGGGGCGCAATGGCTGTTTACGAAAACCGGCTTGGGGGCATCGAACCAGTTCGAAAGTGCGGCTTTCATCCGGTCGAAACTGGGGGTCGAGTATCCGGACATTCAGTACCATTTCCTGCCCATCGCCGTGCGTTATGACGGGCAGGCGGCTGCAGAAGGGCACGGGTTCCAGGCGCATGTTGGCCCGATGCGGTCCCCGTCGCGCGGGGCAGTTACGCTGCGATCGGCAAAAGCCACGGATGCGCCGGTGATCAGGTTCAACTACATGAGCCATGAACAGGATTGGGAAGATTTCCGCACCTGTATACGTCTGACCCGCGAAATCTTTGGCCAGGACGCGTTCAAACCCTATGCAGGCAAAGAAATCCAGCCGGGTTCTGCTGTGCAAACGGATGAAGAGCTGAACGCCTTTATCTCGGAACATGCCGAAAGCGCCTATCACCCTTGCGGCACCTGCCGAATGGGGCGTGCGGATGACAAAAACGCCGTGGTCGATCCCGAAGGCCGTGTCATCGGTGTGGATGGGCTGCGCGTTGCAGACAGTTCGATCTTTCCTCAGATCACCAACGGCAACCTCAACGCGCCGTCAATCATGGTGGGCGAGAAATTATCGGATTCCCTGTTGGGCAAGGACCCGCTGCCCAAAGCCAATGATCGGCCCTGGATTCACCCAAACTGGGCATCTGCGCAGCGTTAACCTTTTGGCGTGCCTCCGGTTGAATATGCGTGATTTCAAGCGCATATCGGGGGCATGTTAAGGATTTGTTTAGCTTTTGTTATTCTTTTGCCGTGCGTAGCGCTGGCTGCAGAACGACTCACGGGTCGGGTTCATGTGATTGATGCCGATACCTGGGATGTGGGCGGCGTTCGGGTTCGATTGCATGGAATCGATGCCCCTGAGTTGGACCAAACCTGTCAGGATGCCAAAGGCTCACACTGGCCGTGCGGTGCCTGGGTTACGCAGGAGGTTCGGCAGCAGTTTCAGGGAAAAACAGCGCCCTGCATACCGTTAGATCGCGATCGCTATGATCGTATCGTCGCAAATTGCACGGTTAGGGCTCAGGATGCGGCGGATCAACTCGTGCGGCAGGGATTGGCCTTTGCTTATCGCAAGTATTCCTCTACCTATGCGGGTGCTGAAAAGGACGCAAAGGCGCGACGTGTCGGACTGCATCAGCAGAAGGTTCAGGTGCCTTGGGTGCATCGGACGGCAGGAAAGTCCAGATCGTCCGATGCGTGCTGGATCAAAGGGAACATCTCTGCCAAAGGTGACAGGATATATCACCGGCCGGGCCAGAACTTCTATGCCAAAACCCGGATTGATACGTCCAAAGGCGAGCGTTGGTTTTGTTCCGCCGCTGAGGCACGCGCTGCCGGGTGGCGCGCTTCGCGACGTTGAAATCTGTATGAAATTGATCCGCGTCAAAGCGAGTACAGCCAGACGCATCTACGACTGATGTGCAACGACTTATTATGGAGCGAACAGATATGTCCCACACCCCGCATGAACTGGCCGAAGAGTTTCCGGACAAGGTCGAACTGATGAGCCAGCTCAAGCAATCGGACGCGCATTTTGCCCGGCTGGCCGACGAGTACCACGAAGTCAATCGTGTGGTGCACCGGGCGGAAACCAATGTCGAGCCCATGGAAGAACTGGCCGAAGTTGATTTGCGCAAGAAGCGGGCAGCGCTGAAAGACGAAATCTGGGCGATTTTGTCCAAAGCCTGATCACTGTGCCGGGGGCAGCGCCCCCGGAATACGCTTTGCCTGGTCAAGATCAGGTAACTTCGTAGGGCAGGGTGCCACGAGTATGGGTGTCAATGCTTAGGCGACGCTCAAGCGGAGGAACCGAACGCTGGTGGCAATTCTGCCGTTCGCAGATGCGGCAGGAGATACCGATAGGCTCGTAGGCGCTTGCGTTGTTGATATCGAGGTTGTCGGCATAAACCAGAGCGGGCGCATGGCGCACCTCACACCCCAATGCGATTGCATACCGTCTGACGGGCGCGCCGAATGATCCCCCGGATTTCGACACATCCCGCGCCAGCGAGATATAACGCACCCCATCCGGCGTTTCCGCCAGTTGCCGAAGGAAATGACCGGGCGTTTCAAAGGCCCGATGTACGTTCCACAGGGGGCACGCGCCACCAAACCGTGCAAATTGCAGACGGGTGGCCGAGTGCCGTTTGGTAATCGTTCCGGCCTGATCAACCCGGACGAAAAAGAATGGGATACCCTTTGCTCCGGGGCGTTGAAGCGTCGACAATCGATGAGCAACCTGCTCGATCGAAGCGCCGAACCGATTGCTGAGTAGTTCCAGATCGTGGCGCTCTTCCTGCGCGGCGGTCAGGAAGGTGGAATAGGGCATCAATGATGCGCCGGCAAAATAGTTGGCCAGGCCGATTTTTGCAATTGACCGGGCCTCGTCGCTTTGGAACTTCGCAAAATCCAGCGTCGCTTCCAACAGTTTGTCCTGGCTGATCAAGGCAACCTGCAACAGCAATTGGAACACTTGTGTTTGCGGCGCGGCGCGTGACGATAGACGCAGTATCTTGCTTTCGGCGTCATACGTGCGCAGGGGTGCAATGTCTGAAAATATCACCTGTATGCCGCGTTCCGTCAGGCTGTTCAAAGCGGCCTGGCGGATGTTCCCAGGCCCGTCTGCCCGGTTGGCAAACAGTTCCGCCGCCCTGTCCACAGCGTCGATATAGTTGTCGCAGTAGTGAAAGAAATCCCGCACTTCCTCCCATGGGCTGGCCTGAATGCGGGCGTCTTCGCGACCTAGCGCTTCGTCCAGTGATGCAAGGCGTTCGTGGGTTTGGCGGTAGGTTTTGTGTAACTCGATGAATGCGCGTGCCAGGGCGGGTGCATTGGACGCCGTCAGGCGCAAATCCGCCAGCGGAGGTTGGATATCGGCAAACACCGGATCGGCCAATGCCTCGCGCATGTCGGACACAAGTCGTTCGCTGTCACCGGTGCTCAGCTCGGTCACATCCATGCCGAATTCCTGCGCCAGAGCCAACACAACCGTTGTTGAAATCGGTCTGTTGTTGTTCTCCATCTGGTTCAGGTAAGGCAGGGAAACACCCAGCTTGGCTGCGAATTCCCGTTGTGTCAGGGTCAGGCGTGTGCGCATCTCACGCAGCTTTGCACCCGCATAGAGTTTTTGAGTCGCCATTGGGGGCCTTTGCAAGTTTTCTAAATCCGAAGACTAACTTTGCAAACTGGTCCGCGCAAGCTGTCAGAGCCCCAATTGCCGTTCCCGTCGGATGACGGCCGCGATGGCGCAAATGGCCAGAAGGGCGGTGGTCAGCATCAGCCACAACAGCGGCATTGCGCCGGTTTCGTGGGTCAGCAGTGCACCTGCCAATGCGCTGAGTCCCGCGCCGCCACCCAACATGATGGCGCCACTCAGGCCCGACGCTGTTGCCGCCAGATGGGGGCGAACTGATAGAGCACCCGATGTTGCATTGGGAATGACCATGCCGTTGCCCACACCGACAAAGGTCATAAGTCCAAAAAAGCTGAGCGCGGTGCCGCTGCCTGAAAGAAAAAAGAGGGCTGACAGGGCGACACCGAAGGCGTTCAACAGGCTGCCCCAAAGCACCATGCGATTTACCCCGACTCGCACGGAGTAGCGCCCGCTGATAAAGTTTCCCGCAAAATATCCGACGGCTGGCGCGCCAAAATAAATGCCGACCTGAGCGGCGCTTAACCCGAACAATTCAGTGCCGATGAAGGGTGCGCCGCCCAGATAGGCAAAGAACGCCCCTGACGAGAAGGCACAAGCCAGCGAATACCCCCAAAAGCGGGGCGAGGTCAGCAACTCGGGGTATTCTTTGAATTGCTGTACAAGCGATTTCCCGCTTTTAGCGGCCGTTTCGCCGAAATCCGTGAATGTCAGGAACAAGGTTAACACGCCGATGGCAAAAGGCAGCCAGAAATTGGCTTTCCAGCCAAGCGTCTCTTCCAATATGCCGCCGATAGCGGGACCGATCATGGGGACCACGGCCATGCCCATGGTCACATAGCCGATCATCGAAGCTGCCTGATCTTGGTCATACATGTCACGTACTGCGGCACGGCTGAGAACCATGCCCACGACCACAACCGCCTGGCACATCCTGAAGATCAGAAAAATTTCGGCGTTGGGGGCATAGATACATCCCAAGGTCGCCAGCAGGAACAGCGCGAGCCCCCAAAGCAGAACGGGTCTGCGACCTGCCTTGTCTGCGAGCGGTCCAATCACGATTTGCAGAATGGCGTTGATCAGCAGGTACAAGGCAATCGACAGCTGCATGACCTTGTAATCGGTTTCGAAATACAGGGCCATATTGGGCAAGCTGGGCAGGAATAGGTTCATGCTCAGGGCGGACAGGCCCGAAAGCAAGACAAGCGTTGCCAATGTAGGTGGTGTGCGCGTAACGGCGCCAGAGCTGAACTGCATGGTTCACGTGTATAGCCATGGATTTTTGGAAAGCCAGCCATCTTGAGAATTCAATGTGATACTTAGCTAATTTGCATTTATCCAAAAGACTGTTGCTTAAAATTTGCAAATTTGCCGAAAAGAACTTTGGCTGAGGAAGGCGAACGGGTAGGGTCGCGTCAAATTTTATAGGGGATACTCGCCATGAAAGACATCCTTTCTGAGTTGGAAGACCGCCGCGGCGATGCACGGCTGGGCGGAGGGCAAAGACGGATCGACGCCCAGCATTCACGCGGCAAACTGACCGCGCGCGAGCGGGTCGAGCTGTTGTTGGATGAAGGCAGCTTTGAAGAATTTGACATGTTTGTCAGCCATCGCTGTACTGAATTTGGGATGGAAAACCAAAAGCCTGCGGGGGATGGTGTCGTCACCGGCTGGGGCACAATCAACGGCCGTATGGTCTATGTGTTCAGCCAGGATTTCACTGTT
Source organism: Ruegeria sp. CDSA021 (assembly GCF_059612325.1). Taxonomy (NCBI): domain Bacteria; kingdom Pseudomonadati; phylum Pseudomonadota; class Alphaproteobacteria; order Rhodobacterales; family Roseobacteraceae; genus Ruegeria; species Ruegeria sp. CDSA021. Next base: position 85,859 of record NZ_JBXWQJ010000003.1, read on the forward strand.
TTTGGCGGGTCGCTTTCGGAAACCCATGCGCAGAAGATTTGCAAGATCATGGATATGGCAGTGCAGAACGGCGCACCGATCATCGGGATCAACGACTCGGGTGGCGCGCGAATCCAGGAAGGTGTTGCTTCGCTGGCTGGCTATGCCGAAGTATTCCAGCGCAATATCACGGCCTCCGGCGTTGTTCCGCAGATCAGTGTAATCATGGGCCCTTGTGCCGGTGGCGCGGTTTACAGCCCGGCGATGACCGACTTTATCTTCATGGTCAAAGATTCGTCTTACATGTTCGTGACCGGCCCTGACGTGGTCAAAACCGTTACCAACGAGGTTGTCACGGCCGAGGAACTGGGTGGTGCTTCGACACATACCAAAAAGTCTTCGGTTGCGGATGCGGCGTTTGAAAACGATGTCGAGGCACTGGCGGAAGTACGTCGACTGGTGGATTTCCTGCCCCTCAACAACCGCGAGAAACCACCAGTCCGCCCGTTCTTTGACGAACCTGGCCGGCTTGAGCCATCGCTGGACACACTGATTCCGGATAATCCAAACTCGCCTTACGACATGAAGGAGCTCATCACCAAAGTGGCGGATGAGGGCGACTTTTACGAAATCCAGGAAGATTTTGCCAAGAACATCATCACCGGCTTCATCCGGCTTGAAGGGCAAACCGTGGGCGTCGTCGCTAACCAGCCGATGGTTCTGGCAGGATGTCTGGACATTGACAGCTCGCGCAAGGCGGCACGCTTTGTGCGTTTCTGCGATTGCTTTGAAATTCCGATCCTGACCTTTGTGGATGTTCCTGGCTTCCTGCCAGGCACGCAGCAGGAATATAGCGGCGTGATCAAACACGGTGCGAAGCTGCTTTATGCTTATGGTGAAGCCACAGTGCCCAAAGTGACTGTGATCACGCGGAAAGCCTATGGCGGTGCTTATGTGGTTATGGCGTCTAAGCACCTGCGCGGCGATTTCAACTATGCCTGGCCCACGGCCGAGATCGCGGTGATGGGGGCAAAAGGTGCAACCGAAATCATCCACCGTGCGGATCTTGGGGATGCGGAAAAGACCGCACAGCACGTCGCGGATTACGAAGATCGGTTTGCCAATCCCTTTGTGGCAGCCGAACGCGGCTTTGTGGACGAGGTGATCATGCCGCAATCAACCCGCCGCCGCGTGTCCAAGGCGTTTGCCAGCCTGCGGGGCAAGCAGCTGAAGAACCCGTGGAAAAAACACGACAATATCCCGCTGTGACCGATCCGGGGCGGTGCAGGCCGCCCCGGTACTGCTCCCTGCTGTCAGGCTGAGATTTGGGCAAAAACTGCTCAAAATCGAGGCGGAATTGACAAGAATCGGCAAATAGTTGAATGATCCGACCCATCAGACATAGAACAGCGCAGTTCAACAGCACTGCGCGCGCGATCCTGGAAGGAGGAGCTCGCCTTCGGCGAGTCCGGGATCGCGCCATTTGTCTGGTGTTTTGTGCGCTTTGTGCGCCTGTTTTTGCTCAATCGGATGCCCCGCTGCCAGTGCCCTCCGGCCAGCCGGTGCACTTGGACGACGTCTTGCTCGACAACAATCCGGGCGAGCTTTGGCTGCGTTTTCGGTTCATCGCCCCAAAGATCGGCGCGACGGTTGGGCGGATCACCTATGATGTGGCGTCAAAGGACATGGAGCATCTGTGCCAAATTCTGGCGGTTCCCTATGTGACGCAACATAACTTGCAGCCGACACGTGTTGTCATTTCGTTGTCGGACAGACCGGTGGAATTCGGTGATGCCGCCCCGGACGCGACGCAGTTTTTTGAAGCCTACCGGCTGGAGCAATCCCGGTGTATCTGGGAGGGGCTTTGATCATGAATTTTTCCCGTCATGACATCAGAGCATCTCAGACCAACGGTGCGGCTTTGGAGGTGCGCAACATGATCCCATCCCTTTTCGGGCTCGATTTGTCTTTGTCTGTAACTGTTAAGCAGGAGGTGCTGACATGCTGAAGCATCGTGGGTTTCCCGGTCGTCTGACCGGTACAGATTTTCAATTCACCATTCGCCGCGCTAATCCAAAAGGCGTGACACCGCTGACCCGCAGGGAACGGTTTCGCGACCGCAAACCTGCGGACAAGCGCGCGGACACAGCGTTCTTGGAGGCGCTATGGACGCATTTCGGCGATCAGCCGTTCGAGCGGGGCAATCTGGATGCAGGCCGCCTGAGCTGGTTGTACGGGCGCGAGGTTATTCCGGCAGAGGATCCGTTTGATCCGGCCAGTTATGATGCGCTTTTGGTTATTGATGTGGATGCGGCCCGCGCATCCTTTCCCGAAATCATCGACGGGATGGGCTGACTGTGACACTGGCTGCCGCATATCAGTTTGCCGAACCCGGTTTTGCGGCGATCCTGCCCAAATCCGGGCAGGATCTGTGTGTGGCATCAGAAGTTCAGCTGAGCAGCAAGTTGAACGCGGCTGCCGTCAAATGTGCGACCGGTGGGCGCGTCGTTTCGCTCACCATAGATATACTCGGCGCTGAGGGTCAGATTGTCGGTCGCCTTGTAGAAGGCGTTGACGTGGATCGTTTCCAGCTCGGTAAAGGACAATGTGCCGGTCGAGGTGGGAAGATCATAGTCCTCACGACCATAGGCTATGCCGACATTCCATTTCGGACTCAGATCTTGTCTGAATTCGACGGTATAGCCATCCACGTCGTTCGCCTGTCCACCGACAATGGCATCCCCGAGGCCGATCAAGTAAGGGCCAAGGGCCTCACCTGTCACATAGTTGACCTGGAACAGCCCGCCTTCCCACGGACGGACCGAGGCAGAGGCGGTGAAGCCGGTTTGATCAACCTCGACATTGCCGGAATTGGCTTTGCCATACAGCACAGCACCACGTGCGATATACGTGCCATCGTTGTACTCCGCCGAAGCGGTCAGGACCGGGTCCTCGGAATTGGAACCGCTGACGTTTTCTTCCACCGAAACGGCAAACTGAGCATTGCTTCCCAACTGCCCAGTGTAACGCAACTGTGGAACACGGGCGAAGGCGATGCCGACCGGTCCGTTGAATTCAACCGAGGTCGGATAGGTGTCCAGCGGCTGGAAGTTAGTCCAGTACTGACCGATCAGGAATTGGTCACCGATCGTGATGTTCGCATGACGCACGCGCAGCTCGGCGGTGCCACCGGAGCCGAACAGGTCAAGCTCCAGTTGACCTCCAATGTCTCCGATCCCGCTGGGTGTTGTGGTGCGCAAGCCGATCCGCGATTGGCGCACAGTGGCGCCAAAGGTGCCATCGGTCGCGGCAGAGGGTTCACCTATGACGTTCACGAAGGCGGTATCGCCCTGATCGAATTCGAAGTCATAGAAGAAGTCGGCCTTGACGTACCCGTATACGTCCAAAGTGGTATTACCAATCCGAAAGTCGCCGTTGGCCGGGCTGCTTTTGGCAGTTTCCAGCGCTTCAACCCGGGCGCGCAACGCGTCGAGTTCGGCTTGGGTCTGGGCGTCCTGAGCATAAGCAAGCGTGCCGGTCACACTAAGCGCGGAGGCAGCAAGCAGGAGTGCCTTCAGTCTTGTCGTCGTCATGTGGGTGTTTCCTTGTGTGCGAGTGTGCACCAACACCGTTTCACGCGGTTTGCGGCGACGGAAATCACGAGAATGGGACAAAAAAGATCAAATATCTCAAGGAATTGTGCAAATTTTGCGTCAAATCCTCACGCGTGGGTGAACAGGTCTGTCAACCATATGAATCCGAAGGCGTTTTTGCGATGCAGAAAGTTGCCGCTGCGTGATGCTGCAGGTGCAAAAAGCCGCCATCCAAACCGGCGTTGTAACGCCAAAGTGACAAGGCAAGCCCCTGGTTTTGACGGAATGTCGAAATCTTTGGTCGGCGCTATTTCGCGCGGGTTTGCAAGAGATGGGCAATTTCCAGCCGGAATCTCAGTTGGAAACAATACTTTGTTTGCGCACCTAATTGTGGCGTGCAAACTGACAGGGCCGTGCGGCTCTACTTTGCCTGCGCCGCACATGCACCTACTATTCCGTACCCCTTCCTTGCGCGGGCAGGCTTGTGTTCCCCACAAAGACCTGTCCGCGTTTTTCTTTGGGTGCCTCGCAGGTAAAAAGAGGCAAAAACCTGCACAAAATCTGCCCACTTGCCTATTGATATTGAATAACAGCTCGCCTTTCGCGCATCTGAGCCCAAAAGGACAAGAAAACCAAAAAGGGCAGACACAATGCGATTCTCACGACTCATCCTTGTTGCGGCAACCTGTGCGGGCCTGGCCGCCTGCGGCGACACCACGGGCGAACAGGCAATCCTCGGCGGTGGTGCCGGGGCAGTGGGGGCGGCTGTCCTCAACGCCGATCCGTTGTTTGGCGCAGCCGTCGGCGCGGCAGGCAACGTGCTTTACTGCAAAACGCAGAACACCTGTAACTAACGCATCTTTTTCGGGGCGCGCGTCGTCCCATCCGTCATCGCGCATCACGCCGTCGTGGGGATCGTTCCCTGCGGCGGCGTTTTGCGTTTCCAGAACACCAAGCCAAAGGACGTTCCATGTTCAATAAGATCCTGATCGCCAACCGGGGCGAAATCGCCTGCCGGGTCATCAAGACCGCCCGCAAGATGGGTATCGGCACCGTCGCCATTTTCTCGGACGCGGACAAGAACGCGCTGCATGTGTCGATGGCCGATGAAGCCGTTCATATTGGCCCGCCGCCCGCCAACCAGTCCTATATCGTGATCGACAAGGTCATGGACGCCATCCGCCAAAGCGGTGCGCAGGCGGTGCATCCGGGTTACGGTTTCTTGTCAGAAAACTCGAAGTTCGCTCAAGCACTCGAGGCTGAAGGTGTCGCCTTTGTCGGCCCTCCGGTTGGTGCGATCGAAAGCATGGGCGACAAGATCACCTCGAAAAAGATTGCACAAGAGGCCGGTGTTTCAACTGTTCCCGGTTACATGGGCCTGATCGAAGACGCGGACGAGGCGGTGAAGATCTCGAACGAAATCGGCTATCCTGTCATGATCAAAGCCAGCGCCGGTGGCGGTGGTAAGGGCATGCGAATTGCGTGGACCGACGAAGAAGCCCGCGAAGGGTTCCAATCGTCCAAGAACGAGGCTGCAAACTCGTTCGGGGATGACCGGATTTTCATCGAGAAGTTCGTCACTCAGCCGCGCCACATCGAAATTCAGGTCCTGTGTGACAGCCATGGCAACGGCATCTATCTGGGCGAGCGTGAATGTTCGATCCAGCGCCGGAACCAGAAGGTGGTTGAAGAGGCACCATCACCCTTCCTTGATCCGGAAACCCGCAAGGCGATGGGCGAACAGGCTGTGGCGCTGGCCCAGGCCGTGAACTACGCCAGCGCAGGCACGGTCGAATTCATCGTGGACGGAGACAAGAACTTCTACTTCCTCGAAATGAACACCCGTTTGCAGGTGGAACACCCCGTTACTGAACTGATCACCGGCGTCGATCTTGTCGAACAGATGATCCGTGTAGCAGCGGGCGAGAAGCTGACGATCACGCAGGATGACGTCACATTGACTGGCTGGGCCATTGAGAATCGCCTGTATGCTGAAGACCCGTATCGGGGCTTCCTGCCGTCGATTGGTCGCCTTTCGCGTTATCGGCCGCCGCAAGAAACAGCGGCTGGCCCGATGCTGGTTAACGGCAAATGGCAAGGCGATGCGCCGGAAGGTGAGGCCGCGGTGCGTAATGATACCGGCGTCTATGAAGGCGGCGAGATCAGCATGTATTACGACCCGATGATCGCCAAGCTCTGCACTTGGGCGCCAACTCGCGAACAGGCGATCGAGGCGATGCGCGTGGCGCTGGACAGCTTCGAGGTCGAAGGCATCGGTCACAACCTGCCGTTCCTGTCGGCCGTGATGGATCACCCGAAATTTATCAGTGGCGACATGACCACCGCTTTCATTGCCGAAGAATATCCGGACGGGTTCGAAGGTGTAGAGCTGCCCGAACTTGATCTTCGTCGGATAGCAGCTTCTTGCGCGGCGATGCATCGTGTCGAAGAAATTCGTCGCACTCGAGTTTCGGGCCGCATGGACAACCATGAACGCAAAGTCGGTAAGCGCTGGGTCGTTTCGCTGGAAGGTCTCGAATTCCCGGTTCAGGTTAACGCTGACAAAGAAGGCGCAACGGTCAAGTTCGAAGATGATACAACCATTCGCGTTTCTTCGGATTGGACACCGGGTGATCAACTGGCGATGTTGGACGTTGACGGCAGCCCGCTGGTTCTGAAAGTCGGTAAGATTTCGGGCGGGTTCCGCATCCGCAATCGTGGTGCCGATATGAAGGTGCGGGTGCGGCGTCCGCGCCAGGCCGAGCTGGCCAAGCTTATGCCGGAAAAACTGCCGCCGGATACTTCGAAAATGCTGCTCTGCCCGATGCCTGGCCTGGTCGTTAAAATCGATGTCGAAGTGGGACAGGAGGTGCAGGAAGGTCAGGCGCTTTGCACCATCGAGGCGATGAAGATGGAAAACATCCTGCGCGCCGAGAAGAAAGGCACGGTTGCCAAGATCAATGCGGGTCCCGGCGACAGCCTCGCCGTGGACGAAGTGATCATCGAGTTCGAGTGATCATGGCTGCGCTTTCAACATATCTCCAAAAGTCTCCGGCGTTCTGCGCCGGGGCTACGGGGTGCGGTGAAAGCGCTCAACCGCCTTCGCGTCGGTCGCGGATTTCGCGCTCACGCAGGGGGGTCTTGTCGATGGACCGGCCGATCTCTCGCACGCTCCAAGGGCTTGGTTTGCGCAGTTTGACCACACCGTCCTTGTCGACAAACACCATCTGGAACCCGCGCGGGCGTAGTTGCGCCCGGATCGGGGATCGCGCCGACGGGTCGGTATCGGTCAGGACCACCACATCCCGGTCTCGCATGGTCGCCTCCCCGTCCAGAAGCATATCTATCTGTTGCTGGAACCTGGGATCGGCAGGTGTGTCTGCAAAAACGACTATGGGCCGGTGCATCCACAAAAAATCGCTTAACTCACTGTCGCCTACAGGGCGGACAAATTCATCATCAGCGGGCGCGGACCCATCGGCGGCCATCGCTGCCAGCGGTATTAGTGCCGAGAAAACAAAGGCAAGCGTTTTGTTCATGGGGCCTCCTGTTCCGTTGAATATAACCCTTGCGCGCGCGAATGCGACTGACGAATTGCACAAGCTGCTCAATTTGTCGCGCGTTGCCCCCGTGGACCCGACGCTGATCAACCATACGCACGGATTACAGTTGCCTGCGATCCGAATTGACGAGAGGACCCCTCAATGACCAACACAAAGGACTGGCGCGCGCTGGCAGAGAAAGAGCTGCGCGGACGACCATTGGATGATCTAACGAAGGAAACGCTGGAAGGCATCGACGTTAAACCGCTTTATACGCAGGAAGATACGGCTGATCTGCCGCACATGGGCTCTCTGCCCGGGTTTGGTCCGTTTACGCGCGGGGTGAAGGCAACGATGTATGCCGGTCGCCCTTGGACGATCCGTCAATATGCAGGCTTTTCGACTGCCGAGGAATCGAACGCCTTCTACCGCCGCAACCTCGCTGCGGGTCAGCAAGGTGTCTCGGTCGCCTTCGATCTGGCCACGCATCGCGGATATGACAGCGACCATCCTCGCGTTGTCGGCGATGTGGGCAAGGCGGGTGTGGCCATCGACAGCGTCGAGGACATGAAAATCCTGTTCGATGGTATCCCGCTGGACAAGGTCTCGGTTTCGATGACCATGAACGGGGCGGTGGTCCCGATCCTTGCCAGCTTCATTGTAGCAGGCGAAGAGCAGGGTCATGACAAATCCGTGCTGTCCGGCACCATTCAGAACGACATTCTGAAAGAGTTCATGGTGCGCAACACCTATATCTATCCGCCCGAGCCATCGATGCGGATCATCTCGGACATTATCGAGTACACCTCGAACGAAATGCCCAAGTTCAACTCGATCTCGATCTCAGGCTATCACATGCAAGAGGCCGGGGCGAACCTGGTGCAGGAACTGGCCTATACCCTGGCCGACGGGCGCGAATATGTACGCGCTGCGACACAGTCTGGTATGGACGTGGATAAGTTTGCGGGCCGTCTGTCGTTCTTCTTTGCCATCGGTATGAACTTTTTCATGGAGATCGCCAAACTGCGCGCCGCGCGGACCCTGTGGCATCGCGTGATGACCGAGTTCGGCGCAAAATCCGACCGTTCAAAGATGCTGCGCACGCACTGCCAGACGTCTGGCGTGTCGCTGCAAGAGCAGGACCCCTATAACAACGTGATCCGCACAGCCTATGAGGCGATGAGCGCGGTACTGGGCGGCACCCAGTCGCTGCACACCAACGCTTTGGACGAGGCGATTGCGCTGCCGACTGACTTTTCGGCCCGCATTGCGCGGAATACCCAGCTGGTGCTGCAGGAAGAGACCGGTGTGACCGATGTGGTCGACCCTCTGGCCGGTTCTTATTACATCGAAAGCCTGACCAACGAGCTGGTCGAAAAGGCCTGGGCCCTGATGGAAGAGGTCGAGGAGATGGGCGGCATGACCAAGGCCGTCGCTTCAGGTATGCCCAAGCTACGGATCGAGGAAAGCGCCGCGCGCCGTCAGGCCATGATCGACCGTGGTGATGAGGTGATCGTCGGTGTCAACAAGTACCGAAAGGAACAGGAAGACCCAATCGACATTCTGGACGTCGACAACGTCGCCGTGCGCGAAGCGCAGGTCGCGCGACTGGAACGTATCCGTGCAACCCGTGACGAGGGTGCGTGCCAAGCGGCACTGGACAATCTGACCCAAACCGCCCGCGAAGGTGGCAACCTGCTGGCTGCTGCGGTTGAGGCCGCCCGTGCCCGCGCATCCGTAGGAGAGATCAGCATGGCAATGGAGAAAGAATTCGGCCGTCACCGCGCCGAAGTGAAAACGCTGGCCGGTGTTTATGGCGCGGCTTATGAAGGTGACGAAGGCTTTGCCGCGATCCAGAAATCCATTGAAGACTTTGCCGAAGCTGAAGGACGGCGCCCCCGCCTGTTGGTGGTGAAAATGGGCCAGGATGGTCACGACCGGGGTGCCAAGGTTATTGCGACGGCCTTTGCGGACATTGGATTTGACGTCGATGTCGGGCCTTTGTTCCAGACACCTGCCGAAGCCGCGCAGGACGCAGTGGACAATGACGTGCATGTGGTCGGGATTTCTTCGCAGGCTGCCGGGCACAAGACGCTGGCCCCGCAGTTGGTGGAAGAACTGAAGAAGGCCGGGGCCGAGGACATTATCGTCATCTGCGGCGGCGTGATCCCGCAGCAGGATTACCAGTTCTTGTACGACCACGGTGTGAAAGCGATCTTTGGTCCGGGCACCAATATCCCCGAAGCGGCCCAGGACATCCTGCGCCTGATCAGCGAAGCTCGCGACTAACCATTGGCCAAGATTTTCCGTCGAAAAATCTTGTGATCCTGCGCTAATGTCGGAAACATGCGACCAGACCTGCTTGGGTCTGGTCGTAATTTTTTCAGGAGGGGCGCATGTTGCTCGATCATCTGGCTGTCGCTGGCGAAACGCTGGAGGAAGCGTCCGCGCATATCGAACAGGCATTGGGCGTGGCGCTGCAGGCGGGCGGCAAGCACGAGAAGTTTGGCACCTATAACCGATTATTGGGCCTCAAAGATGGTTTGTATCTTGAGGCGATTGCAATTGACCCCGACGCGCCGACACCGGAACGGACCCGCTGGTTCGATCTGGACCGGTTTACAGGCAACCCTCGCTTGACCAACTGGATTTGCCGCGTGCCCGATATCGAAGCTTCGCTGTCAGTATTTCCCGATGGTGTCGGAGCGCCTGTCGATCTGAACCGCGGGGCCCTGAGTTGGCGCATGGCCGTGCCACCGACTGGTCGTCTTCCTTTTGATAACCTGTTTCCTGCACTGATCCAGTGGCAGGGTGATCTGCACCCAGCACAGATGTTGCAAGACAGCGGTTGCCGCCTGCGCAGGTTGGTTGTGTACCACCCGGATGCGCTGACATTGGCCACGCATCTTGGCGCGCTCGACGGGGTGGTTTTTGACACTGGCCCAGCCGCCCTGCGGGCCGAGGTTGAAACCCCGCACGGTCTGCGCGTGTTGGAATGAAGGTTCGCCCTGCTCAGCCAGCAGATGCGCCCGCGATTGCCGAGATTACCAATCAGATCATTCGCGAGACGCTGGTGACGTTTACAACCGATACCCGCAGCGCTGAGAGTATCGCCCAAGATATCCACGCCCGAGGTCCGGGGTTTCTGGTTGCAGAAGTTGACAATCACGTGGTCGGGTTTGCAACCTTTGGACCTTTCCGCTCTGGCCCCGGTTATGCCCACAGTTGCGAACACTCGATCCAATTGGCACGCGACGCGCGCGGCAAAGGCGCGGGCCGCGCCTTAATGACCGCGCTTGAGCAGGCAGCGCGGGCCAAGGGCATCCACGTGCTGGTTGCGGGTATCTCGTCCGCAAACCCTGCTGCTGTTGCATTCCACGCGGCGCTGGGCTTCGAACAGGTCGGGCATTTGCCTCAGGTTGGTTACAAATGGGGGCAATGGCTGGATCTTATGCTGATGCAGAAAATTCTTTCACCGGGATGATCTATCGCACCTGACAGTCCCTTATTGTGGCGCTAGGGTACGCCCATGTCGATTTGGACTCGCATATCCGACGCGCTCAGCGCCCTTGCCCAAGGCGAAAGCCTGACCGCCGTTTTTGAAAAACTGCGCTCACCACCTGAACGCTCGGTGGCGTTCACGATTGCCGTGATTGCACTGGGTGCAAAAATGGCCAAGGCCGATGGGCAAGTGACGCGGGATGAGGTCACGGCCTTCCGCGACGTGTTCCAGATCGCCCGCGAGGATGAAGAGGGCGCGGCGCGGGTTTTCAATATGGCGCGCACGGATGTCGCCGGGTATCAGGACTATGCCCGCAAGATCGCGCGGATGTTTTCCGAAGACAGCACCACGCTTTGCGACCTGATGGAGGGGTTGTTCCACATTGCGATGGCCGACGGTTTCTATCATCCCAACGAAAATGAGTTTTTGGAAGACGTCAGTCGCATTTTTGGCCAGACAGATGCGCAGTTTCTGGCCTTGCGCGCACGGTTTGTAACGGATGCGCCCAACGACCCATATGTGGTGCTGGGTGTGTCTCGGGATATGCCCATGGCTGAGATTCGCAAAGTCTGGCGTCAGTTGGTTCGTGAGACTCACCCGGACGCCATGATGGCGCGCGGGGTCCCGGAAGAAGCGATCCGGTTGGCAGAAAAGAAGATGATCGACATCAATCGCGCCTGGGACGAGATCAACGGCGCGGCGGCCTAAGGAGATGCGGCTGGCGACCTACAATATCGAATGGTTTGCCAATCTCTTCGACAAAAATGACGCCCTCATTGTCGATGGCAGTTGGTCGGGCCGGCACGACGTCACCAAAGCTCAGCAAGTCGAGGCTATTGCCAAGGTTTTGACCGCGATGGATGCCGACGCGGTGTTGATTGTCGAGGCCCCGAACACCGGCAAACGCCAGAACACGGTACGTGCGTTGCAGGCTTTTGCCGAGGCATTTGATCTGCGCACCACTGACGCAGTAATGGGCTTTGCCAATGACACGCATCAGGAACTTGCGTTGCTATATGACAGATCTGTTCTGAGCACGCGTCACGATCCGCAAGGGGACATCGCAGACGGGTCTGCCCCCCGGTTCGATGGCGAATTCAGAATCGACCTGGATGTTGATGCGACCGAGGACATCGTTCGGTTTTCAAAACCGCCATTGGAATTGGCGCTGACAACACAAGCAGGCAAGGACATCAGGCTTATTGGGGCGCATCTAAAGTCCAAAGCGCCGCATGGGGCAGGGTCCAGAGACGAGGCGATCCGCATTTCGATTGCCAATCGCCGCAAGCAGCTTGCGCAGGCGGTCTGGTTGGCCCGAAGGGTCGAGGGGCATTTGGCGCAGGACGAGTCTGTCATTTTGCTGGGGGATCTGAATGACGGTCCGGGGCTGGATGAGTTCGAACACCTCTTTGGCCGCTCGTCGGTTGAGATCTTGCTGCAAGCGGGGCTGTTTGATCCGCACGCGGTCAGGGCTCATGAATTCCGGCCGGGATCTCTACCTGCTACCGCGCGATTTGCGCGCCCAGACGAAGGCCGGTATCTTGAGGCGCTATTGGATTACATCATGATATCCGACGACCTCCGTACCTTTGATCCCACCTGGCGCATATGGCACCCGTTTCGGGATGTCGCCTGCTGGTCTGAACCTGAATTGCGGCAGGCGCTGTTGACAGCTTCGGATCATTTTCCGGTCACTCTGGATATTGACCTGTGACCTTTGCAGCCTGTGCTCGAGAGGTTTTATAAAGGCTATGAAACAGATTGTTCTGATCAGCATCTTATCGGCGTCTATTGCGATGCCATCTTCGGCGCAAGAAGACACGGACAAATCCCTGATGGAGCAGGGGGCCGAGCTGTTTTTCGAAGGGCTGCGCAAGGAAATGGAACCGGCGCTGGATGACTTGCTGGGGCTGGCGGATGAGTTTGGTCCCGCCATGCAGTCCTTTTTGCAGGAAATGGGCCCTGCGTTGGCGGAGCTGGCGGCTCAGGTCAAGGATTGGAGCGCCTATGAAGCGCCTGAAATCCTGCCCAATGGCGACATCATCATCCGCAAAAAGCCGGTTGAAGACCTGCCTGAACCTGAAAGCAAGGACGAAGAGATCCCCGAGGGCACAACCGATATCTGAGCCCGCCTCAGCCCTTGATGATCACCTGCGCCTCAGATTTCAGCGCGCTTGCCAGCGAATTCAGGCGGGCTTCGGCCACTTCGCTGAACAAAGGGGCTGCAGTCTCGGGCAGATACAGCTCAAGTTCGCGCTTTTTGGGATAGAATTTCAGACGTCCCATACTGGCGTCGTTATGCATCCACAGCATCGCGCCAAAACGCATGGCCTTGCCAAGAATCTCGGCTTGTTTCTGGTCTTTTTCGTCCAGCAACGCATACAGGGGTGCAAACCTGTTGCCCTCGCGCTTGTTCTTGTAGCGATGTTGCAGTGCCAGCCCGATAAAGACACGTTCCGAGTGTTTCAGACCCCCAAGGTTGGCGCGGGTGACATTGTCAAAGCAGACCTCGGCCCGATAGTCGGGATGGGCGCGCCAACTGACGTCGTGCAACAGGCACGCCGCCTGGATCAGGCGCACTCGGCTTGATGGGGCTGAATTGAACAGCGGCATCACAAAGTCATACAAACTGCGGCCAAAGCCGGGTATACGCGCGTCCTTGGCTTCGGAAAAACGGCTGGCTTCGATCAACGGGTCGCGGTCGCGCAGTTCCTGCGACATCTGTTCATACAGCAACCCCTCGCGGATGCCGTAGCTTGAGATCGCGATATCCTTTGGTTTGAACGTACGGATCAGCCGCGCCAGAACATCCATTGCATAAGGGATCAGAGACATACGCGAGCTTGAGACCCCGGCCTCGCTGCGCAGTTTTTCATAGTCACTCTTTTCTATGAACTTGATCGTCTCGCGCACCTGTTTGGTGGTCATGCGGTATTCGTGCAGCACGTTCAGCGGATAACCCCGTCGCAGCATGTCCAGCCGGGCAAAGGCACGCCAGCTGCCTCCGACCAGAAACAGGCGATCGCGCTGCGGACCCATCTGATCGCGCAGCTCTTCCATAGTTGACTTGATATGCGCTTTTCGCGCCCGCCGCCCACCCTTGATGTCGCGCAGCTTCAGTGGCCCGAGGGCTGATGTCACGCGACGACCGACCTGACCATCGCCGATTTCCGCCAACTCCATGGACGAGCCGCCAATGTCGCAGATCAGGCCATAAGCGCCGGGCCAGCCCAACAACACGCCTTGCGCTGACAAACGCGCCTCTTCGGCCCCGTCGATCACAGCCACGTGCAATCCGGTTTCTGCCTTGACCTGCGCGCAGAAATCCGGCCCGTCTTCGGCCTCGCGCACTGCGGCTGTGGCCACCACGTGCAGTCCTGGCAAATCCAAGTCCATTGCCAGATGCTGGAACCGCCGCAGCGCCGCCAGCGCTCGGTCGCGCCCGCGCGGGTTCAGCCGACCCGTCTCGGACAGGCCCGCGCCCAGTTCGCACATCACCTTTTCGTTGTAGAAATAAGCGGGCGACCGAGCCGCCCCGTCGAAGATCACCATCCGAACCGAGTTCGACCCCACATCGACCACCCCGACCCTCGACAGGGCCCGTGTGCCAGGGTCGTCGAACAGAGGTTTTCCGAAAGGTCCCCAGTCCGGGATGTCGGTTTCGACGGTCTGATCCATGTGTCTTCCAGATACTGCAGTAAGAGGATGCGAAATTGGGGCTTGCGGGTCAATCATCCGTCTCGATCTCATCCGGGTGTGTGTTCAAGACCCGGACCGCCAAGGCGCGTGTGATGTCACGCTTTTCTGCCAACGCCAAATGGTCAAGTTGCGCGACAACGTGCGCGGCGGTTTCAAACCGTCGATCCATGTGCTTGACGAGATAGGCGATGACCTCGGGGCCCGGATTTAGCTGCCGGTCCACAAACAGTTTGGCCAGCACCGCGCCCAGCAACGCGTCATCAGGTGGATCCAACGCGACGTGATGGGCCCCTTCCACGCGGCTTTGCAGATCCGCCAGCGGCAGCTCCCAGAACTTCGGCGCAAGCCTGCCGGTCATAAGCAGGGCATGCCCTTCGGCCAGAACCAGATTGTGCAGGTGAAAGAGTGTTTTCTGCTGTTCCAAGTCCCCCGCAACCATGGGCACGTCTTCAACAGCGATCGGCTTGCGCGCCAGATCAGGCACGTCGTCATAACGCAGGTCTGCCGCCTGAATGATCCGACCGCCGGTTTCGGCGGCCCATACATGCGCCAGATGAGTTTTGCCCGCGCCCGCCGGGCCACTCAGCACCAGCTTGTTGCCGGGCCAGGACGTGGCCGAGATCATTGCAACGGCCAGAGCATTAGAAGGCGAGACAAAGAAATCCTCACGCCCAAGCGCAGTTTTGGCGGGCAGGTCAAAGCTGAGTTGTTGGGCCATTTAGTCGGTTTCCTGATCCTGGCTTTCAAGACCGGTGTAAAGTCTGCTGTCCAGATACAGTGATGTACCAAACCGGGCCAGCACACCCAACGCGGCGGCGACCGGAACGGCGATCAGCATCCCGACAAAGCCGAAAAGCGCACCAAAGACCGATAACGCCAGCAGCAGCCAGACCGGGTGTAGCCCAACAGAGTTGCCTACCAGCTTGGGCGTCAGGAAATTGCCTTCGGTGACTTGGCCAATAGCAAAGATGCCCGCGATCAAGCCGATATGTGCCCAATCGCCCCAAAATTGAAACAGCGCCAGCCCAATGGCCAGTGAGCCACCGATCAAAGCACCCAGATAGGGAATGAACGTGACCAGTCCGGCGATGAAACCCACGATCAGCCCGAATTGCAGACCGGCCAGCATGAGGGCAACCGCGTAGTAGGTGCCGAGGATCAAACACACAGTTCCCATCCCACGCACAAAAGAGGCTAGCACCACGTTGATCTCGCCCGCCAGTCGCATGATGGCGGGGGCATGGTCGCGCGGCAGCAACTCTCCGATACGGGCGATCATGCGATCCCAATCCAGCAGCAGGTAGACAGCCACAACTGGTACGATCACCAGAAGCACCACGATGTTGAGTGCTGAACCCAATGAGGTCAGCACCGTTTGCAAGACATCCCCAGTCTTGGATTTCAGCGTTTCACCGAAAGACACCAGCATTTGGTGTGTGCTTGATTCCCGGTCCAATAGGGAGGGAAACTGTTTTTCGATAAAGCCGCGCAATTGTTTGAACAGGTCGGGTAGGACATCAATCAGGTCCAGCAACTGAGTGATCAGAGCGGGTACTACCATCAGAATTGCCAGCACAAATCCCAGCACGCCCACCACCGTGATGATGGCCGTGGCCGCCATGCGCGACAGGCCAATCCGCTCAAGTCGGTCTGCAACCGGATCAAGGAAATAGGCAATTGCCCCACCAATGACGAAGGGCAGCAGGACATCCCCCAAAGCCCAGAGGATCAGCACAAAAACCGCAGCGGCGACGCTCCAGTATCTCAGTTGATCCTTAACCGGCAAAGCCATGGCGATCCCCTTGTTCAGGCCGTTGCTGGTGTTCTTGGCGTATCAAAGCCCATGATGCAAGCGCTTCATTTGACCGGGCTTTGCAGCGTTCAGACGTGCAGTGTCCCGAGTTCCGGAGTGTTCACGTCTGCGGCTTCATCTGGCCAGTTGGTACGCCAGATTTCCGCTGACCAATGGCCGCAATGGACGGCAGGGCGGTCAAAACCGGGCAGGGCAGGCAACATCGGTTCAACAATGACGTCATGGCGGGGGACGGCGAAGTAAGGGAAGGAGTATCGTTCCTTGCCTGACCGGTTGACCACACGATGTGGTGTGGACTTCAATCGTCCGCCGGACCAAAGCTCCAGCATGTCGCCGATATTGACCACAAAGCCGCCGGGCGGGCAGTCCGGTGTGATCCATCCGCCGGTGCGGGTTTGCACCTCAAGCCCGCCAACCGGATCGGGGGCGATGATGGTCAGCGCGTCCGTGTCCTTGTGCGGGTGGATGCCATAGCCTGCCTCATCCTCCTCCTGCGGAGGGTAGTGCAGCAGGGTCATGTTGGTCATCGGGTCCCGAAAGGCGCCGCGCAGCGTGTCATGTTTCAGGTTCAGGCCAGCCTCTAAGGCGCCCAGCAAAAGATCGGCTACGCGATCCAGTTGGGCCCAATAGCCCAGAATGATCTCTTTGGCACCGGGCACCTCATCTGGCCACAGGTTCGGTCCGTATAAAGCACAATCTGCGCGTACCGGCGCGTCTTCCGCGACCTCGTGATGCAGTTTGTAGCCTTCATACTTGTCGGCCTTGCCTGACCCATCATTGGGCGTGAAGAACCCCATGGGAATATAACCGCGATAGTTCTCACGGGTGATGGCCTGATCCCATTTGCGGGTCTCTTCGATGGCAAAAATCTCTCGGGTCGCCTGCCGGACCATATCAACGGTTTGCCGAGGCACGCCTGTCCCGGTGATGGACAGGAACCCGATCCCGGTACAAGCCTCAATGATGCGCTGTACAGTCGCATCGTACGCCGCAGTATTCGGCTCAGCCAATGGCGAGATGTCGATGGTCGGAATGCTGTCCATCAGTGAATCCTGACCCCCTGACGCCGTAGTTCCTTGTGAACAGGTGTCAGATTCAACTGGTCCAGGTCCTGATTGCTTTTCAAAGACAGGGCTGCCGCAACGCCTGCACCCTGACCCATGACGGCGCAGCAGGCCATGTTGCGTGTGGCGGCATGGGCCACGCGGTCCGCGCCATGGGACCGACCTGCGACCAGCAGGCCCTTGATCCCCTTCGGCAGCATCGAGCGATAGGGAACCTGCATGTATCGCCCCGTGGTGGGCAGGATCAGAATGCCATAGCCGTCGATGAATTCGGGGTAGATGCCGATCGTATCCTCGAACCGGCCCTGATGGCGGGCGTCGTTTTCGGTCATGGTGTACACGGCATCGATCTTGCGGGTGTCGCGAATACCAATGGTCATCCCGAAATTCCGCAACCGTGCGTTCTCGCAACCGGGCATGAACCTTCGTAGGGCATCGATGGCCAACATCGACTGGCGCCGCCCCTCGATTTCACCGCGCGTCAGGCTGTCAGGATCGGTCCCGTCGATCTCGGCCAGGTGGATGAGGTTCATATAGGTCAGCTCACCCGTGTCATGCATCGCGCCCCAAGTGCCCGCAATCGTGTTCAGATGCGGGGGGATCAGACCTTCGTCTATCGCTTGCTGGAACGGCTTTTTTACGAAGGGCGAGAACATGTCGTCCTCTTTTCCGCTGGTTTCGATATTCCACTCACCGCCACCGCCCCAATCCTTGTAGGTCTGCGGGTCCGCTTTCACGCCTTCCATAAAGGCGCGTTTGTCGACACCTGCCAGATGGAACATGACCGAGGCGGCCATCATGTCCTCACGTGGGGTTTTGTAGGTCGGCGCTCCCGCGCGATGGGCCACATCTGCATCACCGGTGGCGTCGATCACAACCTTGGCAAGGATCGCCTCGCGCCCCGCCTTGGATTCGGTGATGATGCCGGTGATCCGGTCGCCCTCCATGATGGGGGCAACGAATTGACGGTGCAGCATGGGATGCACGCCCGCCTCTTCGACCAGTTTGTCTGCGACCAGTTTGAACCCTTCGCTGTCCAGCTCATAACTCAGCGATTGACTCTCCGGGACAGCAGCCCCCATGTCTTTGGCCCTGGTTTCGAACTCCATCCCGATACCGCCTGCTTCAACGGTTTTCTCGTGCCGGTACCAGGCGAATCCTTCGACGCCGACCGCTGTGATGTTGCCGCCCATGCAGCCGAACCGATCAACCAGAGACACCTCGGCCCCGGCTCGTGCAGCGGCCAGCGCTGCGGCCAGTCCGGCGGGGCCGGAACCCACAACCAAAACATCGGTCTGATGGATCACAGGGACTTGGCGGGCTGGTTCCTGAATCGTTTGCATCGGCGCCTCGTGGATTTAGCAATTCTGTTACAATTGAAACTCTCGATTGGCGGGTCAATCAAAAAACCGACTGACGTGAAGTCGTAAAATCACCAATGTCCGATTGCCCCCGGCGGGGCTTTGGAATAATCACCTGTGCAGTCGAATTCTTACCTTTGAAGGTCCACCCATGCGCCTCAGCCGTTACTTTCTGCCCGTTCTCAAGGAAAACCCCTCCGAGGCCCAGATCGTCAGCCACCGGCTGATGCTGCGCGCGGGCATGATCAAACAAGCCGCCGCCGGGATTTATTCATGGCTGCCGCTGGGCTTCAAAGTGCTGCGCAAGTTGGAAAACATTGTGCATGAGGAGCAGGCGCGCGCGGGACACATCGCAATCCAGATGCCCATCATCCAATCGGCGGATCTGTGGCGCGAATCCGGTCGTTATGATGATTATGGTCAGGAAATGCTGCGCATGAAGGACCGGCATGACCGGGACATGTTGTTTACGCCGACGGCTGAAGAACTGGTGACTGATATCTTCCGTGGTCACGTGAACAGCTACAAAGATCTGCCGCTGACGCTGTATCAGATCCAGTGGAAGTTTCGCGATGAAATCCGCCCCCGCTTCGGCGTGATGCGGGGACGCGAGTTCTATATGAAGGATGGCTACAATTTCGACCTGACCAAGGAAGATGCGTTGCACGCGTATAACCGCCATCTGGTCAGCTACTTGCGCACCTACGAACGCATGGGTTTGCAGGCGATTCCGATGCGCGCCGATTCAGGCCCCATCGGCGGCGATGATACCCATGAGTTCCTGGTGCTGGCTGATACTGGTGAATCCGAGGTCTTCTATGACAGTGCCGTCACTGATCTTACCTTCGGTGACCGTGAGATCGACTATGACAGCCACGGACAGTGTCAGGCTATTCTGGAAGAGTTTACTTCGAAATACGCGCGGACTGACGAAACTCATGACGAAGCGCTGTTCAACCAGATCCCGGAAGAGCGCCGTCGCGTGGCGCGTGGTATCGAAGTTGGGCAGATTTTCTATTTCGGCACCAAGTACTCCGAACCATTGGGCGCGACTGTACAAGGCCCCGACGGCAAACCGGTTCCGGTTCACATGGGCAGCCACGGTATCGGCGTCAGCCGCCTGATTGGCGCGATCATCGAGGCCAGCCATGACGACAAAGGCATTATCTGGCCAGAGGGCGTGACACCGTTCCATTGCGGTATCGTGAACCTGAAGCAGGGTGATGAGGAAGCGGATGCGGCCTGTGACAAGATCTATGCGGCGCTGACCGCCTTGGGTCTGGAGCCGCTATACGATGATCGCAACGAACGAGCAGGCGGCAAGTTTGCAACCATGGACCTGATCGGTCTGCCCTGGCGCATCACCGTGGGCCCGCGTGGTTTGAAGAACGGTGTTGTTGAACTGACTTGCCGCCGCACTGGCGAAAGCGAAGAGCTGAGCCCGGAAGCGGCTGTCACCAAAGTTGCTGAAATCTATGAGCAGATCGCCTGAGCACGATTGTCGGGTGCCGCGCTGACCGGCACCTGAAACTGATCTGAACGAGTTTGACGGACAGAATCTTGAACTGGCCGCCGTCTGCGGCCGGAGCAAGGCGCTTGGCTTAGCCTTTAGTTTCGGTCTGGCGTCGGGCGCTCAGCCAAAATATCGCCATTGGCGTCGTCGCCGCGTGCGACCACGATCGGTCGGCCCAGACGGCTGACCAGTTCACGAAACTCAAGGCCCAGAAACCGCAGCCCGCAAACACGTGCGTCGGTTGTCCGATCCGTGATGCACAAACGGCCCTGACGGAACACCAGCCGGTATCCTTTTTCTTTCAGGATATCTGTCAGGTTGCTCCAGCTTGCTGCGCTGGCAAAGATCGGTCGAATGGCCGCGCGCAGCAGTGCCGCTGTTTCGCAATCCAGTTCTGTTGATGCTTGGCGGGACGGAATAACCCCCGCTCCATTGGTTGAGATTTGAAAATTCATTGAGCGACCCCCGCTCTTTAAATGTGTTCCCCCACAGTCAGGGTGACAAAGTTTCTGAAAATAATCAAAAAGAGTAATAATATTTCGCACTTATTGTTGCCTTTTGGATTCAGGACATCACGAAGCGCGATGATTAACTTCATAGCTGAAACAATCCGGCTTTGTCTGTGATGCGGTTCACAACTCATGGTGTAGCGCTTGATATCCAAGTCATCTGTTTGGCCGTAACGCTACTGTTGTCACCTGTATTGATTCGGCTCATTCGGGCTGAGGAACCGGGTCAGAGTGACAACCGGCTTGACCATTGGGTGAAATGCCGAAACTGTCCCCGCAAACAAGAACACCCCGGAGCAGGCATGGCCAAAACACCCCCGCCCTTTGCCCAATTTGAATGGAAAATCGCCTGGCGTTACCTGCGGGCCCGCCGGGCCGAAGGTGGTGTCAGTGTGATGACGTGGATTTCCTTGATCGGGATCACCCTGGCAGTGTTTGCACTGATTGCGACACTGGCGGTCCGGTCCGGCTTCCGCTCGGAATTTGTGGGCACCATTCTGGGTGCCAACGCACATGTGACGGTCTATTCGTCGGGGGAAATTGATGATCAGGGTCGGGTCGACCGAACGATAGCTGATTATGAAGATCGTGCGGCCCGGATCGCGCAGGTCGCCGGAGTTGAGCGAGCTGCGCCTTTGGTCAAAGGGCAGGTTTTGATCACAAGTCGCGACCGCAGCAGCGGAGTTGAGGTCTTTGGCATCCACCCCGATGATCTGCGTGACCTGCCGGGTGTAGCGCAGGCGGATCAGGCCGCAGGCGACCTGGCAGAGTTTCAAACCGGTGAAGATGTCATCGCCATCGGGTCTGGCGTGGCGCGCAGTATCGGGGCCACCGTGGGCGATGTCGTCAAGTTGACTTCGCCCAATGGGGTCAAAACCGCCTTTGGTACCTCGCCGCGTGTAAACGCGTATCGCGTCGTCTACGTGTTCTCGGCGGGTCGCTATGACATCGACCGCACCCGCATCTATATGCCGTTTTCGCAGGCCCAGAGTTTTTTCAACCGCGAAGGTGTGGCGGATGAGATCGAAGTGATGGTACAGCAACCCGAAAGTCTGGGTCCAATCCTGATTTCGATCATTGAAGCCTCGGGTGAACGCAGCCAGATCTGGACATGGCAGGATGCGTCCGGTGGCTTTCTGCGGGCCTTGGAGGTTGAGGACAATGTGATGTTTATCATCCTCTCGATCCTGGTTCTCATTGCCGCAATGAATATCGTTTCTGGCCTGATCATGTTGGTTAAAAACAAGGGGCGCGATATCGGCATCCTGCGCACCATCGGGCTGAGCGAGGGGTCGGTTCTGCGTATCTTTTTCATATGCGGGGCTTTCACCGGCCTGATCGGAACGGCGATGGGTGTTATTCTGGGATGCCTCTTTGCCATCTATATCGATCCGATTTTCTCGTTCGTGAATTACGTGATGGGCGGCGGCGTATGGGACCCGTCGATCCGGGGCATCTATGCTTTGCCGGCCGAATTGCATCTGAGCGATGTACTCAAAGCCATCGGCCTGTCGCTTGGCCTGTCCTTCATCGTCACTTATTTTCCAGCTCGCCGCGCGGCGCGGCTGAACCCGGTCGAGGCGCTGCGCTATGAATGATGTCACATTGCGTCTGAATGGTCTGACAAAGACTTACCTCAAAGGTACGCCGGGCGAAGTACAGGTTCTGCGCGGTGTCGATCTGGACCTGCGCGCGGGGGAGGCCGTGGCGATGGTTGCCCCGTCAGGCGCGGGCAAATCAACGCTTCTGCACATTGCCGGTTTTTTGGACAAGCCCGATGAAGGCTCGGTCGAGATTGGCGGGCAGAGCGTGACCGGCAAGGGCGATCGCACCAGAACCGCGCTGCGCCGTCAGGATGTCGGGTTCGTTTATCAGTTCCACCACCTGCTGCCTGAGTTTACGGCACTGGAAAACATCACCCTGCCGCAACTGGCGAACGGCATTTCAGAAAAGGCCGCGCAGGTACGGGCCATGGATCTGTTGGACCGGGTCGGCGTTGCCCCGCGCGCCAGCCACCGGCCCGCAGCATTGTCCGGCGGCGAACAGCAGCGTGTCGCCTTTTGCAGGGCTCTGGCCAACGAACCGCGTGTATTATTGGCGGATGAGCCGACCGGCAATCTGGATCCCGAAACCTCGGATCAGGTGTTTGATGCGCTGATGGCTCTGGTACGCGACGAAGGGCTGTCGGCCTTGATCGCGACCCACAACCTGAATCTTGCGGCGCGTATGGACCGGATGGTCAGGCTTGAGGGCGGGGTGCTCAGGCCAGTTGAGTGATCGCGACACCAATGGCCATCACGGCAATACCACCGGCCCGTATCCAAGTCAGTGGCGTGATCTGAGCGCCAAACAGGCCGAAATGGTCAATAGCCGCCGTGCTGATCAATTGCCCCAGCAATACAAAGAACACGGCGTTGCCAACCCCGAAATGAGGGGCAACGTGGGTGATTGACAGAACGTAGAATGCGATCAGGACACCGGCCAGTAACAGATGTTTCGGCGCTGCGGCCACCTTGGAAAGCGCTTCGAAACCCGGAAATAGCAGCATCACCAGGACCGACGCCGCGAAGGCGATCGCGAACAGAATCACGGCGGCCGTGGTTGGCGATCCGATCAGCTTGCCCAGGGCCGCGTTCAAAGCCGCAAGAATAGGGACGCCGATCCCTGCCGCCAGCATAATGGCTGCGTATTGTGTCATTGCCCGTACCCTCCGCCTGCGTTGATCTGGATCATTGCGCCAAGACGTCGACCGGGCAACCCTGCAAATGTCTATCGTGGCAGGAGGATATGATGTTCAGGGCAACTCTTAGGATGCTGGTGTTTGGGTTTTCGGTCGCCACCTCACAGGCGGTTTCGGCGCAGGATGCCAAGACCGGAGAGGAGCTTTACATGCATTATTGCGCAACCTGTCATGGGATTGATGCAACCGGGCAGGGGCCTATGGCCAGCGTTTTGGTTGTACAGCCAACCGATTTGACCAATTTGACCGATGAGGATGGCCTGTTCCCGACCGCTCGTGTGGTCGCCCGGATCGATGGCAGAGATCCATTGGTCAGCCACGGCAGCCCTATGCCGGTTTATGGACCGTTTTTTGACGGGCAGGACACGTCCATGAAAACACCTCGGGGTCAGCCTATCCTGACCAGCCAGCCTATTGTAGATCTGGTGGCCTATCTGGAAACGCTTCAGGACTGACTGCAAATTCCGTCTACTTCCGCCTCGCTCCAAGGCAAAAGAACCGCCCGTTCACGTCCGTTTTCCGGCAAGGGTGACAAGTCGAAATTTTCGCCCAGCATGGTGTGCAGCCTCTTGGTGCGCTTGGCCTGAGGGTCCAGCGCGCGACAGCACACGTATTCCTCGACAATCGCGCCCTGCTGTTCGAAGCCGTAGGATAAAAAGTCAGGCGAGGTGTCCAGATTGAACAGATACGGATCTCTCCGTCCGCCATGCTCTGCTGCCGCCCGCAGAGGGTGATAGCCGGTGGTTGCGCGATTCTGCCATTGCCAGACATGTGTCAGTTCATGAGCCAACAACATAGCGGCAATTAGGTTCATCTGATCGGGGAAGTCGGTCATATAGTCTTCTAAATACCAGTCGCGCGCGAAATAGACCTTGTTGAAAAGGGCTACGGCCGCGGGCTTGCCTGTCACATGCCCGGCCTCGACCGGCGGCAGGATAAGCTCGCGGCAGGCCAGACGCGGGCGTTCCTCTCGGAAATACGTGACCGGAGCCACCGGGGCACCTTCGACCAATCGCACATTATTCAAGTTCAGTGTGTCGCCTTGAATGCTCTCTGCAAACACGCGTTCCGGTTCGGTCAGTGGGCGACCGCAGGAAGACAGAAACAAGAGTGCAACAAGAAATACACGCAGAACCATGAGTTGAATCCTAGTCCGCTGTGCCTGTTCCGCAAACCGTTTTCACAGGCTCGTGGCCAGAACCCGGCTGATTTCACTCAGGGATCGCCCGGATTGGTCCATCCAAGTATTAAAGGCATGTTGAACGGCCAGCATAGCTTTCTTGGACGTGGCGGGTTTGTCGATCACACCTTCTGCGATCAGTCGCGCTGTAACGTCTTGAGACAGAATGAAACTGTCCCGTCCGGAAAATCGCATCGCGTATTGGGCTGAAGCGCCACCCAGACGTGACCCACGCTTGGCCAGCAGTGCAAGCAAGTTGATGTAATCCGTTGAGGGCCACCCCCCCAGTACTTTGCTCGCACCACCTTCTTCACGCAGCTCCATCAGAAACGCAGCGTTGTCCCGCACTGCCGCGATCTTGGTTCCATTGCGCACGATTCGCGTATCCTGCAGCAACGCATCGAATTTTTCGTCATCCATAAAGGCACATCGACCTACATCAAAACCATCAAACGCGATCTCGAATCCATCCCATTTGTTTTCGATGACCTTCCAGTTAAACCCGGCCTGAAAAACGCATTTCGTGATAATGGCCAGCCAGCGATCTTCCGGAATTGCGGCCAGTTCCTCAGGGCTCTTGGGTTTGTGCAGCATCGCCTCCAACGCATCCGGCCCGCCATGTCGTGCTGCTGAAATGTCGAAGATTTCGTCAAATGTGCGCATCAGCCAAACCTCAAAATCACTCCTCGAATGTTTGTCTTTTGTTCCGGTTTGGCAATGGCAAACTTGAAATAGTGCTTCTTAGCTGTTGTGCTGACATTTCTGATCCGAGTGAAAAAAGGGCAGAAGTGTTAAAGAAATCCTCGACAAACGGGGGCAAAATAGTTTGTGATTGACTCGTCAGTCAACGATCCGCGTTTTGTACGAGGGTTAATGATTGGCCATGCCGGGTGCGTTAGGGGTACTTGAAAGGAAATATCCACGGTTTGCCGTACGATTAACGTCGTCTGGTACAAACTGATTACTTTCCTTTTCCGGCTAAATTTGTGCATGTTGCGACATGGTATTGTCGTCAGACAAGTATGCCGGCGGAAACAAGTCCGCCGGGGTGGGCAAAACAAATAAGACAGGGAGAAAATCCATGAAAAAACTAAGTGTAAGCCTTATGGCCCTAACCGTTGCTGGTGCGGCGCAAGCGGCGGATATGGGTGCCGTGGACGAGCCGATCAAGCTGGCGATCAATGAATGGACTGGTCAGCACGTGACCACGCATGTGGCGGGTGAGATGCTCAAGGCCGCAGGCTATAACGTCGAGTTTGTGACTGCGGGCATGATGAACCAGTTCCAAGCGCTGGCCGATGGCGACATCGACGCGACGCTGGAAATCTGGTCGTCCAACGTATCGGACGAATATGCCAAGAAGATCGACGAAGGCACGGTTGTCGAAATCGGCGATCTGGGCCTGGCTGCCAAGGAAGGCATCGCATACCCGGCGCACGTCGCTGATCTGTGCCCGGGCCTTCCCGCCTGGGAGGCGCTGAAAGACTGTGCGCAGGTCTTCGCAACCGCCGAAACCCTGCCTGGTGGCCGTCTGGTTGACTATCCGGCCGACTGGGGGACGCCTGGCGCAGATCGTATGACCGGTCTGGAACTGCCGTTCAAAGCTGTGCCTGCGGGTTCCGAAGGTGCTCTGATCGCTGAACTGCGCGCCTCGACCGAGCGTAAGTCGCCGCTGCTGATCACGTTCTGGCAGCCGCATTGGGCGATGTCGGCCTATGACGTCCAGTTCGTCGACCTGCCCGCGGGTGAAGAGGCGTGCTTCAACGATCCGGCATGGGGCCCGAACCCCAATGCGATCAACGATTGCGACTTCTCGCCGTCGCGCATCTTCAAAGCCAGCTGGAGCGGCATGGAGGACAAATGGCCCGCTGCTTATGAGATCCTGTCGAACTACCAACTGGCGGTCGAAGACCAGCAGCCAATGATGGGCGCGATCGACGTTGACGGCGGACAGGTCGAAGAGGTTGTTGCCGCATGGATGGCCGAAAACGAAGGCAAGTGGCGTCCGGTTGTTGACGCAGCAACGCAGTGAGCGCGCGTAAGTGACTGACGCGACTATGCCAGCCATCGCCTGCCGGAATCTCTGGCAGGTGTTTGGCCCCGGCGCTGACAAAGCCCTGACCGACGCGCTGTCTCGGTCAGGGAATGACGCTGACAAAGCCGCCACCGACCTGCGGGAAAACGGGTTCATCCCGGCGGTGCAAGACGCCAATTTCGAGGTCAAAGAGGGCGAGTTGTTCGTCATTATGGGCCTGTCAGGCTCGGGTAAATCCACGTTGATCCGCTGTATCTCGCAACTGCTGCCCGGCACGGGCGGCGAGATTCGTGTGGATGATCAAAACGTCATTGGTGCTTCGAAGAAGGTGATGACGGACCTGCGCCGCAAAAAGCTGGGTATGGTGTTCCAGCATTTCGGTCTGTTCCCGCATATGACCGTGGCCGAAAACGTGGCCTATCCGTTGCGTGTTCAAGGCGTGAGCAAAAGGGAACGGCTGGACCGCGCGCAGGAAGTAATCTCACTGGTCGGTCTTGACGGGCGCGAAGACAGCTTTCCTCGTCAGCTTTCTGGTGGTCAGCGTCAGCGTGTGGGCATCGCACGCAGCCTCGCCGTGAACCCCGATATCTGGTTTCTGGATGAACCGTTCTCGGCCCTTGATCCACTGATCCGCCGACAGCTGCAGGACGAGTTTCTGCGCATTCAGGCGACGCTGAAGAAATCAATCGTGTTTATTACCCACGATATCCAAGAAGCACTGAAACTGGCCGACCGCATCGCCATCATGCGCGATGGCAAGATCGTCCAGATCGGAACGCCGACAGATATCGTATTGCGCCCCGTAGATGACTACGTTCGCGAATTTTCGAAAGACGTGGCCAAGGGTCAGCACGCCAAGGTCGCCTCGGTTATGCGGAGCGAGGCGGACTGTGGTCCGGACGATCCTGGCCTGACCACTTCGATGACGTTGGACGCGGCCCTTGCGCATTGCATGGAGTTGTATGAGCCCGTGCCGGTGCGGGACGCCGACGGCAACGTTGTCGGTACGGTACATCCATCTGATCTTGCTGCCGCGTTGCAGGTGGACGAATCATGACGGCTGTAACCGACCTGTCGACGCAAAACAGCGCGCAGTTGACGGCGGGGGCAAAGGCCGCCCTTATCACGGTCATCATCGGCGCCGTTTGCCTTGTGCTTGAAGGTATCGCCCCATGGCTGGTGAAATGGCCAACTGCGTGGGAATTGCCTGCAACCCAATGGGTTGGCGCGTTTCTGGACTGGTTTTTGAACCTGATCAAACCGGCGATGCGGTTGTTTTCAGACCTGATGACCTATCCGATGGACTGGGCTAATTACGTGCTGGGCAATACGCCATGGCCCATCCTGATTGGAATCGTGACCGCACTGGGCTGGTACCTTGGCGGCTTGCCGATGGCAGCACTGGGTTTTTTGGGTCTCAGCTTTGTACTGGCGTCGGGCTATTGGGCCGAGAGCATGAACACCTTGGCTCTTGTTGCCGTTTCCGTCCCGGTGGCGTTGATCATGGGCGGCGGTATCGGCATTCTCGCCAATGAGGTGCCTAAGGTAAAATCCTTGGTGCAGGCTGTTCTGGATGTCATGCAAACGGTACCGACCTTCGCTTATCTAACGCCTCTGTTGCTGCTTTTTGGCTTTGGGCCCGTTGTCGGCCTGATCGCCTCGGCCATCTACGCAGCGCCACCTATGGCACGCAACGTGATGCTGGGGTTGGAGCGCGTGGAGCCCGAGATCAAAGAGGCCGCCATCATGTCTGGCGGCACACGGTTCCAGCAACTGTTTCAGGTCGAAATCCCCGCCGCTACAACGCAGATCATGGTCGGTGTGAACCAATGCCTTATGGCCGCTTTGTCGATGGTGATCATTGCCGCAGTTATCGGTGGGTTCAACGATATCGGCTGGGAGGTTTTGCTGACCATGCGCAAAGCTCAGTTCGGTGAATCGCTGATGGCGGGTCTGGTCATCGTGGTCTTTGCCGTGGTGATCGACCGGATGAGTGGCACCCTTGCAACCGAACGCAAACGTTATGACAGCCGTGTTGTCTGGGCGATGCTGGGCTTTGCCGTGTTGTTTACTTTGGCATTCCGCAATTGGTTGCCGAATCCGTCCGAACTGACCCTGTTGGACCCGATGGCCGAGGCTGTCGACAGCGGCTTGACCGCGTTCACACAAGCCAACGGCCCTTGGCTGGATGCGTTCAAGAACAACTCGTTGTTCTATGTGCTGCTGCCGTTACGGATCGGTCTGGATCAGGCGGTGCTGCCCTTCACTTGGGGCTTTCAGTGGACGTCGACCATGAGCGCTGGCCTGTTCGCCGCTGGTGCCGCGATTGCCCTGTTGATGGCTTGGCGCGGGCGGTTGACGGGTGGCCTGATCGTTCTGATCCTGATTGGAATGCTGGAAACTGGCATCGCCAACCTGCCGTGGCCTTTTGTCCTGACCAGTGTTGCCGCGCTGAGCTGGGTCGCGGGCGGTTGGCGTCTGGCCGCGCTCTGTGTGGGTCTGCTGTGCACCATCCTTGTTTCGGGCCTTTGGGAAAGAGCGCTTCTGTCACTCTACCTCAGCGGCGCGGCAGTGTTTTCCTGCGCCGTGCTTGGCGGCCTGATCGGTCTTGCCAGCGCGGTATGGGAACCGGTGTGGAAAGTGGTCCGCCCGATCTGCGATATGCTGCAGACGATCCCGCTGTTCGTGTTCCTGATCCCGGTCCTGATGGTGTTTCAAATCGGCGAATTCTCGGCCTTCCTTGCAATCTGCGCCTACGCGATCGTCCCAATGATCCGCTACACCCGGCACGGGCTGGTCAACACGCCAGAGGAAATGATGGAGGCCGCGATCTCCAGCGGGGCGACCGAATGGCAGATCATGCGGGACGTACGAGCACCCTATGCAGCGCCGACCATATTACTGGGGCTGAACCAGACCATTCTCTATGCCTTTGCAATGTTGGTGATTGCCGCCCTGATCGGGACCACAGGTCTGGGTCAGTCGATCTATCTGGCGCTGGGTCAGGCGGATGTGGGGCTTGGTATCTCGGCGGGCGCGGCGATGGCGATTCTGGCACTGATTGCTGATCGCATCGTGCAAGGTTTTGCCGAAGAACGCCGCGCTGCACTTGGGTTATAAAACAGGGCAGGGGCGGTTCATCTGCCCCTGTTCCAAACTTGATTTCGGACAAGGAAGCCGCCGCCGTCCTGAACTAGACCGATCCCAATACATTCGGAGATCACCATGACCGGTTGGGGCCTATTCCTTGCAGCGCTTATCACATTCCTCCTCAGCCACGTAATTCCCGTGCGGCCCGCAGTGCGCGGGTGGCTGGTCGGAACGCTGGGGCATCGCGGGTATTTTGCAGGGTATTCCATCCTGTCGCTGGCTGTGCTGGCCTGGCTGATCATTGCTGCCGCAAACGCACCGTATGTGGAGGTCATTCCACCGTTTGCGGTTCTGCGCTGGGTTCCGATCCTGATCATGCCGGTTGTCTGCTGGCTGGCAGTTGTGGGGCTGGCTATCCAAAACCCGTTCTCGTTTGGTGGGCTGGGCAACCGACCGTTTGATCCAGAGCAGCCCGGTATTCTACGCACAACCCGCCATCCCATTCTTGCCGCTCTGATGCTGTGGGCGGTGGCGCATTTGCTGGCCAATGGCAGCCTTTCTCATGTGATCCTGTTCGGTCTTTTTGCCGGGTTCGCGGCAATGGGCATGGCCCTGATCGACCGGCGTAAATCCCGCGAAATGGGCTTTGAGTGGGTCCGATTGTCTCGAAACACTGCACGGTTTTCACTCCGCGCGCCGCGTCCCTGGCCGCGTCCCAGGGTCTGGCTGGCGGCGATTGCAGTATACGCAGTTCTTCTTCACCTGCATGCACCTGTGATCGGCCTGTCGCCGCTTCCGTAGCTAGGGGAGTGGTCGGATGCGCCTTGGCGTGCTATTTGAAATGTCGCAATGAAAAACAAGAGGTCCAAGATGAATCTGGCCTATGTCACCACCACCGATCGCGGCGCCACCGACCGCTTGCTGAGCGCTGTCGCAGAACGTCTACTGGACTCGGGCGCAAAATTGGCGGGCGTTGTTCAGACCAACACCGAATGCGTGGACAGCAGCAAATGCGATATGGATGTACGCGTGCTGCCAGAGGGTGAAACCATCCGCATCTCGCAATCGCTGGGAACCCAGTCGCGCGGCTGCCGTCTGGATCCGGCGGCGCTGGAACAGGCCGTGGGATATGTGACAGCCTCGCTTGAAGATGCGCCTCAACTGTTGATCATAAACAAGTTCGGCAAGCACGAATCCGACGGGCGCGGATTCCGCCCAGTGATCGGTGAAGCGCTGGCGATGGACATCCCGGTTCTGGTCGGTGTGAACGGATTGAACGAGGAGAAGTTCCAGGCCTTCGCAGACGGTGCTGCCGAGGTCTTGCCAGCCGATCTGGATGCGATTGAGGCCTGGTTCGAAAGGGTCTCAGAGCTGCGTACGGCGGCGGAATAGGCGCGTCAAATCGCAAGACACACAGTGGCAAACGCAAACAAGATCGTGCTGATAATCAATCAGCGCGGCCTTTTTGGGTATTGGTAGCAACTACGATGCCCCAAGTCTGCGATATCCGCCAAATGCTATCACGGCATCCAACAACAACAGGCCGCTGGCGGGCAAGGGAACAGGTGCCAGGGTGACGTTCAGGTTGTCTATCCGATAACCAGGGCACCAATCGTTACACCAAACCGTGTTGGGGCTAAACGGGTGATAAAGGTCGTTCCAGAACGGTTGCCCTTGTAGTGGATTGTTGAGGGTCAGAACCAACTGGTGCGATAGCACTGAACCCGCTTGAAAGTGCCCGGGTTTGCAACGAGCTCTGACTGGAAATCTCTGAAAAAAGGGTTTTCAACATGATTTCAGATACTTTGGAAGATGGTGGGCGACCCTGGAATCGAACCAGGCGTGCGTCTCCGCGAGGGAGTTACAGTCCCCTGCCACACCTTGCGGCCTGTCGCCCACTGTCAGGCGTTGCACCTGACGTGGAGGCGTGATTACTAGCGCACCAAAGGAGCGTCAACAGGAAAATTTCGCTTTGACGCAGGAAACCGAATTCTCGGCCCGGAGGCCCTTAAAATGAAGAAACCCAAATGGGTCGTCGAAAAGGAACAGGCGCGCAAAGCTGCTGCGGCCGAAACCGTCTGGCTGTTTGGCCTGCACGCGGTGCGGGATGCTTTGATGAACCCAAGTCGTCAGAAACTGCGCCTGATCGTGACACGCAACGCGCGTGACAAACTGGCCGAAGCGATTGAATTTGCAGGGATCGAGGTCGACATGGTTGATCCGCGCAAATTTACCGCGCCCATCGATGCGGGATCGGTTCACCAGGGTGCAGCACTTGAGGTCAAGCCGTTGGATTGGGGTGGTCTGGTCGAAAACTGTATTGGACGGGAAAACCCGAGAGTCATTCTGTTGGACCGTGTGACCGATCCGCATAACGTTGGGGCGATTCTGCGCTCGGCCGAAGTTCTTGGGGCCAGCGCCGTGATTGGCACGCGCCATCATTCTGCACCCGAAACGGGAGCGCTGGCCAAAACTGCCAGCGGCGCGCTGGAGCGCCAACCATATCTGCGGGTGCGCAACCTTGCGGACGCGATCATTGAACTTCAGGGCATGGGCTTTCTGGTACTTGGACTGGACGGCGAAGCCGAGGTGACAATCGAAGGCGCGCTGGGCGAGGGAAGTGATCGCCCCGTGGCGCTTGTGCTTGGTGCGGAAGGCCCGGGTTTGCGGCAGAAGACCAAGGAAACCGTGGATCAGTTGGTGAAAATTGACGCAGCAGGTGGGTTTGGGTCACTGAATGTCTCAAACGCGGCGGCAATCGCCTTATATGCATCTCGTCCCTGAGCAAAGGAGAGCGCCATTTCCGGTCCATCCAAAATCGCCACCTGCTGTTATTGCGGGACTCGCGCGGCCCTGGTCCTGAAGGGCAAAGAGCGATACGAGCTCAGCTGTTCAAACTGCGGGGCGCCGTTGCATGATTTGAAGATGCTGCCCAGGCGAAAGACCGGGAAAACCGCAAAAGCACGATCGGCCGGTTCTCATGTGTCACCAACTAAGGCGAAACGCAAAAAGAAGAAGAAAACTATGCTCTCGCGGGTGTTTGACGAAGCCTGGGATGTGATCGAGGACATCTTTGACTAAGGGCAGCGGCGCTGAACCCTGATCACATCCATGTCAACAGGGCTTCCGTTGCCGGAAAAAACTTGCATCTTGATACCTTCAAGATTGCAGATTCTGAAATGACGATGTTGATCCGACGTACCATCCTTGGCGTGCTGAGTGCCGTTTTCCTGACTTCTGCGGCATTCGCGCAGGACAAACCGGTCTATTTTGTCACCGAAGGTGTGGCATTGGCCGGGTATGACCCCGTGACCTATTTTGAAGGTTCGACGCCTGTCATGGGCGCAGCTGAAAATGCGGTGATGTGGAAAGGGGCCAAGTGGCATTTCTCATCTGTGGAAAACCGTGAGCGCTTTGAAAGCAACCCACGCGCCTTTGCCCCGCAGTTTGGCGGGTATTGTTCTTATGCGATGGCCAAGGGGGTCCTGAAAAGCACCGATCCCAATGCGTGGCAGTTGGTCGATGGTCGCCTGTATTTGACGCATTCCCCACAGATCGAGGCGATGTGGCGGCAGGACAGGGCCGAATACATTGAAATGGCAGAAAAAAACTGGCCGATAATCCTGTATCAGGATTAGGCGGGAATCAGCTGATTGTGAAAAGTCATCACAAAAAAGCGCGCCACCTCTTTTTTTCCTCAAACTTATGCCTAAATGTCACAGTGACCGCGGAACGGAACTGCCGCGGGTCATTTCACTGTCCCTCGTTCCAACAACTGGCGCCCAAGGTTTCTTGGGCGCTTTTTTCTTTTTGGAACCCTGTTAAGGATGAGGCATGCCTCAGTATTCTGACCCATATCTGAAAGCCATTCTGCAACGGACCAAGACGGTCGCCGTTGTTGGGGTATCCATGAATCCGGTGCGGCCCAGCTATTACGTGGCGCGTTATCTGTCGTTGAAAGGGTTCGTTGTGATCCCGGTCAATCCGGGACATGCGGGTAAGGAACTGTTTGGCCAGACGGTGCGTGGCAGCTTGTCGGAGTTATCCGAGCCGGTGGACATGGTCGACATTTTCCGGCGGTCCGAAGCTGTGCCACCCATCGTTGACGAAGCGTTGGCAGCCTTCCCTTCACTCAGTACGATCTGGATGCAAATCGGGGTTGAACATCCCGAAGCAGCCGCAAAGGCCGAAGCGCGAGGTGTGGACGTCGTGATGAACCGCTGTCCCAAGATCGAGTATCAACGCCTGTTTGGCGAGCTGCGCATGGGCGGGTTTTCGACCGGAATCATCTCATCCAAGCTTTAAGGCGTTGCCGGCTGATACGGTTTCAGCCGGGCCACTTGTTCCTGACGCCGCTTCTCCAAAACCACGTCGCGCGGCACCCATTCGTACCGGGTGTCCTCAACCAGCGGAGACCAGAACAAAACCCCGCCGTAGCGCCACGGATCCAGTACAACGCCGTCATACAGCGTTTCCCCCTTGCGGCTGATGATTGCGGTGCTGTGGTCGATCCTCAGCGGGTTGTCGGCATTGGCGATGGCGCGGTGCATCTCCAGCGTTTGGAAGTTCTCTTGTTTCAGGCGACGCTCAATGTCTTCGGCCCAGTGCCAGCACAGCCCGCGCGGGCGTAGGCCCTTGTTGACTTTTGCGTTGTGGATCAATGGCGGATCCGTGATCTGATATTCATCGACAAGCTGCGCGGTGTAGGCATAAGCGACTTGCGCAGCCCGTCGGGCTTCTTCTGGGTCGATATCAGGACCCAGCGCCTGAATTTCGGCTGACAGTCGTTGAACCTCGTCCCCGGTCGAGGCAGGTGGCGCAGAGCAGGCCGCAGCAATGGCAAGCGTTGCCACAAGCATCAAAACTCGGATCATATCGCGCCCTCGGCCTGCCAATCTGACGCCCGAGTATAGCGGTCAAAACAGCGGCGCGGAACCCAGGCGTTACCCGTCGGAGCGGGATGCCTTTTCCGCGATGCCGCTGACGCCCTGACGACGGGCCAGTTCGGCCAAGACATCATCCAGCGCCACGTCCCGTGCGGCCAACATGACCAAAAGGTGATACAGAACATCCGCCGCCTCAGAGGTCAGCTTGGCTTTGTCACCCTTAACGGCCTCGATGATCGCCTCAATGGCTTCCTCGCCGAATTTCTCGGCGCATTTTACTGGGCCTTTGGCCAGAAGCTTGGCCGTCCAGCTGGAGTCCTGGTCAGAACTCTTCCGAGCCTCAATTGTATTGGCCAGTTCGTGCAGAGTGTTCATGTCAGCCTCATCGGGATACCAGCGGCGGACATGTGTTCCTTGGCTTCGCGGATGGTGTATTCGCCGAAGTGGAAAATTGAAGCAGCGAGTACCGCACTCGCCCGGCCTTTCGTGACGCCTTCCACCAGATGTTCCAGATTGCCGACACCGCCGCTGGCGATCACCGGCACGTCCACAGCATCGGAAATTGCGCGGGTCAGGGGCAGGTTGAACCCAGCCTTTGTGCCGTCACGATCCATCGAGGTCAGCAGGATTTCTCCGGCCCCTTTGGCAACGACGGTTTTTGCAAATTCCACAGCATCAATGCCGGTGGGCTTGCGTCCTCCATGGGTAAAGATCTCCCACTTGCCGGGGCTGACCGTCTTGGCGTCGATGGCGCAGACAATGCACTGACCTCCGAACTGGTCCGCTGCTTCCGCGATCACATCCGGGTTGGCAACGGCGGCCGAGTTGAAGCTGACCTTGTCCGCCCCTGCCAAAAGCAAGGCACGGACATCATCCTTGGTGCGTACGCCACCGCCCACTGTCAGCGGCACAAAGCACTGCTCGGCCGTGCGTCGCACCACATCGAACATGGTTCCACGGTTCTCATGGGTCGCGTGAATATCCAGAAAACAGATCTCATCTGCACCGGCAGCGTCATAGGCTTTGGCCGATTCCACCGGGTCGCCTGCATCGCGCAGACCGACGAAGTTTACACCTTTGACCACGCGGCCATCAGCAACATCGAGACAGGGAATGATCCGGGTTTTTAGCATCTGGGCGTCCTTCGTTGCCGGACCTTTAGCGGCAAAGCCCCGCCGATGCCAGACTTGTGATTGCGATCCATCGTGAAGCCATGGAAATTAGAGGTGAAATTCATGAAAAGGATTATCGAGATGAAACATCTTCTTCTGGCTTCAATTCTAACATTCGGGGGCGCACTATCCGCCATGGCTGACGACATTATCAAAGTTCAAACAAATAAATCCGTGGTTGAGGCGCTGGACGCGTTGGAAGCAGCGGTCGGCAACGCCGGGGCCACCGTGTTTGCACGCATCGACCATGCGGCCGGGGCGGAAAAGGTCGGCACACCCATTCCCGCCAATCAGGTGCTGATTTTCGGCAATCCTGCGCTGGGCACACCAGCCATGCAGATTGATCCACGTGCCGGGTTGTTCCTGCCGCTCAAGGTGCAGGCCTATGAAGATGCCAACGGTCAGGTCTGGCTGGCTTATGAAGACCCCAAAGAAACGATGGATGAGCTGGATGAAGTCGAAAAGTCACCCGCCATCGAAAAGATGCGCGGCGCTTTGGCCAAACTGACCGCCGCTGCCGCGCAGTAACCTATCAAGACAGGGCGCGAATGGCCTCGGCCAGGTCAATCGCGCCATCATACAGTGCCCGACCCGAGATCGCGCCGTCCAGTTCGACACCACAGTCGCGCAGGGCAATCAGGTCGTCCAGAGAACTGACACCGCCCGAGGCGATGACCGGGATTGATACAGCCTGTGCCAGCGCGGCGGTGGCCTCGATGTTCGGACCCTGCATGGCGCCGTCTCGGTTGATATCGGTATAGATGATTGCGGCGACACCGGCATCCTCAAAGCTGCGGGCAAGGTCGGTGACTTGCACGTCAGTTTCTTCGGCCCAACCTTTGGTGGCAACCATCCCGTTGCGCGCGTCGATACCCACAGCGACCTTGCCGGGAAAGGCTTTGGCGGCTTCCCGCACCAGATCGGGGTTTTCGACAGCAACCGTGCCCAGAATGACCCGGGCCAGACCCTTGTCTATCCAGGTCTCGATGGTGGCCATGTCGCGGATGCCACCGCCCAGCTGAGCTGGCACATTGCACGCTTTCAGAATCGCCTCGACGGGGGCTGCGTTGACTGGCTCACCCGCAAAAGCGCCGTTCAGATCGACCAGATGCAGCCACTCGCATCCCGCCTCGACAAAGGCGCGGGCCTGTGCGGCGGGGTCT
This sequence comes from Ruegeria sp. CDSA021, assembly GCF_059612325.1. Classification (NCBI taxonomy): domain Bacteria; kingdom Pseudomonadati; phylum Pseudomonadota; class Alphaproteobacteria; order Rhodobacterales; family Roseobacteraceae; genus Ruegeria; species Ruegeria sp. CDSA021. Next base: position 122,700 of record NZ_JBXWQJ010000003.1, read on the forward strand.
TCGTTGAAAACGGTCGCCTTGTCCATTTCTCCGCGCAGAAGGCGGACGGCGTTGCCGTCTTTGAGGTCGATGGCGGGGTAGAGGATCATTTCGGGCGGCCCTATATCACTGTTACACGCGCGGGATATCGCACAAGCAGGGCAGGGGATGCAACGCGACGCTGGGTCATTCTTGCCCGTCGCCCATTGGCGGGTCAGACTGTCCTCAAAACAGGGAGAAAACCATGAAGAGATTTACTTTTGCAGCGGGTTTGACGCTTCTTGCAACCGGGGCAATGGCCGCTGATCCCGTCGATGGTCTGTGGAAGACCGCACCGGGTGATACAGGCGGATATCTGCACGTAACAATTTCAGAATGCGGCAGCGCGATTTGCGGTACCATCGACAGTGCGTTCGACGCGGATGGCAACCAGCAGCTGGAATATGAAAATCTGGGTAAACAGATCATCTGGGACATGGTGCCCGAGGGTGGCGGCAGTTATGACAGCGGCAAGATCTGGGCCCCGGACCGCGACAAGACCTATAACTCGAAAATGTCGTTGGACGGCCAGAACAATCTGACTGTCAAAGGCTGTGTGGCGGGCGGTTTGATCTGCCGGGGTCAGACCTGGACAAGGGTCCAGTAAGCGTCAGGGTTTCCAGGTCAGGAAATTGCCCAACAGACGCAGGCCAACGTCCTGGCTTTTCTCGGGGTGGAACTGCATCCCAACCATCGTGTCGCGGCCGATCATGGCCGTGACTTCCTGACCATACTCCACATAAGCCAGCCGCTGTGCCGGATCTGTGACGCGGAAGTGGTAGGAGTGCACGAAATAGGTGTGATCCCCCGATTTCACTCCGTTGAACACGGGGTGATCGCTTTCCAGAACCAGATTGTTCCAGCCCATATGGGGTACTTTCAGAGTTGAATCCGAAGGCTCGATCCTGACCACATCACCGGCAACCCAGTCCAGACCATCCGTATCAGTATATTCATGGCCTGTTGTTGCCATGAGTTGCATGCCGACGCAGATACCCAGAAACGGTCGGCCTTTCTGCTCGACTGCCTCGACCATCGCATCATAGATACCTTTGTGGCCGCGTAGCTCGGCAGCACAGGCCGGAAATGCCCCGTCACCGGGCAGAACCAGACGATCCGCTCGCGCGACAACATCCGCGTCCGAGGTTACAACAACCTCGCCCGCGTTCACCTCGCGCGCCATGCGCTGAAACGCTTTCTCGGCCGAATGCAGGTTACCGCTTTCGTAATCAATAATTGCGGTCAGCATTTACAGCGCGCCTTTGGTTGACGGAATAGCGTCCGCCTTGCGGGGGTCGGTCTCAACCGCATCCCGCAGGGCGCGTGCAACGGCCTTGAAGGCAGCTTCGGCGATGTGGTGGCTGTTGAAACCGTGCAGTTGATCGATATGCAGCGTGATGCCGCCATGGGTGCTGAGTGCCTGAAAGAACTCGCGCACCAGCTCGGTGTCGAATGTACCGATCTTCTGGGTCGGCAGATCAACGTTCCAGATCAGGAAGGGACGGCCCGAAAGGTCCAGCGCACAGCGTACCTGTGCGTCGTCCATGGGCAGGTGACATTCGCCATAACGACGGATGCCTTTCTTGTCCCCCAAAGCCTGCGCCAGTGCCTGACCCAGCGCAATACCGGTATCTTCGACCGTGTGGTGGTCGTCGATGTGATAATCGCCCTTGGCGTTGATCGTCATGTCGATCAGCGAATGGCGCGCCAGCTGATCCAGCATATGGTCAAAGAACCCGACGCCGGTTTGGTTGTCATAGGTGCCGGTGCCGTCCAGATTGACCTGAACCGAAATTTCGGTCTCGGCGGTCTTGCGGCTGATCGAAGCGCTGCGCATGGGCGAATTCCTTTTGCTACAGGCGCGCTTATAGACGGGGTTGGGTTGCCTTATCCAGACCATAGGTGGCATTCACGGCAAACTGTTGCAGGGGATTGCACCCGGCTGTGCCCCGTGTCAGCTTGCAAGCAAACGAACCGATAGGGTTACACCATGTCCACCTGCGTTTTCATCCAGATCCGCTGCAAACCCGGCACCACGTATAAGGTGGCCGAGGAAATCGCTCTGCGCGAAATTCATTCGGAACTTTATTCCACCAGCGGTGAATACGACCTGCTGCTCAAACTCTACATCCCCGAAACCGAGGATGTAGGTCATTTCATCAACGAACATTTGTTGGTGATTCCCAACATCGAACGTTCGCTGACGACGATGACGTTCAAGGCGTTTTAACCAAGTTCGAACGTGGTGACGCCAAAGATGCGGTTCAGATCGATATCCGGCTCGTGGTCGGAATACATCCGGGCCGTTTCAAAGACTTTATCCAGCCCAAGCTCGTCGGCCAATGCGAAGGCTGATGCGTTGGGCTGAGGCATATCCACGAAAACCTGGTGTTGATTGTGGTCCTCGGGAATCGAGGACAAGACAGCGTTCAACAACGCCTTTGCGATATCGGTGGTGTCCGCAAACAGAGGCCCTACTTTATAGCCCGTGAGGCAAGGGCGCAGCGTAGCGTAGCCTCTGATCTCGCCATTCTCAGTATAAACCTTCGAGACATGGCTGTAAGCGCTCAGCCAACTATCCAAAAAAAGGTCACGTGGCGCAGGGAACAGTTTGCGGTCATAAGCCTTCAATGCGACGGATGCGTTGTTCAGATCCGCGATGCGATCATTCGGAGATGTGTCCAGTTTCGCCAACATCCGAGTTTTCGTTCCGGCAAACCGATAGTTGTTATAGGCGAAGGTGAACCCGGACTTGCGATAATTGTCCTGTTGCTCGACCACGCCGTCCAGACCCATGTTGCGCCCGGTGCAATGGGCCAGCGCATGCTGCGCGATCTCAAGCCCGTGGCCATGGTGTCTGAATTCGGGTTTGACGATGTAGAAGCCCAGGAAAGCAAAGTGATCGTCATAATTTACCGCTGAAACTGATGCGATCATCTCTCCGTTCAGAAAACCTCCCAAGAAGCCGTCGGGGTCCGTCGGACGAAAGCACTCGGCATCATGAACCCCCAGGTTCCAGCCCTCGCGCCCGGCCCAATCGACGGCGTGCTGAACTTCGGCGGCAGTGAGCGGGCGTATGATGTAATCAGACATAGGGTAATCCTGCATTGCGTAATGCGGCCAGAATGGCGCAACGCCCAGCAAAGAACCAGCATGTTTGGAGAGTTTGGTATCTGGAGCGGGCGAGGCGATTCGAACGCCCGACCCTAACCTTGGCAAGGTTATGCTCTACCCCTGAGCTACGCCCGCATCAGATACATATGTGGTCCAAAGACCTCTCAATGGAGCGGGCGAGGCGATTCGAACGCCCGACCCTAACCTTGGCAAGGTTATGCTCTACCCCTGAGCTACGCCCGCGCCGTTGAGTGAGGAGGGATGTATAAATTCCCACGCGGGGCTGCAAGCGGAAAAACGCAAAAAAGCGGAAAAATCTTTCGACGGAAATCTAGGGTTGAAGCGTTCTAAATCCAGAGCATCACAAAACAAGAGGGGCTGAGAGAAGAAAATGACAAATACAGCGGACCTGAAAATGGCGGTGTTGGCTGCCTTGATTGCGCTTACAACACTGATCTGCGCGCGCGGCGAAGACAGGGTGGCAGAGGTCGAGCCAACCCTGATGCAAGCCCCGCTGATCGAAACGCGGGTTTTGGCGGGTTAAACCCGCAATCGGTCAGAGCGCCAAAACCAGATTCGCAATGGCAGCGACCAATATCGCCGTGAAGGTCAGCCCCATACCAATCTGTCGCAGGATGACGATCTGTGGCGTTCTGCCAAACCCATAAGCGTGCAGCAAACGTCCAGCCAGCAACAGCAAGCCCAGCACATGCAAAAGCACGCCACCTGCGCCCTGCAACTCCACCATTGCGATCAGCAATAGGCCGATGGGTGCGTATTCGGCGCAGTTGGAATGCGTCCGTACCGCTTTGATCATCATTTTGCTGCCGCCATCCCCGACTGAGATCTTGTCGCTGCGGCGCTGCAGGATCACTTTGACGCTGAGCGTCACATAAAGCAGTGCGATCAGGGCCGCGTAGATCGGGGTGATTGCAAGCATGGTGTATCTCCGTTCCATTATAGAAAAGGGCCACGCAGTTTCCCGCGCGGCCCTTTGAACTGTAGAAGGTTCTGCAGCTTATTCCAGCTCGACCAGAAGGTCCTTTGCGTCAATCTGGCCGCCGGGCTGCACATGAACCGCTTTGACCGTCGCGTCGCGCTCGGCGTGGATACCGGTTTCCATCTTCATCGCCTCGATGGTCAGCAGCATGTCGCCTTCCTTGACATGTTGGCCCGCAGTAACGGCGACAGTGGCCACAACACCCGGCATGGGGGCTCCGACATGATCTGGGTTGCCGACCTCGGCCTTAGGCCGAGCCTGCGTGGTCGATGTGACCATCCGGTTCGGAACCCGGATGACACGCGGCTGGCCGTTGAGTTCAAAGAACACTTTAACCTCGCCCTTTTCATCCGTTTCGCCAATGGCCTGGCAGCGTATTTCCAGCGTCTTGCCCGGGTCGATTTCCGCCGTGATCTCTTCGCCCGGCTCCATGCCGTAGAAAAAGGTGCGCGTGGGCAGGGTGCGGACCGGGCCATAAACCCGGTGACGGCCAATGTAGTCCAAAAAGACCTTGGGATACATCAGGTATCCGTTCAGGTCCTCGTCATCGACCTCTTTGCCTTCCAATTGCTTGGACAGCTCTTCGCGGGTGGCCTCAAGATCAACCGCAGGCACGTCCTTGCCGGGGCGTTCGGTGTTGGGGGCTTCGTCCTTGAGCACCTTCTTTATGATGGTGTCGGGGAACCCGCCCGGAGGCTGACCCAGATTGCCGCGCATCATGTCTGCGACCGAGTCAGGGAAGGCCACATCGGTGCCCGGGTCCTCGACCTGTTCGCGGGTCATGTTCTGGCTGACCATCATCAGTGCCATGTCGCCAACAACCTTGGACGACGGTGTCACCTTCACGATATCGCCGAACATCCGGTTCACGTCCGCATACATCTGCGCCACCTCATGCCAGCGCTCTTCCAGCCCCAGGCTGCGCGCCTGCGCCTTGAGGTTGGTGAACTGGCCTCCGGGCATCTCGTGCAGATAGACTTCCGATGCCGGAGCCTGGAGACTGGATTCAAAGGCCGCGTACTGGCCGCGTACAACCTCGAAGTAATCGCTGATTTCGCGGATCGCCTTGATGTCCAACCCGGTGTCGCGGTCGGTATGGCGCAGCGCCTCGACCACGGTGCCCAGCGTTGCCTGGCTGGTGTTGCCCGAGAAGCTGTCCATCGCGCAATCCACCGCATCGACGCCCGCCTCGGACGCCGCCAGAATGGTCGCGCTAGCAATACCTGCAGTGTCATGGGTGTGGAAGTGGATCGGCAGACCGACCTCTTCCTTCAACGCGCGGATCAGGATCTTGGCTGAGGCCGGTTTCAGCAGGCCAGCCATGTCCTTCAGGCCCAGAATATGTGCACCGGCATCGCGCAGCTCTTTCGCCATGCCGACATAATATTTCAGGTCATATTTGGCACGATCCGGGTCTAGAATGTCACCGGTGTAACAGACGGTACCTTCGCAGATTTTGCCGTTTTCTACCACGGCGTCCATCGCCACACGCATGTTCTCGACCCAGTTCAACGAGTCGAACACACGGAACACGTCGATATTTTTGGACGCCTGACGCACAAATTCCTGCACTACGTTGTCGGGATAGTTGGTGTAACCCACACCGTTCGCGCCGCGCAGCAACATCTGGGTCATCAAGTTCGGCATCGCTTCGCGCAGGTCACGCAAGCGCTGCCACGGGCATTCCTGCAGGAAGCGATAGGCCACGTCGAAGGTCGCACCCCCCCAGCATTCGACCGAGAACAGTTGCGGCAGGTTGGCGGCATAGGTGGGGGCCACCTTGATCATGTCGATCGAGCGCATACGGGTTGCCAGCAGCGACTGGTGCCCGTCGCGCATGGTGGTATCGGTGATCAGCAGCTGACGCTGCGCTTTCATCCAGTCGGCCACGGCCTGCGGGCCCTTCTGCTCCAGCAGGTTGCGGGTGCCCATTTGCGGCTCTGCCTTCTGCGCGGGGGGCTTGGCCTCTTTCAGATCGGCGCGCGGCTCTGGCCGATCCTTTGTTTCGGGGTGACCGTTCACCGTGATGTCGGCGATATAAGTCAGAACCTTGGTGCCCCGATCGCGGCGGCGCTTGAAGGCAAACAGGTCCGGCGTCGTGTCAATGAACTTGGTAGTGTATTCATTCGACAGGAAGGTCGGGTGCTTCAGCAGGTTGATGACGAAGTCGATATTGGTGCTGACGCCACGAATACGGAACTCGCGCAGCGCACGGTCCATGCGGGCAATCGCTGCTTCGGGGGTAGGCGCTTTGGCCGTTACCTTGGTCAGCAGCGAATCATAATAACGCGTGATCACACCACCTGCATACGCCGTGCCGCCGTCCAGACGAATGCCCATGCCGGTGGCCGAGCGATAGGCGGTGATGCGGCCGTAATCGGGGATGAAGTTGTTCTGCGGGTCTTCGGTCGTGATCCGGGTCTGCAGAGCATGACCGGTCAAATGTACGTCTGCCTGACTTGCTGCACCGGTGGCCTCGGCCAGTGTTTTGCCTTCCGCAATCAGGATCTGCGCCTGCACAATGTCGATGCCGGTGACTTCTTCAGTCACGGTGTGTTCCACCTGTACGCGCGGGTTCACTTCGATGAAGTAGAACTTGCCGGTTTCCATATCCATCAGGAATTCGACCGTGCCAGCGCATTCATAGTTCACATGGGCACAAATCTTGCGGCCCAGCTCGCAGATCTCGGCGCGTTGCTCTTCGCTCAGGTATGGGGCGGGGGCGCGTTCGACCACTTTCTGGTTCCGGCGCTGGACCGAGCAGTCGCGTTCATAGAGGTGATAGATCTCACCATGCTTGTCGCCCAGGATCTGTACCTCGACATGGCGGGCGTGGATGATCATCTTTTCCAGATATCCCTCGCCGTTGCCAAAGGCGGCTTCGGCCTCGCGGCGACCTTCCAGAACTTTTTCTTCCAGCTCATCTTCCGACTGGATCGGGCGCATTCCCCGACCACCACCGCCCCAGCTGGCTTTGAGCATCAGCGGATAGCCGATCTCGGCGGCCTCTTTGCGGATGGTATCCATGTCATCGCCCAGCACTTCGGTTGCCGGAATGACCGGTACACCCGCCGCGATTGCGACACGCCGCGCGCTGGCCTTGTCGCCTAGTGCACGCATGGTTTCCGCCTTGGGGCCGATGAAAGTGATGCCATTCTTGACACATGCATCTACGAAATCCGGGTTCTCGGAGAGCAGGCCATAGCCTGGGTGGATCGCGTCTGCGCCGCATTGCTTGGCAACACGGATTATCTCATCGATCGACAGATAGGCCGCGACCGGCCCCATGCCCTCACCGATCTGATACGCCTCGTCCGCCTTGAACCGGTGCAAGCCCAGTTTGTCCTCTTCGGCGTAAACGGCGGCGGTTCGTTTTCCCATCTCATTTGCTGCGCGCATAACGCGGATGGCAATCTCGCCGCGGTTGGCGATCAGGATCTTGGAGAAGTCTGTCATAATAGGTCCCGGTCTTTTGTGGTTGGGCGTCTCTTTGGGCGAACAATACGCGCAGGTATATCCGTTCTTCTGGGTAGAACCGGCATGTTACCGCTCGCAAACGCCCTTGGTCGCTGCGCTCTTATACTTATGCCGCGCCGCAGCATCAAATACTTAGCGTTTTCTCTCAAATTGAGACAAATCTGCCAGGCCCATCTGACCCATATTTGCGTGCAGATCCTGTCTTAGAATATCGATGACATGGGCGGGTCCGCGCGCGCCAAGTGCCGCCAATCCGTACAAGAATGCGCGCCCAAGCATGACGAAATCCGCTCCCAGAGTCAGCGCACGCAGAATATCCAGCCCGCCTTCGACACCGCTGTCAAAGATCAGGGGCAGGCGGGTTGTGTTGCGGATCGAGGGAAGAACCTCAATGCTGGCAGGAGCGGCGTCAAACTGACGCCCACCGTGATTCGAGACCCAAAGGGCGTCCACCCCGATCTGTTCCAGACGCTCTGTGTCTTCGGCGCGCAGGATGCCTTTTATAACAAAAGGTCCGTCCCAATGATCGCGCAGCCACGAGACATAGTCCAACCCTGGCGAGGTCCTTAACAGGTATCCGACATGGGCCGTCGGAGGCAGATCTCCGGGATTTTCGATGTACTTGTCCAGAGTGCGCATATGCGGCACGCCGTTGCGCAACATCCCCATAGCCCAGGCGGGTCTTGCCGCAATCTGTGCCAGCAAGCGCGGCGTCAGCTTTGGCGGCTGCCTGAGACCTGAGCGGGTTTGCCGTTCCCTGCGCGAGGCAACAGGGACGTCCACGGTCAGCACCAGAGTTCGAAATCCGGCCCGGCGCGCCCGATCCAGCATATCCTTGCGAATTTCGGGGTCCCGCGGTGGATAAAGCTGAAACCACGCGTTTGGTCCCAAATGCGGGGCCAAATCTTCGGGGCTTTGGCTGGCAACGGTGGACAGGGTATAGGGAATACCCGCCTGCGCGGCGGCCTGCGCCAACAGCCGTTCCGCATCGGGCCAGACCAGTCCAGACATCCCGATGGGGGCGATTCCGAAGGGCAATGGGCAAGCGGTACTCAGACACGTCCTTGATGTGTCGAACTCCAGCTCACCGTGCAGGATCGAGGGGGAAAGGCGGACATCATCCAGCGCTATGCGGTTGCGGTTTAACGTCGTTTCAATACCGGTTCCGCTGTCGATATACTCCCACACGAAATGCGGCAGGCGGCGGCGCGCGCGTCGTTTCAGGTCCGGAATGCCGGGATAGGTGCTGTGCAGATCCATGCAGATTGATCCGATCCGCCACGCGATTCGGCAAGGTTTTTATGCTGCATCTGTCGAGGGATGCTTGCTTTCAGGCCCTGCGCGTTTAGCCGGATCCGTGGTTCCGCAGGCAACCTGAACCTGATTGCGACCCTTATCCTTGGCAACATACAGTGCGTCGTCGGCAGCACGCATCAGGTCCTGTGGAATGGTGCCATGGGCCGGGTAATGCGCGACCCCAACCGACATCGTGATGCGGGGCAGAGCCTTCTCGCCATAGCGTACAGCTACGGCTTCGACCGCCTGACGCATCTGTTCGGCACGAGTTACGGCGTCTTCGGGGCTGTTGTCGGGCAGAATCAGCATGAATTCTTCGCCGCCGATGCGGCAGGCGATTTCGTCCCTGTCGCAGCCTTGCTCCAGCGCGGCGCCGACCGCGCGCAAGACCATGTCACCGGCATAATGCCCATGTGTATCGTTGAACTTCTTGAAGTGATCGACATCCACCGCAATCAGGCTCAGCGCAGCGCCCGTCTGTTGGCAGCGGCTGATGGATTTGCGCAGCGTTTCGGTCATGTGGCGGCGATTGAACAATCCGGTCAGCGGGTCGCGTACCGATTGGTCATGAAGCTGATCCCGCATGCGGACATTGGCAATCGCCATGCTGATCTGTTCGGCGCACAATTGAGCCAATTTACGGCTTTTGTTGAAACAATCCTCACGCCCCTCGATTGCCCTAAGGTGCAGAAGACCAACTGTTTCGCCATGTGCCAGAATGGGAAAGCAGAAATAGGGTCGGCCGTCATGCGGTTCGGCATGTTCGCAGACAAAATCGATCTCGGATGCGCCGAACTCATAGGTCCTGCCGCGCCGCAAGCCCCAGCATCCTTCAGGATGGATATGCGCCTTGTGCGCGCCGCCATTCCAGCTGGCGCAGCCATCCAGCACATCGCGAGAGTTCGAATAGACATAAACACTGCCTTCCGACTCAGGCAAAATGTGGGTCATAAAGCGTGAGACCATTTCGAAAAGCTCGTCCAGTGATCGACTTGATTGCAACCATTCGTTCAATTCCCCGAGCAGGCGAACCTCTCGAGCCAGGCGCAGTTGTTCATCCATCAGCTCACGTTCTTTTTCGGCACGTTTGCGCAGATCACGCACCTGACGGCGGTTGGTGCGGTGGACAATCAGGATGACGGTGGTCAGTGCCAGCAAGGCGACTCCGCTCAAAAACGCCAGAGAAATGCGGACGCGGGAGATAAACAGGTTCCTGAGGTCTGTAATATCCGAATAGAATTCGATAGCCCCCAGAAACACCGCATCCTTGATGATCGGTGTGTGAACCTCGGCCACGTGACGACTGCTTAGGCCTGTATCTCCGGCATGATCGGGATCAAACGAATCTATTTCCGTGATCGGTTTCTCTTCGTGTTTGTAATAGAGACCGCCGGCCGCGACGACCGACTGGAAAAACGGTTGTGTGTTCACGGTTCCAATATCATTTGTACGTGTCGACCAGAAAACGTGCCCCGAAGCATCAAACAGCTTGAAGCGATAGATGTCCGAGGTTTCGGGCAACAGCTCCAGAAATTCTTCATCATGCTCGGTCAATGCGTGAAAACGGAAAGTAGCATTCAGATCGCTCAGGTGGCTTTCGACCTGACGGCTCATCTGCATTGCCCTTTTTCGCAGGTCGGATTCCAGCATGCGATCAACCACCGGTGCGGGAACGGCATAGATTCCCCAGCCTGCTGCTGCCGTCAGCGCAAGCATCATTACGGTCACACCCACCAATTTCAGCCTTGATGACTGACCAGTCGGTTCCACCTGTTCCATTTTTTCCGCTCCCACAACACTCAGACAAGCATCCGATCCAAGATTTGACAGAGGGTTAACAGGCGCTCAGGGCAGCGGCGTATTTGTTTAGGATTGAATGGAAAAAGAAGTGCAAAAGCTTGTGAACAAGCCGTGAACAAACTCTTTCCCTCGGCGCGCATCCGGCGTAGTTTGGATCCATGAGCAGTTTTGACGAAATGGACGCCTTCGAAGGCGCATCGCTGTCGGCGCGGGCAATGGCCGTGCGCCCTTCGCCCTACCTGGATGAGTTGAACCCGGCGCAGCGGGACGCAGTTGAGCGTCTGGACGGTCCGGTTCTGATGCTGGCCGGGGCAGGGACGGGCAAGACCAAGGCCCTCACTGCCCGGATCGCGCATTTGCTCAATACGGCGCGGGCCCGTCCGAATGAGATTCTGTCGGTGACGTTTACCAACAAGGCCGCGCGCGAGATGAAAGAACGGGTCGGTCGCCTGCTGGGTCAGCCTGCCGAAGGGATGCCGTGGCTGGGCACGTTTCATTCGATCTGCGTCAAGCTGTTGCGCCGCCATGCGGAGCTGGCTGGCTTGAAGTCGAATTTCACCATTCTGGATACTGATGATCAGCTTCGCCTGCTCAAACAACTGGTACAGGCCGCCAATATCGATGACAAACGCTGGCCAGCGCGGATGCTGCTGGGGATCATCGACGATTGGAAGAACCGCGCGCTGACACCGGAGAAGGTACCAACCGCAGATGCCGTGGCCTACAACAACAAAGGCATTGAGCTTTATGCTCAATACCAGACCCGTCTACGTGAGTTGAACGCGGTGGATTTCGGCGACCTGCTGCTGCACGTGGTCACGATCTTCCAGACCCAACCGGACGTGTTGGAGCAATACCAGCGCTGGTTCCGCTATATTTTGGTGGATGAGTATCAGGACACAAACGTCGCCCAATACCTGTGGCTGCGGTTGCTGGCCGGGGGGCACAAAAACATTTGCTGTGTGGGTGATGACGATCAGTCGATCTATGGCTGGCGCGGGGCCGAGGTAGGCAACATCTTGCGGTTCGAAAAGGACTTCCCGGGCGCATATGTGGTGCGGCTGGAGCAGAACTATCGCTCGACCCCGCATATTTTGGCGGCTGCATCGAACGTTATTCGGGGCAATGAAAACCGTCTGGGCAAAGAGCTTTGGACTGATGCGGATGATGGCCACAAGGTCAACCTGATCGGCCATTGGGATGGCGAGGAAGAGGCCCGCTGGATCGGTGAAGAAATCGACGCGATGCAGGGCGGCACACGTGGCATCCGCCCTGTGAACCTTGATGAGATGGCTATTCTGGTCCGTGCCTCGCACCAGATGCGCGCGTTCGAGGATCGGTTCCTGACCATCGGTCTGCCCTACAAGGTGATCGGCGGCCCGCGATTCTATGAACGCATGGAGATTCGCGATGCCATGGCCTATTTCCGGCTGGTCGTCAGCCCCGAGGATGATCTTGCCTTTGAGCGCATCGTAAACACCCCGAAACGCGGCCTTGGTGACAAGGCGCAGCAGACGATTCAGATGACAGCGCGTGAGAACGGGGTGCCTCTGGTCGAGGGCGCGCGGATCGCGGTCGATAATGGGTTGATCAAGGGGAAGGGTGGCAAAGCGCTGCGCGAGTTGATCGATGGGCTGGCCCGGTGGAACGCGATGACGCGCGGCCCCCGGATCGAAGTCGAAGACGATTCGGTGATCGATGACGGGATATCCCCCATGCGGTTCGGCGCGCCCGAACATACGCATATCGAGTTGGCGCAGATCATCCTCGATGAATCCGGCTATACCTCCCATTGGCAGAACGACAAGACCCCCGAAGCGCCTGGGCGTCTGGAAAACCTGAAAGAACTGGTCAACCAGCTGGACAATTTCGAAAACCTGCAAGGGTTTCTGGAACATGTCAGTCTTGTCATGGACAACGAACAAGACAGCGACGGAGCGAAGGTGTCGATCATGACCCTGCACGCAGCCAAGGGGCTTGAATTCCCGGTGGTCTTCCTGCCGGGGTGGGAGGACGGCTTGTTCCCGTCGCAACGGTCAATGGACGAATCCGGCCTCAAAGGGCTCGAGGAAGAGCGCCGTCTGGCCTATGTCGGCATCACCCGCGCTGAAGAGGTATGTACGATTTCCTTTGCTGCCAATCGGCGGGTGTTCGGGCAATGGCAGAACTCCATGCCTTCGCGCTTCATCGATGAATTGCCGGAAGACCACGTTGAGGTGCTGACGCCCCCTGGTCTTTATGGCGGCGGGCACCGGACCGCGGGAATCGAAACCCGCGCAGCCGAAGCCAATGTCTACAACTCACCAGGCTGGAAACGGTTGCAGGCGCGGCAAGGTCAATATGGCATGTCGCAGCCGAAAGAAAGCCGGAGCACGGTGATTGACGCCACCGCATTGGCCAGTTTCACGCTGGGTGAGCGTGTTTTCCATCAGAAATTCGGCTACGGCGCGGTGATCGGGATCGAGGGCGACAAGGTCGAGGTCGATTTTGACAAGGCGGGAACCAAGAAAGTGGTCTCGCGTTTCCTGACCAACAAGGATGACGTCCCGTTCTGAGGTGTCAGATTCCTTCGACCAGAACCAGGTTGGTCGAGGCGGTGGCTTGCCGGATCTTCGCTAGCTCGATGTAATCGGGGTCGTCTTTCCAGGCTTTCGCCGCAGCAAGGTCTGGAAACTCCATCAGCACAATTCCACCTTCCGGCCAACCGCCTTCAATCTGTTCGACCGGTTTCGACGAGACCGTCAGCAAGCGGCCTCCGTGGCGGTCAAAGATTGGCATGAAGCCCGCCAGATAATCCTGATACCCGTCCGGGTCGTGGATGTCGATCTGCGCGATGAAATAGGCTGCCATGGCGTCCTCCGGATCAGAAATCAGAAGGCCATCTTACACCAGTGTCGAAAAAACAAAAAACGGCGGTTCCCAGGGAGGAGGAAGGGAACCGCCGTCTTGTCAACATCAGAGCAGGGAGGAGGAGAGCCCTGACGTATGCGAACCCGGGTCTGAGCCCGGTATGAGGAAGACGCGGCGACGCTAGGGAGGAGGAATGCGTCGCCGCGCGCTTTCAACATCAAGGCAGGGAGGAGGAGAGCCCTGATGTATCAGGTTCCGGCATCTTGAGGCCGGTATAAGGTGCGGCAACGTCAAGGAGGAGGAAAGACGTTGCCGCTGATTACAGACCCAAAGGGAGGAGGAAGGGCCTGATCTCTGTATCTGTTTGCGCTTAACGCGCGGTGTGGTCTTCTGCGGCCTGCAGCGCGACCCGGCGGATCATCGAGCGGTGCAGACCCAGATCGGTCAGTTCACGATTTGACAGCCCGGACAGTTCGTTAACTGTCTGGCGATACATGCGATAGCGCACAAAACGGGTCTTGGCGGTCTCAACCAATGCGGTCAATCCAAACGCCGTTGTGCTTTTATGTGCTGTATGTGTGCCTGCGACTGCCATTTTCATCATCCGTCTGTCTTGTGTTACCGATATCACTCGGCCCTTGCTTGAGATTGAAAATAGGCAAATGCTGCGATTGCACAATAGGTCACATCGTCAATGCTGCCATGCAGCAAATGCATAGATTGGTTCGGGTTTTTCGTGGCGGTGAAATACGCCTTTGAAATATAGGTATTGTCTGAGGCACCGTCAGGGCCTTGAAAAACGCCACGCGGTGGTGTGCCTTTGAATTGAGCATGTTCGGCGTGAATTTGTGCGACGTGAAATGCTGACATCAGATCATTGAAGTGCCGGAGGACACCAACGACTGGCCGTTTGGAGGCGTAGCATCGTCTCGTTGATTCCAGTTTTTCGGGGTGGAGTCAGGTCGGGGACTCGCTTTTGCGGTCGCAAGTGACTGCGTATGGGAAATCGTGGGCGGTGTTGGTGTAGGTGGGGAAATGACACCTATAACCCCCTTTTGCTTTAGTCGATTCTATGGGCCGGTTGCTTGCAGTGGGCCAGAAAATCCAGTCCGAATAAGAAATCTCAAATTTTTTTGGGAAAACGTGGGAAATTTTCGCCGGTACGTTTTTTCTATATGTTGATATTGTTGGGCAGTTCGCTTCTAATTATGGTGTCTTGATGCCGAATTTCTTCCGTTTTAGTATAGATATGCCGTGCTTCAAGCGACACGATCAAAAATTTCCTATTGATTTCCATGAATTCCCATGGCATCCCTTGTACATCCGATGAGGACGAGGCAGCAGGGGCACCAAACGACCCCGAACCAAAAATACTAATCAGGTTTCATACAGGCATCTCGCTTTCATCAATCAAGAGATCCGGCGCGCGGGCGAGCAGACATCCCCCCAGGTGGCGCGTGCAGCTGGACATCCCGCAAAGCGGGTCAATGCGGCGGGTTGATCAGTGGCAGCAGATCAACCCGCCGTTTTTACCTTCTGGGGACGTGAATTTTAAATGGGGCGCAAGCGAAAGGGACAGTCGTCTTGGCGCGCAGGTTTAGAGGTGAAAGCCACCATAAGGTGGACACGAAGGGCAGGGTCTCGATCCCGGCCTCGTTTCGCCGTGTGCTTGAAGCTTCCGATCCCAACTGGCAGCCTGGTGACAATCCTGAACTCGTGATTGTGTACGGCGATCACCGTCGCAAATACCTTGAATGTTATACCATGCAGGCGATTGACGAGGTCGATGCCAAAATCGACGCGCTTCCGCGTGGCTCGATGGAGCGCAAGATGTTGCAACGCATGTTCCACGGTCAGTCTTTCCCGACAAACGTGGATGAAACCGGGCGTCTGGTTCTGCCCGCCAAGCTACGCACCAAGATCGATCTGGAGAGCGAGGCCTTCTTTATCGCTGCCGGTGACACGTTCCAGATTTGGAAGCCCGAGACCTACGAAGTCGAGGAACTGGCCAAAGCCGAAGAATGGATGGACGATCTGCCCGACGATTTCGACCCGATGGTCTATCTCGATGGCGTCGGGGACGCGTGACGGCATGTCCGGCGCTGTCCCTCTCTCCGATAAACCTCATATTCCTGTTTTGCTGCGCCCATTGCTGGCTGCGGTGTCTCCGGTGTCCGGCGTTTGGTTGGACGGCACCTTTGGGGCAGGCGGATACACGCGCGGGTTGTTGGATACGGGGGCTGACAAGGTCATCGGCGTGGACCGTGATCCACTTGCCTTTGAAATGGCTGCGGATTGGGCCGGAGAGTATGGCGGCAGGCTGGTGATGCAGTCCGGTGTGTTCTCGCGGATGGACGAATACGCACAGGATCTGGACGGCGTTGTGCTGGACCTTGGTGTGTCTTCGATGCAGCTGGATCAGGCCGAACGTGGCTTTTCCTTCATGAAGGACGGCCCATTGGACATGCGGATGAGCCAGGAGGGTGAAAGCGCAGCGGATTTGATCAACGCGGCGAGTGAGGCGCAACTGGCTGATATCCTGTTCCATTTCGGAGAGGAGCGCGCAAGTCGTCGAATCGCCAAAGCCATCGTCAAGGCGCGGGCCGAAGACCCAATCACCACGACCTTGCGCCTGACCGGGATCATAGAATCCTGCCTGCCGCGACCCAAGCCGGGGCAATCTCACCCGGCGACGCGCAGCTTTCAAGGGCTGCGGATCGCTGTGAATGCCGAATATGAAGAGCTGTTTCAAGGATTGATGGCGGCGGAGAGGGTGTTAAAGCCTGGCGGGCAACTGGCCGTGGTGACCTTCCATTCCATCGAGGATCGGATGGTAAAGCGGTTCTTTCAGTCCCGCGCGGGCAAGACAGGGCGTGCGAACCGATATGCGCCCGAAATCGAGCAGGACCAGCCGCAATTCACGCTGAAGACCCGTAAGGCCGTAGGGCCGGATGAGCAGGAGTTGCAGGAAAACCCCCGCGCGCGCTCGGCCAAGCTGCGCGTGGCGATCCGAACCGAGGCACCATCAGGGGAAATTGAGGCCCGTGCGATTGGGATGCCGCAACTGGGGGGAAGGGCAAGATGAAGAGTATTTTGTATGTGTTGACCGCTCTGTCCGTTTTTGGATTGGCGCTGTGGGCCTATCAGGAAAACTACCGCACCCAGCAGGTGGTGAAGGAAACTCAGAAACTACAGCGCGAGATTGGCATGGCGCAGGTTCGGTTGGCTGTCCTGAACGCCGAATGGGCTTATCTGAACCGCCCCGACCGGCTGCGCGAATTGGCAGATTTGAACTTTGAACGTCTGGCTCTGCTGCCGCTGCGGGCAGAACAGTTTGGGCGTGCCGACCAGATTGCCTATGCCGAAGACCCCGATCTGCCCATTGTGGATCCTATTGAACTGCAGGCCATCACAGACATTCAGGCTTTGGGCGAGGTGCAGATTCCATGACTCGCACGCCGCTGCGCCCGCTGGCCCGAATCCTCGACGCTCGCGCCCGGGGCGAAAACCCCAAGGCGATCGAGCGGGAAAACATCCGTAAACGCCACGAAGACATGAAAGACCGCGCCCGCGCCCGCGCCGAAGGGCGCCTATTGGTGCTGGGGTTATTCTTCTTCTGCGCCTTCTCGGTTGTTGGCGTGCGCATGGGAATGCTGGCCACGTCCGAGGCGCAAGAGCCCGTGGCAAGTGCGCCGGGTGCGACCATTGCCATGCAGCGTGCCAATATCGTCGACCGCGAAGGGCGTATTCTGGCGACCAATCTGGACACTTATTCGGTCTACGCGCAGCCGCCGTTGATGATCGACCCGATTGCCGCTGCAGATCAGCTGGTGGCAATCTTCCCTGATCTGGACAAAGAGCGTTTGGTCAAGGATTTCACCAGTAAGCGCAAGTTCCTGTGGATCAAGAAACGTATCTCGCCCGAGCAGAAGCAGGCCGTCCATGACATCGGCGATCCGGGCATTCTGTTTGGTCCGCGCGAAATGCGTCTTTATCCCAACGGCAGGCTTGCCGCGCATATTCTGGGCGGGTCCGGTTTTGGTCGTGAAGGCGTCAGCGCTGCCGAAGTGATCGGTGTGGCAGGTGTAGAGAAACAGTTCGACGACTATCTGCGTGACCCGGCCAACGGCAACAAGCCGCTGCAATTGTCGCTGGACCTGACAATTCAGGCGGCTGTTGAACAGGTGCTGTATGGCGGCATGAAGATCATGAACGCCAAGGGCGCGTCGGCTGTTTTGATGAACGCGCATACGGGCGAGGTCGTGTCGGCTGCGTCTCTGCCTTCGTTTGATCCGAACGACCGCCCGCGCCCGCCGACTTCAGGTTTTGATCCATCAGACAGCCCGCTGTTCAACCGGTACGTGCAAGGTGTGTACGAACTGGGCTCGGTCTTCAAGATTTTCACTGCGGCGCAGGCTGTTCAGCTGGGGCTGGTGAATTCCAATACCATCATCGACACATCAGGTCCGATGAAGATCGGTCGCTTTCCCATTGGAGAGTTTAACGGCAAGAATTACGGCAAGATCAGTGTTGCGGATGTGATCGTACACAGCTCGAACCGGGGCACGGGACGTCTTGCCTTGCAGATTGGTGCGCAGCGGCAGCAGGAATTCCTGAATACGCTGGGCATGTTCGACCCGACACCGTTTGAAATTGTCGAGGCCAAGGGTGGGGTGCCGCTCAGGCCCAAGAAATGGGGTGAGCTGAGCACAGTGACCATTTCCTACGGCCATGGTCTATCGACCAGCCCGATGCATCTGGCCGCCGGGTACGCTGCCATTGCCAATGGCGGGCACTATGTCAGCCCGACCATTCTGCGCAAAAACGGCCCGCAATACGGCCCTCGCGTTTTGTCGGAAAACACCGCGCGCCAAGCACAGAAAATGCTGCGCAAGGTGGTAACAGACGGCACCGCCAGCTTTGCCGAGGTTAAGGGTTACGATGTGGCCGGCAAAACTGGTACGGCGGACAAGCCCAAGCCGCGCGGCGGGTATTACGATGACAAGGTCATCGCGACCTTTGCGACAATCTTCCCGGCCTATGATCCGAAATACGTTCTGATCGTCACGTTGGACGAGCCTTCGATCGTGGCATATGGCGAAAAGCGCCGCACTGCGGGCTGGACTGCCGTGCCGGTCGCCGCCGAACTTATTAGTCGCGTCGCGCCGTTGCTGGGCCTGCGTCCCCGGCTTGAGCCTGAGGCGGGCGCTGCTATAACGCTGACCTCAAACTAGGCTGTCCGGCAAGAGGTGGGTCATGGGCACAAGGACAAAGAAACTTAACCAACTGGCCCTGACTGCACGCGGGGGCGCAAACCCCGGCATTACAGGTCTGGCCGTCGACAGCCGCGAGGTGAAAGACGGCTTCCTGTTTGCGGCCCTTCCCGGCACGCGCGTTCATGGCGGCGAGTTCATCCAGTTTGCCCTGCGCATGGGGGCCGCTGCGATCCTGACCGATGCCGAAGGGGCCGCGATAGCTGAGGCCGAGCTGGATGAATCAGGCGCGGCACTGGTAGTGGTTGAAGACCCGCGTCAAGCGCTGGCCGGGGCAGCCGCATTGTGGTTTGGCGCACAACCGCGGACCATCGTCGCTGTTACCGGGACCAATGGTAAAACCTCTGTTTCCACGTTTGTGCGCCAAATCTGGGCCGAGCTGGGCCATGCCGCCGTGAATCTTGGCACCACCGGGGTCGAGGGAGCCTGGACCGCGCCGCTGGCCCACACCACACCCGAGCCGATCACCCTGCATCGCTGTCTGGCAGAGGCGGCTGAGAATGGCGTGACCCACGCCGCGATGGAGGCTTCGTCCCATGGTCTGGAACAGCGCCGTCTGGATGGTGTGCACCTGACAGCCGCAGGGTTTTCCAACTTCACTCAAGACCATCTGGACTATCACGAAACCTTCGAGGCGTATTTCGCCGCCAAGGCCGGTCTGTTCGACCGTGTGTTGTCGCAAGATGGTACAGCGGTGATCAATCTGAGCGACCCCAAAGGCGCTCAAGTCCAGCGGGTCGCAAAATCTCGGGGTCAATCGGTTCTGACCGTTGGTTTGGGTGACGCCGATTTATGCCTGATCAATCAACGGTTTGACGCCACCGGGCAGGACCTGCGGTTTTCCTGGCAGGGCCGAACGTTCCAGACCCGCCTGAACCTGATCGGTGGGTTCCAGGCGGAAAACATCCTGCTGGCCTGCGCGCTGGTCATCGCCGCAGGCGACAGCCCAGAGCAGGTTTTTGAAACCCTGCCGCATCTGACGACCGTGCGGGGGCGGATGCAACTGGCCGCAACGCGCGATAATGGTGCAACGGTTTTTGTGGATTACGCCCACACGCCCGACGCCGTGGCCACCGCCCTCAAGGCGCTGCGCCCGCATGTGATGGGGCGACTGATCGCTATAGTCGGGGCAGGCGGGGATCGAGACGCCACGAAACGACCTTTGATGGGCAAGGCGGCGGCCAACCATGCTGATGTGGTGTTTGTCACCGATGACAACCCGCGCAGTGAAGACCCTGCCGCCATCCGTGCGGCCGTCATGGAAGGTGCGCTTGAGGCCGCAGATCAGGCCAGTGTGACTGAGGTTGGCGACCGCGCCGAGGCTATTTTACGCGGCATCGACGCGCTGCAACCGGGCGATGCGCTGCTGATTGCTGGTAAGGGACATGAAACCGGCCAGATCGTCGGGGATCAGGTTCTGCCTTTTGATGACGTTGAACAGGCCAGCATCTCGGTCGCCGCGCTGGACGGGAGGGTCGCATGACGCTCTGGACAGCATCCGAGGCCGCTGAGGCTACTGGCGGTCAGGCTACAAGTGACTGGATTGCCAATGGTGTGTCCATTGATACGCGCACAATCCAGCCCGGCGATTTGTTCGTGGCGCTGAAAGCCGCGCGGGACGGTCATGATTTTGTGGCGCAGGCACTGGAAAAAGGCGCAGGGGCGGCGCTGGTTTCTCACATTCCCAAAGATGTCCCGGATGGGGCGCCTCTGCTGAAGGTTGATGACGTGCAGGCCGGTCTTGAAGCGTTGGGGCAGGCGGCACGAGCTAGAACTGATGCGCGCGTTTTGGGTGTGACGGGCAGCGTCGGCAAGACCTCGACCAAGGAAATGCTGGCGACGATCCTCGAAACACAAAGCAAAACCCACGCCAGCGTGGACAGCTATAACAACCATTGGGGCGTACCGCTGACTTTGGCGCGGATGCCGCGTGATACTGAGTTTGCCGTGATCGAGATCGGCATGAACCACCCAGGCGAGATTGCCCCGCTGGCAAAACAGGCCCGACCGCACGTGGCGCTGGTCACAACCGTGGCTGCGGTGCACTTGGAAGCCTTCGAGTCCGTCGCAGGCATCGCTCATGAGAAAGCGGCGATCTTCGAGGGGTTGGAACCCGGCGGAGCCGCGATCGTCAACGCAGATATAGAACACGCTGACATCCTGCGTCAGACTGCGCAGGATCACGGGGCCGGGATCGTCGATTTCGGCTGCAATGCAGCAGAATACCGGCTGACTGATGTGCAGCAAGGGGCCAACACAGTGAACGCCCAGGCAGTGGTCGGCGATCAACTCATCCGCTTTGAGGTCAACTCTGCCGGTACCCATTTTGCCATGAACGCGCTTGGGGCTCTGGCGGCATGCGTGGAACTGGGTGTCGATCTGGATCAAGCCATTTCGGGTCTGCGTGCGTGGTCGCCGGTCAAGGGTCGCGGTGTACGCGAAAGCTTGCCGCTGTCCGGGGGTGGTCAGATCGAACTTCTGGATGACAGCTATAACGCCAACCCAACCTCGATGGAGGCCGCGCTGGATGTCTTGGCCGCCTCGCAAGGTACCCGTCGCATCGCATTTCTGGGCGATATGAAAGAACTGGGCCCGCAAGAAGAGGTGATGCACGCCGCGATGGCGGACGCTGCAGCCATGGCACAGGTGGATCAGGTACATTGCATTGGACCGCTGATGCAGGCCCTGCACCAAGCGCTACCCGATGACAAACGCGGGCTCTGGTTCGAAACCAGTGCTGAGATGACCGAACACTTGCCCGCACTGATCCGCGATGGCGACACGGTGCTGGCAAAAGGCTCTCTCAGCATGACATTGGCTGCAATTGTTGACGGTCTGCGCAAAATGGGGCAAGGGAGCGCGCTTGATGGGTGATCGCGCCCAGACGCCGCGTGTAAGAAAGGTATTGTCATGCTGTATTGGTTGACCGCCCTGTCGGACGGTGGGGATTTCTGGAACCTCTTCCGCTATATCACCTTCCGCGCTGGCGGTGCCTTCATGACGGCGTTGATCTTTGGGTTCCTGTTCGGAAAACCCCTGATTAATGTGCTGCGAAAGAAACAAGGCAAAGGACAGCCGATCCGCGACGACGGTCCCGAAGGGCATTTTTCCAAGGCAGGTACGCCAACCATGGGCGGGCTGCTGATTGTCGGCGCGCTGGTGACGTCGACCCTGATCTGGGCGCGTTGGGACAATCCTTATGTCTGGATGGTGCTGTTTGTGACCTTGGCTTATGCGGCTATCGGATTTGCGGATGATTACGCCAAAGTGTCGAAACAGAATACCAAGGGCGTTTCGGGCAAGATGCGTCTGGCACTGGGCGTCATTATTGCAGTTCTGGCCTCGCTCTGGGCGTCGCTGCATCATCCTGAAGCACTTCAGAACCAACTGGCGGTGCCGGTGTTCAAGGACACTCTGGTCAATCTGGGACTTTTCTACATCCCGTTCACGGTCGTCGTGATCGTGGGGGCCGCCAATGCGGTGAACCTGACCGACGGTCTGGATGGGCTGGCCATCATGCCCGCGATGATTGCCGCGACGACCCTTGGGATCATTGCTTATGCGGTCGGGCGCGTTGACTTCACCGAATATCTAGACGTGCACTACGTGCCTGGAACCGGCGAGATTCTGATTTTCACGGCTGCCCTGTTCGGAGGCGGTTTGGGCTTTTTGTGGTACAACGCCCCACCCGCGGCGGTGTTCATGGGCGACACCGGATCGCTGGCCTTGGGCGGCGCCTTGGGCGCAATCGCCGTGGCCACCAAGCACGAGCTGGTTCTGGCCGTGGTCGGAGGTCTGTTCGTGGTCGAGGCGCTGAGCGTGATCATTCAGGTTCTCTACTTCAAGCGCACCGGAAAGCGGGTCTTTCTGATGGCCCCGATCCATCACCACTATGAGAAAAAAGGTTGGGCCGAGCCAACTATCGTAATCCGCTTCTGGATCATCTCGCTGATCCTGGCGATGATCGGTCTGGCAACGCTGAAAGTGCGCTAAGAAGGAGCCATTGAATGCACCTCGATTTCACAGACTCCACCAGAGACGAAGGCCGGATTGCGAATTTTTTCCGTGGATTTGGCGGCACGTTCGGTCTTGCCTTGGCGACGCTCTGGTTTTTTGAGAAAGCTGAGTTTTCGAAACTGGGTGCTCTGCACTTTGTTTGCGGTGTCGTATTTGCCATGTGCACGTTGACAGTTGCTGCTTATGCATATGACAGTCTTCTGAAAGCGATCACACAAGGTAAAAGCCTTGAGAACCACTTTATTAATTACTTCGGTCGGAGACTTCTTCTTGTTTCCGTTTTTGTGATTGCGACCTTTGCAATTGTCTGCACCAGATATCACGGGTCTTGAACAAATGATCCCGGTCAAAGGCTTTTCAGGACAAAAAGTGGCCGTTCTGGGGCTGGGCCGGTCCGGCTTGGCCACAGCTCGCGCCTTGCACGCAGGTGGGGCAGAACCGGTCTGCTGGGATGACAACCCAGCGGCCCGTGATACCGCCGAGGAAGAAGGCTTCATCTGCGCTGACCTGCGAAAGCATGGGGCGTTTGACGACATCGCGTCGCTGATCGTCTCACCGGGCATTCCACATCTCTATCCTGAACCGAACCTCGTGGTGGCCGCAGCCTTGGACGCAGGCGTGCCGGTGGACAATGACATCGGCCTGTTCTTCCGTTCGTTCGCGGGGTCGGAATGGAACAACTACGACACGCCTCCGCGCGTGATCGCGGTGACGGGATCGAATGGAAAATCAACCACTGCCGCGCTGATCCATCACATTCTGACCGAGGCGGGGCGCGAGGCGCAGTTGGCAGGCAATATCGGGCGCGGGGTTCTGGATATCGATCCGGGCGGTAACGGGTCGGTCGTGGTGCTGGAACTTTCCAGCTATCAGACGGAACTGGCCCGCGCGCTGACCCCCGATGTGGCGGTGTTTACCAATCTCTCGCCCGACCATCTGGACCGTCATGGTGGGATGGGGGGCTACTTCGCGGCCAAACGGCGCCTCTTTGCCGAAGGCGGACCGGATCGTGCGATCATCGGCATTGACGAAACCGAGGGCGCATTTCTGGCGGGACAACTGGCCGAAGGGCCAGCGGATGACCGGGTGATCCGTGTCTCGGTCGCGCGCAAACTGACCGGTCCGGGTTGGCAGGTTTTTGCCCGCAAGGGCTTCCTGTCGGAATACCGCAAAGGGCGGCAGGCAGGCTCAATCGACCTGCGCATGATCAAGGGCCTGCCGGGTGCGCATAACCATCAGAACGCTTGTGCTGCTTATGCCGCCTGCCGCTCGCTGGGCCTTGCCCCGCGCGTGATCGAGGATGCGCTGCACTCCTATCCGGGCCTACCACACCGCAGCCAGATCATTGCCGAGGCGGATGGGGTCACTTACGTCAACGACTCCAAGGCGACCAATGTCGACAGCGCTTTGAAAGCGCTGACCGCGTTCAAGAATATCCGTTGGATTTGCGGTGGGCTTGAGAAAGAGGGCGGTATCTCAGCCCTGAACGCGGCAGCGGACCGGGTCATCAAGGCTTATGTGATTGGTCGCGAAGCGGCTGGTTTTGCGATGCAGCTTGATGCTGACGCGCAGGTTTGTACCACGATGGAGGCCGCCGTGTCGCAGGCGATGAAGGATGCCGAAGCGGGTGACACCGTGTTGCTGGCGCCGGCAGCGGCCAGCTTCGATCAGTATGACAACTTCGAACAGCGCGGTGATGACTTTGTCACCGAGGTTCGAAAAAGGGTGTAGCCGACCTCTGGTTGCAAATGACCGCCGGTTGAGGGAAGCTGGCGGTCTATCAGCTTGACGCGCCATGATTATTGGTTTTTGCCTTGCAGAGTTTCAAAACGAGGTCATGACTATGCCATTTCGTAAACTTTCTATGATCCTGCCTGCCATCCTGGTGGCTGGGGCGTGCACCAACACCGGTGCCAATTACCAACCTATTGTCGATGGTCCAATTGGTCCGAACTACAATGTTGATCTGCAGCAGTGTCAGCAACTGGCCGCGTCGCAGGCGTCCGTTGATGGATCCACGGCTGGGAACGCTGCCATCGGTGCGGCGGGTGCGGCTGCCGTCACCGGAATCGTTCAGGACAGCAGCGACAATCTGGGTCGTGCAGCTGTTGCAGGCGCGCTTGTGGGTGCCGGTGCGGACGTGATCAACAAGAACCAGAACAAAGAAGTCATCGTGCGCAACTGTATGCGCGGTCGCGGGTATAACGTCGTCGGCTAAGGCCGCGCGATCTCAGGTGTCGGCTAAGGCCGCGCTATCGGAAGTGTCGTTTAGCTTTTGGCGGCAATGGCAATACCAGCAGCATGGCCCGAGGACCATGCCCACTGGAAATTGTAGCCGCCCAACCAGCCGGTGACATCCACCGCTTCGCCAATCGCATAGAGGCCAGGGGCATCCTTGGCCTCCATCGTTTTTGAGGACAGGTCGTCGGTGTCGATCCCGCCCAGTGTCACCTCAGCCGTGCGATACCCTTCGGTTCCTGACGGCACCAGCCGCCAGTCCGCCAAAGACGCAGCCAATGCAGACAGTTTTGTGTCCGATTGGTCGGCCAGGTTCCCGGACATGGGAATGACCTGACGAAGATGGTCGACTAGACGCGCAGGCAAGTGGCGCGCCAGCTCTGTTGTCAACGCCTTGCGGCCCGCGCTCTGTCGTTGGGTTCGCAGAAGGTCGAACAGCGGCAGTTCGGGGATCAGGTTCACCCGGATCGTTTCGCCTTCGTTCCAGTAAGACGACAGCTGCAACACCGACGGCCCGCTCAGGCCGCGATGCGTGAACAGCAGCGCCTCGTCAAAGCTGGTGCGGTCGTTTGACAGACGAGCGGCCAGGGAAACACCGGACAGGTCCTTGAACCGACCATCCGAAAAGGTGAACGGTACCAGCGCGGCGCGCGTATCGGTCATGCGCAAGCCGAACTGCCCGGCAATGTCATAGGCCAACCCGGTCGCGCCCATCTTGGGGATTGATTTGCCGCCCGTGGCCAGCACCAGATTGGCACAGGTCAGGTGTTGGCGTTGTCCCTCACGTTCTACCTCCAGCGCAAATCCGCCTTCCTGTTTGCGAAGATCCCTTAGCGAGGTCTGCACCCACAGCTCGGCTCCTGCATTGCCCATCTCGTCCAGCAACATCTGGATGATCTGTTTCGAAGACCCGTCGCAGAACAATTGCCCCAAAGTTTTCTCGTGCCATGCGATGTTGTGCCGATCGACCAGATCGATGAAGTCCCATTGGGTATAGCGCGCCAACGCGGATTTGCAGAAATGCGGGTTCTGCGACAGGAAGTTGCCGGGCCCCGCATACATATTGGTAAAGTTGCAGCGCCCACCGCCCGAGATGCGAATTTTCTCACCCGGTGCCTTGGCGTGATCGATCACCAGCACGCGTCCGCCGCAATGGGCCGCGCACATCATGCCGGCTGCCCCGGCGCCAAGGATGATCGTGTCATAGGTCATGGGCGGGGGATGGCTTGGATTGGTTCGGATGGCAAGAGGCAGCACACTGGCAGACCCGGCGTCAGTTCATCAGAAGCGACAACCTTGTGGTAAACTCGTTTCACGAAGGACCCCAAATCTGTCTATTGCATAGGAGCGTCCCGCAATGATCATGCGCATTTTCCAAGTCACGGTGCGACCCGGTAAAGAGGCCGAATTCTCGAAATTCTTCCGCGAGACCGCGATACCCCTGATGCAAAACACCGAAGGTATCGTGCAGGTTCTGCCGGGCGCGCCGCGCTCGGATTCGCCGCGCGAATTCAGTTTTGTCATGGTTTGGAACAGCCTGGACGCGCTGAAAGCATTCGTCGGCGAGGATTACACAAGCCCGCATATCGATCCCGCTGAAGCTGAACTGGTCGA
Organism: Ruegeria sp. CDSA021; assembly: GCF_059612325.1. Classification (NCBI taxonomy): domain Bacteria; kingdom Pseudomonadati; phylum Pseudomonadota; class Alphaproteobacteria; order Rhodobacterales; family Roseobacteraceae; genus Ruegeria; species Ruegeria sp. CDSA021. The sequence continues at coordinate 149,397 of NZ_JBXWQJ010000003.1, forward strand.
AGCCAGAACCATCAAGCACTACGATCTTGTTGGTTCGTGATCCAAGACTCTGTTGAAGTTCAATTGCCAGTTTTCAGATCATTGCTCCTGGGGGTAATTTTGGCAATGGCTCTGTCATCCTACTAGCCCAAACGCAAAATACCCTGTAAACTCTCAATCAGATCCCGAAAACGGGACGTGAACGAGGCAGAGAGTGGCGGTATCTCATGACTGAGATGGTGTATGGCGCGGTCCAGGACCAGCGCGGAGAACCGATTCTACCGAAGTGGTGGCGTACAATTGATCGCTGGACGATGTCCTGCGTTCTGATTCTTTTTACCATCGGGTTGTTGCTGGGGCTGGCCTCATCCCCTCCGCTGGCTGGGCGCAACGGGTTCGATCCTTTCCATTATGTCGAGCGTCAGGCCATCTTCGGCGGATTGGCGCTGATCGCGATGTTGCTGACATCGATGATGTCTCCGACCTTGGTGCGGCGTTTGGCCGTTCTTGGGTTTCTGGCGTCATTTGTGGCACTGGTCTTTCTGCCGGTCTTCGGGACCGACTTTGGTAAGGGCGCAGTGCGCTGGTATTCGCTGGGCTTCGCCTCGCTGCAGCCGTCCGAGTTCTTGAAGCCCGGTTTCATTGTCGTGGCCGCGTGGCTGTTGGCTGCCTCGCAACAGATTAACGGCCCTCCGGGGCGGATTTGGTCCTTTGCACTGTGTATGGCGATTGTCGGGATGCTGGTGATGCAGCCCGATTTCGGTCAGGCCTGCCTGATCCTGTTCGGTTGGGGTGTGATGTATTTTGTGGCGGGGGCCCCGATGCTTCTGCTCGTCGGCATGGCAGGGGCGGTCGTATTGGGCGGTATGTTTGCCTATTCAAACTCCGAACACTTCGCCCGCCGCATCGATGGCTTCCTGAACCAAGAGGTCGATCCGACCACCCAGTTGGGCTATGCCACCAATGCCATCCGCGAAGGCGGGCTGTTCGGTGTTGGCGTGGGTGAGGGGCAGGTGAAATGGTCTCTGCCCGATGCCCATACCGACTTCATCATTGCGGTTGCGGCCGAGGAATATGGCCTGATCCTGGTGCTGATCATCATTGCGGTGTACTCACTGATCGTGGTGCGGTCTCTGCTTCGCCTGATGCGCGAACGCGACATGTTCATCCGACTGGCAGGCACTGGTCTGGCCTGCATGTTTGGGGTTCAGGCGATGATCAATATGGGTGTCGCCGTGCGCCTGTTGCCCGCCAAGGGCATGACGTTGCCGTTTGTCAGCTATGGCGGGTCGTCCCTGATTGCGGGCGGCATTGCCATTGGCATGTTACTGGCCTTCACCCGAACCCGCCCTCAAGGCGAACTTGGCGATATTTTACGCGGACGAGGATAATGGGGAGCCCTTACCTGTTGATTGCGGCTGGCGGAACCGGGGGCCACATGTTCCCCGCTCAGGCCTTGGCCGAGGCTTTGCTGCAGAAGGGCTGGCGGGTGCGCCTGTCCACCGATCCACGCGGTGCGCGTTATACAGGTGGCTTCCCGGATGCGACCGAGATTACCGAGGTGTCCTCGGCTACCTTCGCGCGCGGCGGTTTGGCAGCCAAGGCGCTGGTCGGCCCAAAGATCGTGGGCGGTGTAACCAGCATGGCGTTCCAGATGATGCGTGATAAGCCCGACGTGGTTGTTGGGTTTGGCGGGTATCCGTCGATCCCTGCGTTGGGCGCGGCAACACTGCTAAAGATCCCACGCATGATCCACGAACAGAACGGTGTGTTGGGCCGTGTGAACAAGCTTTTCGCCACCCGAGTTGCGCAGGTTGCATGCGGTGTCTGGCCAACGGACTTGCCCGAAGGGGCACAGGGCGTCCACACCGGCAACCCGGTGCGCGCCGCCGTACTGGACCGCGCTGCCGCCGGATACATCCCGCCCGGCGACTACCCGATGTCGATTTTGGTCATGGGGGGCTCACAAGGCGCGCGTATCCTGAGCGACGTGGTGCCCGAGGCCATTGCCGCCTTGCCTGAAAACATCCGTAACCACATCCGTGTTTCGCATCAGGCGCGGGATGAGGACAGTGCGCGCGTCACAGCGTTCTACAATGATCATGGCATTCGCGCCGAAGTTCAGACCTTTTTCGCTGACGTGCCCCGTCGCATGTCGGATGCACAGTTGGTGATCTCGCGCTCGGGCGCGTCCAGTGTTGCCGATATCTCTGTCATTGGGCGACCTTCGATCCTGGTCCCGTTTGCCGCCGCCGCCGGAGATCACCAAACCGCCAATGCGCGCGGACTGGTACAGGCTGGCGGTGCGATCATGGTCCCCGAAAACGCCCTTGACGTTCACGCATTGACGCAGCAAATCACCACGGTTCTGACCAACCCCGAAGCCGCACAGAAAATGGCCCATGCCGCCCTTTCGACCGGTGCCGCCGACGCGACCGAGCGTCTGGTGCATCTTGTCGAACAACTGGTGCAGAAGGAGACCGCATGAATCCTGCAACCAAACTGCCGCAAGACGTAGGACCGATTCACTTTGTTGGGATCGGAGGGATCGGGATGTCCGGGATCGCCGAGGTTCTTCTCAATTTGGGGTACCGGGTGCAGGGCTCGGACCTCAAGACTTCCAAGATCACCGACCGCTTGGCAGGTTTGGGCGCAGAGATTTTTGTCGGGCAACGGGCCGAAAACCTGGAAAACGCCGCCGTTGTGGTCGTCTCGACCGCGATCAAACCGGGCAACCCGGAACTGGATGAAGCGCGCGCGCAAGGGCTGCCCGTCGTTCGCCGGGCCGACATGCTGGCCGAATTGATGCGCTTGCGCTCGAACATCGCCATTGCCGGCACGCACGGCAAGACCACCACAACCACGATGATGGCGGAACTCATGGTGGCGGGGGATTTCGACCCGACTGTAATCAATGGCGGCATCATCCACGCCTATGGCTCGAATGCACGCATGGGGCAGGGCGAATGGATGGTGGTTGAGGCGGACGAGTCTGACGGCTCGTTCAACCGTCTGCCCGCCACCATCGCCATCGTCACCAATATCGACCCCGAGCATATGGAGCACTGGGGCGATTTCGACAGATTGCGGGACGGTTTCCACGAGTTTGTTTCGAACCTGCCATTCTATGGCCTCGCTGTCTGCTGCACTGACCATGCCGAGGTTCAGGCTCTGGTTGGTCGTATCGCCGACCGCCGCGTGCGCACCTATGGGTTCAACGCACAGGCCGACGTGCGGGCGGAAAACCTGACCTACAAGGGCGGTGTCGCCCATTTCGACATTCACCTGCAATACGAAGACAAGGTGATCGAAGGCTGCACCCTGCCGATGCCCGGTGATCATAACGTCTCGAACGCGCTGTCTGCTGTGGCCGTTGCGCGCCATCTGGGTATGAAAGCGACTGAGATTCGCGAGGCCCTGGCCAATTTTGGCGGGGTCAATCGGCGCTTCACCAAGGTTGGAGAAGTTGACGGTGTCACCATCATCGATGACTACGGCCATCATCCGGTCGAAATCGCAGCTGTCCTAAAGGCTGCGCGCCAAGCGACCGAAGGCCGCGTCATCGCTGTTCACCAACCTCACCGCTACTCACGTCTGTCCAACCTGTTCGACGATTTCTGCACCTGCTTTAACGACGCCGATGTCGTGGCCATCGCTGAAATCTTCGCGGCTGGTGAAGAGCCGATCGAAGGGGCCTCCCGCGACGATCTGGTGCAGGGGTTGATCCGCCATGGCCACCGCCACGCACGGGCGCTGTTGGACGAAAACGATCTTGAGCGTTTGGTGCGGGAACAGGCCCGTCCAGGAGACATGGTCGTTTGCCTCGGGGCCGGTACGATCAGCGCCTGGGCCAATGCTCTGCCCGAGAGACTGTTAAGAAAACAAGCTGTTTGACATTCCGGTCCATTGGTGTGCAACCATAGGGTGAACCAACCTGCTACCCGCCATCACCGACCTTAGGAGGGGAAATGGATTATTCCGTAATCTTTGCGGCCCTCTGGGTGATCTGTGCGACCGTTGTGGCGATGCTGCCGATGCGGCTGCAATTCCCTCCGGGGATCGTCCTTTTGATCTGCGCGCCGGTTCTGATCGTTTGGTTGGGATATGGCCATGGCTGGGTTTGGTCTGTTCTTGCCTTTGGTGGCTTCGTGTCGATGTTCCGCAACCCGATCCGCTATTACTGGCGCAAATGGACGGGCCGAGAGGTGGCAGAATGAGCTGGTCCCTCGCTCTGGCCGCTCTTTGGGGCTTGTCTGCCAATATCCTTGCGATGATCCCCAGCAAGGATAACCACTGGACACGGGCTTACATCCTGATCGCCGTGGGAATCCCGATCCTGGGCTATGTCACATACCAGCACGGCCCGTGGATCGGCCTGTTGGTGCTGGGGATGGGCATGTCCATGCTGCGCTGGCCGATGATTTACCTGACCCGTTGGACAAAGACAAAAATGCAGGGCATGAAGGCGGCCAGTAAGTAACGGTCGTTTTCAGGAGGCTCCATGGTCGACATCGCCACTTTCGCTTATCTGCCGCTCATTTCTTTGATCCTTGGCGCTGTTGCCGGGTTTGTTGCCGGGCGTTGGATCGGAATCAGGGGTTTGTTATGGCTCATCGGCCTGACCTCGGCTGGTGCCTTGGTGCTGATCGTAATGCTGGCGGGCGTCGGAACAGGTGAAGAGGAACAGGCATTCGGACCCTTCGTCTGGCTGACCGGCTCGGTCCTGCCCTTCCTGCTTGCTGTGATCGCCGGCGGCGTTGGCGGGCGCGGGCTGGCCGCAAAGTCAAACGCATGAGCAACCTGCCTGAAGTTCGGGGGCGCCTGAACTCGGCACGCCCGCTGAACGACCTCACCTGGCTGCGTGTTGGCGGCCCGGCGGACTACCTGTTCCAACCTGCCGACCTCGAAGACCTGCAGGCGTTTCTGCGAGATCTTCCGTCAGATGTTCCTGTCTTCCCAATGGGGGTTGGTTCGAACCTGATCGTGCGGGATGGTGGCCTGCGCGCGGTGGTGATCCGGTTGGGGCGCGGGTTCAACAGGATTGAGGTCGACGGAACCACCGTCACGGCCGGGTCTGCCGCGCTGGATGCCCATGTGGCACGCAAGGCAGCGGATGCGGGGGTGGACCTTACGTTTCTGAGGACCATTCCCGGCTCGATCGGTGGGGCAGTGCGGATGAACGCGGGATGCTATGGCAGCTACACGGCGGATGTGCTGCAAAAGGCCACCATTGTCACAAGGTGCGGTGAGGTTCTGAACCTCACGCCGGGTGACCTGAATTTCCGCTATCGACAAACAGACCTGCCGGAAGGAGCAGTGTTAGTTTCCGCCACGTTTGAAGGCCCGTCGGGCAATCCCGAAGACCTCCATGCCCGCATGGAAGCGCAGCTGAAAAAGCGCGACGAAACCCAGCCGACCAAGGACCGCAGCGCAGGGTCGACCTTTCGCAACCCGGCGGGGTTTTCCTCGACGGGTCAGGCGGATGACGTGCATGATCTTAAGGCGTGGAAAGTGATCGACGATGCAGGGATGCGTGGCGCGACGCTTGGCGGTGCGCAGATGAGTCCCAAACACTCGAATTTCCTGATCAATACCGGCACCGCCACCGCAGCTGACCTTGAGGGTCTGGGTGAAGAAGTGCGAAAAAAGGTTTACGAAACAAGCGGCATCACGCTAGAGTGGGAAATCATGCGGGTCGGAGATCCGCTGAAAGAATAAAGCCCCAACCGTCAGACCAATAACAGGCAAATTCAGGCGACGGATCAAAGGCATAAACGCAGTACGGACCAAGACATAAGGTCCGGGGACATTGAGGCGCACGTTGGGTATGTCGAGCAGGACAAACCCCAAAGTGGTGGTATTGATGGGTGGACCCTCGGCGGAACGCGAGGTGTCTCTCAGTTCTGGGCGCGAATGCGCAGCCGCCCTTGTGGGAGAAGGTTTTGAAGTGGTCGAGCTGGACGCAGGTCCCGACCTCTATGCGCGCCTTTTGGACATCAAGCCGGATGTGGTTTTCAATGCCCTGCATGGCCGCTGGGGTGAAGACGGTTGTGTGCAGGGTCTGCTGGAATGGATGCGGATTCCCTATACGCACTCTGGCGTGCTGGCCTCGGCCCTGGCGATGGACAAACAGCGTAGCAAGGAAGTGTATCAGGCCGTAGGGCTGCCCGTAGTTCCCAGTGTGATCGTTCCGAAAACTGCAGTGATCGAAGCGCACGTGCTGGAACCGCCTTACGTGGCCAAGCCGAACAACGAAGGCTCCAGCGTCGGCATCTACATCGTGCACGAAAACGCTAACGGCCCGCCGCAATTGTCTGAAGACATGCCCGATCAGATCATGGTCGAAAAATACGTGGCAGGGCGCGAACTGACCGTGACCGTGATGGGCGACCGCGCCCTGACCGTGACCGAGATCATGATTGATGGCGGTTGGTACGATTATGATGCCAAGTACAAGCCCGGCGGGTCTTGGCATGTGCTGCCCGCTGATATCCCGCAAGACATCTTCGACCGCTGCATGGACTACGCAGGGCGGGCGCATGACGCCCTGGGATGTAAGGGCGTCAGCCGTACCGATTTTCGGTGGGATGACAGCATGGGCGCTGATGGTCTGTTTCTGCTGGAGACCAACACTCAACCCGGCATGACGCCTACATCGCTGGCCCCGGAACAGGCCGCCCATCTGGGCATGACATTCGGCCAGCTTTGCGCCTGGATGGTGGAGGACGCCACATGCGACCGCTGACCGCCAGCCGTTCGTTGGAAATCCATCGGTCCAAACCCCTTTCGGGGCCGGATGCTGATTTCGCCTCGGCGGACACAGAACCGCATGAGACCGAGCCGCTTTTGCGCCTGCGTGGGGCACGGGTGTTTTCACGCACTGCGCGCCGCAGCGATCCGGCGCCTTCGCGTCTCAGCTATCGGCTCCAGCGATGGATGCTGACGCCGGGCATTCGCATGGGCGTCAAAGTGGGCCTGCCGCTCTGCGCCGTTGCGGCAGCCGTTGGGCTTTACTTCGCCTCGGAAGAGCGCCGCGAGGCTGTCATGGCCTTTGCCGCCGATATCCGCACCTCGATTCAGGACCGCCCCGAATTCATGGTCAATCTGATGGCCATCGATGGGGCAGGGACCAGCCTGTCCGAGGATATTCGCGAGGTCGTGCCTCTGGATTTCCCGATCAGTTCCTGGGATCTGGACGTCGAGCATATGCGCGACACGATCACTGGGCTGGACCCGGTGAAATCCGCAACCGTGCGCATCCGCCCGGGCGGCATCCTGCAAGTGGATGTGGTCGAGCGGCAACCCGTGATCGTCTGGCGCACCCGCGATGGGTTGGAACTGCTGGATGAAACCGGAGCCCATGTCAAGGAAACCCCCTCGCGCAAGGATCATGTTGACCTGCCGTTGATTGCGGGCAGGGGCGCGGATGCCCATGTGGCTGAAGCGCTCGAGCTCTTCCGGACTTCGCGCAGCCTGGGCAATCGCGTGCGCGGGCTTGTACGTGTGGGCGAGCGGCGCTGGGATCTGGTTCTGGACCGCGGTCAGCGCATCATGCTGCCGACCGACCGCCCGGTGCGCGCGCTGGAGCGCGTGCTTGCTGTGAACGAAGTGCAGGACCTTCTGGAACGCGACGTGGCCGTGGTGGATATGCGCCTTGGCCAGCGTCCAACCATCCGAATGACCAAAGCCGCCAGCGAAGACTGGTGGAATACAAAAGTGAATGTGAGTAACGGGCAGTAACGACTATGATGACCGATCTTTATCAGTCCCAACGTGCCATGCGGCAGATGCGGCGGCAGGCTTTGCAACGCGGTGTGATCGCCATTCTGGACGTGGGCAGTTCCAAAATTGCCTGCCTTGTTTTGCGTTTTGACGGCACTGGCCGACTGAGTGAAGACAACACCATCGGCTCGATGGCCGGTCAGACTGGGTTCCGCGTCATCGGAGCGGCGACCACGCGCTCTCGCGGAGTGCAATTTGGCGAAGTCACCGCCATGCAGGAAACCGAACGCGCCATTCGCACTGCGCTGCAGGCGGCGCAGAAAATGGCCGATATCCGTGTTGATCACGTGATTGCCTGTTTCTCGGGGGCCAACCCTCGCTCATACGGGTTGGACGCGCAGGTGGACCTTGACGGTCAGCTTGTGTCCGAGGCCGAGGTTGGACGCGTTTTGAACGCCTGTGACGTGCCCGATTACGGCGAAGGACGCGAAGTACTGCATGCGCAACCAGTGAACTTTGCGCTGGACAACCGTTCTGGCCTGATTGATCCGCGCGGACAGATGGGCCAAAGCCTTGCGGTCGACATGCATATGCTGACTGTCGATGCGACGGCGATCCAGAACATCGTGCGCTGTATCAAGCGCTGTGACCTTGAGCTGGCAGGCATTGCCAACTCGGCCTATGTCTCGGGCGTTTCAGCGTTGGTCGAAGATGAACAAGAGCTTGGCGCAGCCTGTATCGATATGGGCGGTGGCACCACCAGCGTGTCGATCTTCATGAAAAAACACATGATCTACGCGGATTGCGTCGGCATGGGCGGCGATCATGTGACCAGCGACATTTCGATGGGTCTGGGTGTGCCAGCGGCAGTGGCCGAACGGATAAAAACCTTCAATGGGGGCGTTCACGCAACCGGGGCCGATGACCGGGACATGATCGACATTGGTGGCGACACGGGCGATTGGGAACATGACCGTCGCACTGTCAGCCGGGCCGAGCTGATCGGCATCATGCGTCCGCGCGTCGAAGAAATTCTGGAAGAAGTCCGCGTGCGGCTGGATGCCGCCGGGTTTGAACATATGCCAAGCCAACAGATCGTTCTGACCGGGGGCGGCAGTCAGATCATGGGGCTGGACGGGCTTGCCACCCGCATTCTGGGGCAGCGCGTGCGCCTGGGACGCCCGCTGCGTGTACATGGCCTGCCGCAATCGGCAACGGGCCCTGCGTTTTCCTCTGCCGTGGGTCTCAGCCTGTTTGCGGCCCACCCGCAGGATGAATGGTGGGACTTCGAGATCCCCGTCGACACCTATGCTGCGCGCCCGTTCAAGCGCGCCGTGCGGTGGTTTCGTGATAATTGGTAAACATCTGCGAGGGGCCGCGCTGAGCGTTGCCCTGCTGCCCGGTTGGGCCATGGCCCAGAGCATGATCACGCCGGACGCATTTCTGGATGCGGCTGTTGGCAAAACACTTATGTTTTATGAGATTCGCAGTGGAGAACTGGTCGGGACCGAGCAATTTCTGAACCGCCACGTCTCGGTTTGGCGGGAAGAAGGGCGTGGCTGTGTTTATGGGCAAATTACCACGCAAAACGGTCAGATCTGCTTTCTCTATGACAACGACCCGGATGGAATTCCTGTCTGTTGGTGGCCCTTCTTGCACGAAGACCGCCTGATGGTGCGGCTCGCCTCCTTCGTGGACGGAGAGATTCAAGAAGTGCGCAGCATTACGGAAAGCAGCTTGAACTGCCCAAATGCCCCGACCAGTTGAAAAATCCGGTTGCGGCAGGACGATTTATCCCTCAAGATATCCACAAGGCCCGTCAGAGGTCTCGCGGCAGGACCTGAGCAGTTTTCCGCAGTGTGAATGACGATCTATCAGAGCGTGAAGGGTAGCAAAACCTTCGCGGCCTGTCGGGTGTCTTGTGATGATCGCCGATGTTTCCGCTACATCTGGCAGAGCCTGCAAAATGCCGCCGGTTCGTGCCTTATTTCCTCCATATTTTGTGGTGAAACGCGATTTTTGACGTGACCTTTTCGCATCATCCGGCTAGAATCGTCCAAGGATAGGTAAGAAAAACACCGCTTTGGCGGGACAAAAATACAGGCGGACAGAGCATGACATTGAATCTTTCGATGCCCGGGCACGACGAACTGAAGCCTCGGATTACAGTATTTGGCGTTGGCGGTGCAGGCGGGAACGCTGTCAACAACATGATTGAGAAACAGCTGGACGGTGTCGACTTTGTGGTCGCCAACACCGACGCGCAAGCACTGCAGCAAAGTCAGTCCTCGGCACGTGTGCAACTGGGCGTGAAAGTCACCGAAGGTCTGGGGGCAGGGGCACGTCCGACCGTGGGGGCTGCTGCTGCCGAAGAGAGCATTGAACAGATCGTCGATCATCTGGCTGGGGCTCATATGTGCTTCATCACTGCTGGTATGGGCGGTGGCACCGGCACCGGCGCCGCACCGATCATCGCACAAGCCGCCCGTGAACTGGGCGTTCTGACCGTTGGTGTTGTCACCAAACCTTTCCAGTTCGAAGGGGCCAAGCGGATGCGTCAGGCCGAAGACGGTGTTGAAGCGCTGCAACAGGTTGTCGACACGCTGATCATCATCCCCAACCAGAACCTGTTCCGCCTGGCCAATGAGAAAACCACCTTTACCGAGGCGTTCTCGATGGCGGACGACGTTCTGTACCAAGGGGTTAAGGGGGTGACGGACCTGATGGTGCGTCCGGGCCTGATCAACCTCGACTTTGCCGACGTTCGCGCGGTGATGGACGAAATGGGCAAGGCGATGATGGGCACCGGTGAAGCGACCGGTGAAGATCGCGCTGTTCAGGCGGCGGAAAAAGCCATTGCCAACCCGCTGTTGGACGAAATCAGCCTCAAGGGCGCGAAGGGCGTGCTGATCAACATCACTGGCAGCCACGACCTGACCCTGTTCGAACTGGACGAAGCCGCCAATCGTATTCGCGAGGAAGTGGATCCAGAAGCGAACATCATTGTCGGGTCGACTCTGGACACAGTGATGGAAGGTGGAATGCGCGTATCGGTCGTTGCCACCGGCATCGACGCCAGCGAAAAATCCGCAGATGTGCCGGTTGCGCGCCGCTCGATGTCCGAGCCGCTGACCCGCACCGTTTCGGCGGAAGAGCACGTTCAGGAAGAAGCACCTGTTGCAGCAGAAGTGGCGGACGCGGCGCCTCAGATGGAAGAAACTCGCGAACCTTCGCTGTTTGAGGCCGCAGAAGAGCCTGCGCAACCGCAGTTCCAACCGCGTGACGAGCGTGAGAGCGACGACCTGCCACCGCCGGCTTACCAGCCGCGCGTGGCCGAATTCGAACCTCAGCCCGAGCATATCGAACATGCGCCCGAAAGCTATGTCGCGCCACGCGGGCATCAGGCCGCAGGCACACCGTCGCCCGAAGCGCTCCAACGTTTGCAGGCGGCGGTTCAAAAGGTTCCTTCAGCGCCGCAACGCCCGGCTGAGCCGCGTCAGCCCGAGGTTGGTTCGCAGCCTGAACCTGAAGAACGCTCGCGTTTTGGCTTCAATCGACTGATTGATCGGATGACCGGCCATGCTGCGGATACACCGGCGCAAGCACCACGTCAGCAGCCCGTTTTGCGCCAGTCCGAAGCCACCGCACCGGCCCAGGATGAGGCCGACCCGGAACAGGATCGTATTGAAATTCCCGCCTTCCTGCGCCGTCAAGCCAACTGATCGCGGTAACAAAATCCACTCACAGGGCCGCTTCTCAGCGGCCCTTTATTGTTTGAAAATGGTATCTTACGAAGATGTAAGCAGGGTTTTGCCGATCTGTTACATACATGTTTCATTCGGTTACAAAGAGTGAGTTGAGCCTTGACGCAGGCTTCCTTAACTGAGTGTCCAACACAGCCCTCGCAGGCTGGACACTGCTCACCGAGGCCCATTTTGCAACATACGCTCAAATCTCCGGTCACGTTCAAAGGCGTTGGGCTGCACGGCGGCCAACCCGCCACCATGGTTCTCAAGCCCGCTGCCGCCGGTCACGGAATCTGGTTTAAACGGACGGATATTCATCTGGGCGATGCAATGATCCCTGCTATCTACCATGCGGTCGAGCGTACGCCGCTCTGCACCCGCCTGGTGAATGAGGCGGGTGTATCGGTCTCGACCATCGAACATATCATGGCTGCGCTGGCCGGGTGTGGTGTCCACAACGCGTTGATCGAGATTGACGGTCCCGAAGTTCCGATTATGGATGGGTCGTCGATCGATTTCGTGCGCGGAATCATGTCCAAGGGCGTGCGCCGCCAGGCCAGCCCGGTTCTGGCCTATGAAGTTCTGAAACCCGTGACCGCGTCACGCGAAGGCGCAGACGCCAGCATCGTGCCTGCGGACGGCCTGATCATCGACTTCCACATCGATTTCGAAGACAGCGCCATCGGTAGCCAGACGAAAACGCTGGATATGCGCAACGGCTCTTTTGCACGCGAACTCAGCGATTGCCGTACGTTCTGCCGTCGCACCGATGTCGAAGCCATGCGTGCCAACGGTCTGGCCTTGGGTGGTACGCTGGACAATGCCGTTGTTGTTCAGGGCGACGAGGTGCTGACGCCCGGCGGCTTCCGTCGTGCGGACGAAGCTGTGCGTCACAAGATGCTGGATGCACTGGGCGATCTTTATCTGGCAGGTGGTCCGATTCTGGGCCACTTCACCGGTAACAAGTCGGGCCATTCCCTGACCAACACCTTGTTGCGCAACCTGTTTGAAACGCCGGGTGCCGTGCGTCCGGTTCTGTGCACGCCGCAACAGGCCGCGCGTCTGCCGGGGCAAGGGTTGATCGTGAACGAAATTCCCGAAGTTGCCTGAGCCGATCAACTCTGACGACAATTGCGCCAGAAGTTGCATAAGGCGTTTTGCACCGGAATTTTCTGTGCTAGACCATGGCTCAATTCGGGGCGAGCCCCATTAAGTAAGACGACAAGGATGGGCGGTATGGTTGGCAGCAAAGCGGCAGTCAGGTTCGCGGGTGCGATTCTTCTGGCAGCAGTTTTGACAGCATGCAGTAACAAAGGCGCTGACCGCGATCAGAATCTGGAAGGGTTCACGCCCGAGCAGATTTTTACGCGTGGTGAATACGAACTGTCGCAGAATCGCTCGGACGATGCAGCGTGGTACTTCTCGGAAGTCGAACGTCTGTATCCTTATTCCGATTGGGCCAAACGCGCGCTGATCATGCAGGCGTTTTCATTCCATTCGGACAAGAACTACGAAGAAAGCCGGGCCGCAGCGCAGCGCTATATCGACTTCTACCCGACGGATGAAGACGCAGCATACGCGCAATACCTGCTGGCACTCAGCTACTATGACCAGATCGATGAGGTTGGTCGCGATCAGGGCCTGACCTTCCAGGCGCTGCAATCGTTGCGCACTGTGATCGAGGTCTACCCTGACAGCGAATACGCCACCTCGGCGGTTCTGAAATTCGATCTGGCTTTCGACCATCTTGCCGGCAAGGAGATGGAGATTGGGCGCTATTACCTGCGTCAGGATCACTACATCGCGGCGATCAACCGATTCCGCGTTGTCGTCGAAGACTTCCAGACCACCTCTCATACCGCCGAAGCGCTGTATCGTCTGGTCGAGGCTTATCTGTCCCTCGGCCTGCTGGATGAAGCGCAGTCTGCGGGGGCAATCCTTGGATATAACTATCAATCCACGGAATGGTATGACGATGCCTATAAGCTGCTGACCTCGCGCGGGCTGAAACTCAAGAGCCGTGGAAACAACTGGCTGAACACGATCTATCGTCAAACCATCAAAGGTGAGTGGTTGTAATCGCCATGGCCTTTGGTCTGGGACGCTAACGACCGGATGCTACGCGCCCTTGATATCCGCGACATGCTGATCATTGATCGGTTGGAGCTGACGTTCCAACCGGGGCTGAACGCGTTGACGGGCGAGACCGGCGCGGGCAAGTCGATTCTTCTGGATTCGCTGGGTTTCGTGCTGGGCTGGCGCGGACGGGCCGAATTGGTGCGGCAAGGTTCTGCACAGGGCGAAGTTGTCGCCGAGTTTGAACTCTCCACCGACCATCCAGCTCATGCGATTCTGGCCGAAGCTGGCCTGCCGGGTGGTGAAGAACTGATTCTGCGCCGCGTCAACACCGCCGAGGGGCGCAAGACCGCTTGGGTCAATGACCGCCGCTGCTCGGGCGAGGTATTGCGGGCGCTCTCCGAGACTCTGATCGAACTGCACGGCCAGCATGACGACCGAGGGCTGCTGAACCCGCGAGGTCACCGGGCGATGCTGGACGACTTCGCCGGGGTCTCGGACCATCTGGCCAAGGTCCGCGCGGCCTGGACTGAAATGTCGCGCACCCGCAAAGCCCTGGCAGAGACAGAGGCCGCTCTGGCGGTTGTCCGCAGCGAAGAAGAATTCCTGCGCCACGCTGTGGCCGAACTGGACCAGTTGGATCCACAACCCGGTGAAGACGCCGAACTGGATGCTCGCCGCCGCATGATGCAAGGGGCCGAGCGTATCCGCGACGACGTTGCGCGTGCCTTTGCCTTGCTGTCCGGCGATGGGGCCGAAGGGGCGATGTCCGACGCCATCCGCTGGCTGGAAGGTGCGTCTGACAATGCGGGTGGCCAATTGGAGGATCCGATTGCCGCGTTGGGGCGTGCAATGATCGAACTGGGTGAGGCGCAGGACGGTGTAAACGCCTGCCTTCAGGCGTTGGACTTCAACCCGGCGGAACTGGAACAGGCCGAGGAACGCCTGTTTGCCATCCGTGCGCTGGCCCGCAAGCATGACGTGACTCCGGATGAGCTGGGGGTTTTTGCCGAAACGCTGCGCGATCGCCTGAATCGCTTGGATGCAGGTGATGCCGATCTGGCAGATAAACGTGCAGCCGTGGACACGGCGAAGGCTGCCTATGAGACTGTCGCCGCCGCGCTCAGCGCAGCCCGTACTGCCGCAGCAGGGCGGTTGGACACGGCCGTCATGGCCGAACTCGCCCCACTCAAGATGGAACGCGCTGTGTTCGAAACCGAAGTCACCCCGTCTGAGCCGGGCCCCGAGGGCACCGACGCGGTGGCCTTCACCGTGGCCACCAATCCCGGTGCTCCGGCAGGGCCGCTGAACAAGATCGCTTCGGGGGGCGAGCTCAGCCGCTTTCTGCTGGCGCTCAAGGTCTGCCTGACAGGGGATGACAGCGCCCGTACGATGATTTTTGACGAGATCGACCGCGGTGTTGGCGGCGCTACGGCGGATGCGGTTGGACGCAGGCTGGCATCGCTGGCACAGGGCGGGCAGGTGCTGGTTGTCACCCATTCCCCCCAAGTGGCCGCCCGCGCCGCGCATCACTGGCGCGTGCAGAAGCATGTGACAGAGGGGCAAACTCTGTCCACCGTTATTCCCTTGGCCGAACCGGACCGCGTGGACGAGATCGCGCGCATGGTGGCAGGCGACAGCATAACCGAAGAAGCGCGCGCTGCCGCCCGGGCCTTGCTGCAGACCTGACGTGCCTATGGCGTGAATTGATGCTCACACTGTCGCTATCTCACTTTTATATGGGCGCTCCGTGGCTTACTAAGGTGTAAGTGATGATCCCCGAGGGCCAATGACCCAATCGACCCGCACCGTTCTGCGCAACCAGTTCAATCAGGCTCTGGCCGCGATCAAGGATGCTTGGCGGGTGATGCTGCACCGGGGTCCAAGCCAGATCCAGTTCTGGTTCATCGCACTGGCCATCGGTATCGCTGCAGGGTTCATGGCGCTTGGTTTCCGTAAAGCCATCCGAGGCTTGCAGGCTTATCTTTATGACACCGATGATATCTTGCTGTTGCACAGCCATGCTGAAAAACTGCCCTGGTTCATGGTCCTGATCATTCCCATCATCGGTGGTCTGGTTGTGGGCGTGATCTTGAACCGGTTCACCAATGACGGGCGTGTACGGTCCGTAGCTGATGTCATCGAAGGTTCTGCGGTCACTGACGGGCGAGTCGAGGTCAAGGCGGGCATCGCTTCGTTTTTTGCTTCGCTGATCACGCTCAGTTCCGGAGGGTCAACAGGGCGCGAAGGCCCTGTGGTGCATATGGCCGGTGTCATCTCCACATGGGTCAGCAACCGCATTCACGCGGATGGGATCACGGGCCGCGACCTGCTGGGCTGTGCGGTCGCAGCCGCCGTATCAGCCAGCTTCAACGCACCCATCGCCGGGGCTTTGTTCGCGCTCGAGGTTGTGCTGCGCCATTTTGCCGTTCATGCCTTTGCACCAATCGTCATCGCCTCGGTTGCCGGAACGGTGATCAACCGGCTGGAATATGGCGACGTTACCGAATTCACTCTGGAGACGCCGGGATCGCTGCAATTCTATGTCGAGCTTCCGGCATTCCTGATCCTTGGCCTGATCTGCGGCTTTGTCGCACTGCTGCTGATGCGGTCAATCTTTTTTGCCGAGGATATCGGCAGCCATATCCAGAACCGCCTGTCCATCCCGAGCTGGCTGCGCCCGGCGGTGTCTGGCGCGATGCTGGGGCTGATGGCAATCTGGTTCCCGCATATCATTGGCGTGGGGTATGAGACGACAATTCGCGCCCTGACCGGTGATTTAGTGCTGACCACGGCCATTCTGTTTGCGGTGACCAAGACAGTTGCGGTGGCGATTACCATGGGCGGGCGCATGGGGGGTGGGGTGTTTTCTCCTTCTCTGATGGTAGGTGCGCTGACGGGGCTGGCCTTTGGTCTGATCGCAACAGGGTTGTTGCCGGATGTTTCCGGCACCCACACGCTTTATGCCTTTGCCGGAATGGGTGCTGTAGCTGCGGCGGTTCTGGGCGCCCCTATCTCAACCACACTGATTGTTTTTGAACTGACTGGTGACTGGCAGATCGGTCTTGCCGTGATGGTGACGGTTTCCATGTCCACGGCACTGGCCTCGCGTCTTGTGGACCGGTCTTTCTTCCTGACACAGCTGGAACGGCGTGATGTTCATCTGGCTGCCGGACCGCAGGCTTACCTTTTGGCCATGCTGCGCGCCGGGGCGGTGATGCGCCCCATCGGCGATCCGCGTTCGATTACAAAGGAACAAGCCCTGGAATTGATCGAGCAGGGCATGTGCATTCAAGCCAGCGCCACGTTGGAAGCCGCGATGCCCTATTTTGCCCATGATGACATCCCTTGTATCCCGGTTGTCATCATCGAATCGGATGGATCAGAGACGCCTGTAGGGGCGCTCTATCACGTTGACGCGCTCAAGGCGTATAACCGAGCTTTGGCTGCAACGGCGGCAGAGGAGCATTCCTAAGGGTTACCCGCCAAAAACGCTGGCGGCATCTCCCAAGTAATTGTCCCATGCAAACCAGTACGAGATATGACCGGCAACCCGCGACAAGCGCGTGCCATCCGGTCCAATCAACGCGTCTTCGGTCACGGTCCAGCTTTGACCCGCGCCATCCTGCAAACCGCTTTGCGTAGCTTTGAACGTATGGCCCTTACGCTCATAGGCGCGCACGCTGCGTTCCTTTGGATCGCCGATCAGAACCAGCGGTGTCTGCGCAATGGCGTCATTGATCACCGGCTTGCTTTCAAATGCCTTCAGCGGCCAGGCCCGCGCGGCCCCGAACTGACGCACGGCAAAAATGTAGTCTTTCTGCCGATGTCGTGTCTCTTCCACTACAGCGGGGAACATCAACTCGCTTGAGGCGAAATAATCCCGGTACACAACCCCCGAGCCATAGTTGCGTCGATGCCCGGTGTTCAGCGACAGGACGCGCGTTTTGGGGTGCGAATTTTTCCAGCTGTTCCACGTTGTGATCACCACCGGGCGCTGTTTCAACGCGATTCCGCTGTTCACCAAGGGCCCCACAACAGGTTTGCCGGTGTATTGATTCCACAGCGAATGTGTCTCGCGATCAAACATCAGCTTGTTCGACCGATAGAGGAAACCTGACGAGCCGAAAACGAACGGTTTTCGCCGCCCCGCAACCTGTGTTTCAAACAAGATACCCGATCCACAGAGCGTGCAATAAGCCAGCGCTACGGGCACACCGCCGATCACCTCGTTGAACATCTCGTGCCACCCCATAATCCGAAGCGGATAGGCACGCTCATCCCCGTTGATGGCCACGCCAAAAACAAGATCGTCGCCTTTCAAATATCCGGCATTCGAAGGCGAGATAAGGGTCGGGTTGTCCAGCGAAGGAATGCCATCCTTATGCACCCCGCCCCACGCGATTTCTTCCAGCCGTATCTTCATCCTGTCGCGTTGCAGATATTCTGGCCGCAGGAACACATCGAAGTTCGGATCGATCTGCAGCAGAACTTCGCGTTTGAACGGGATCAGCGAGGGGTGGGGGACAATCTGCGAGTTCCGTTCTTGCCACAGCATCCACTCGAACCAGTCGTTACCATAACGCTGTCCGGTCAGGGCCTCCATCACCTCGACAATCTCATCCCGTCGGCGATCTGCATAGCGCATCGCGGTCAACAACCCGGGAACAACGTCCGGCTGGTCGCGATCCCTGAGGTAAGCCATCTGGTCCTCAAACGCTGTCCGGCGCCCGTCCAATGTGCTGCGCAATGCCTCTAGAACCGGATCCTGCTGCGCCCACAGCATGCCGGGTGCAAGTGCACCGGCCCCGATCAGCCCTGTAAAACCGCGACGTGAAATCGACATGGAAGCCTCCGGTAGTACCCGAAGGAAGTGTGCCGTAAATACCGCTCACTTGCATACCACAGATGTGTGAGGAGGGTTCCGACGTAAGATCCGTGGCCAAGTAAAAAAGAACCGGCCGGTTGATTGATGAGGTGTTTCTGGAAACGGCTGCTGGCCGACTGAGCTTTCGTGCGAACAAAGTTGCCCCAATTCTGCCAGCCAAAGATCAGCCAGGTTTTTCGCCTAACGCGTCATTCACTGCTCCGCTCGATTGATTTTCGTTGACGCGAAGAATGCGGACAAGCGAGGTTTAAGAAACAGTTCGCATCATCTGAATGTGAGAATTCATGCGTGTATTCATCTTTCTTCTTCTTCCTATCCTGTTTGTCGGGATGATTGCGTCTCTGATTCTTGGTTTGAAACCGCCAAGCAGCATAAGGCTTGCGACCGGAGTGAGCGGAGGGGGCTATTGGCAGATCGGGCAACTTTACAAAGCAGAACTGGCCCGAGACGGCATTCACATTGATTTGGTTGAGACCGCAGGTTCTGTAGAGAACATAGAGAAGCTTGTTTCCGGTGACGTCGATGTCGCGTTCGTTCAAGGTGGTCTCGATCTTCCTCAAGATGGTGACTTGCATTCGTTGGGAGCCATTTTTCTTGAACCAATGGTGGTGTTTCGCGGAAAGCCAAACTCAATCGGTGGAAATGCAGGGAAATGGGAGGGCATCCGTCTTGCCGCTGGGGTAGAAGGGTCGGGAACCCGCGCGGCTGCCATTGCCCTGATCGAAGCGGCAGAGCTTGAGGACACGGGAATCACGCTGGTAGATGCGGGTGGCTCAGAAGCCATCGATGCGCTCTATTCAAACGAAGCTGATGCAGCTTTGTTTGTCGCACCTCTGGATGCGCCTTATTTGATGGACGCGATTTTTGATCCAAACATAGACTTCGTCCCTATGGCTTTAGTCGACGCGCTTGCACTGAAGCTCCGAGGGGCGAGTTCGGTGACCGTGCCTGCTGGGTCGATCACTCTTGATCCTCCAAGACCGCCCGAGGATGTAAAGATCCTTGCATTGAGGGCATCAATGATTGCCGGGCCTGATCTGCACCCGGCCGTCGCAGATCGGCTGGTTACCGCAGCTAAGATCATTCATGGACAGCCCGACATTCTGCAGGGTTCAAGGGAATACCCGAAAACGGAGTCTCCGCCCGCTCCATTAAACGAAGTTGCCGAAGAACTGATAAACTCCGGGCCAAACTTGTTGCATTCCATTTTGCCCTATTGGATTGCTGCGCAGTTTGGTCGTGTTCTTTTGTTACTGTTGCCTTTACTTTTCCTCGCACCGCTTTTGCGGATCGTTCCATCTGGGTATGTGTGGTTCCAGAAACGCCGTGTCTGGCGTTTTTATCAGCGGATCGCAGCGCTTGAGGAAGAGTTGGGGCAGGCTCGGACGCTAAGCGACGTGGATGCAGTGGCCGACAGCATCGAAGAGCTGGACACCAGCATTGCCAACCTCAAGTTACCGCTTGCCTACCGTCAAGGTGCATATGACGCGCGATTGCATATCGGTTTAATTCGACAAGAGATCACGCGCCGAAGAGCAGCCGAACAAGAGCCCAATCCGGTCGCGGGCTTCTGATTCAAACCAGTTCGCCTCATAACCAACAGGTCAACTGCGGCCCACAATGTGTCTCAGGCTGCGCTAGATCTGCTCCACCTTCACCGAGTCGACCGGGTAAAACGCCAGATGACCTTTGATCTCGGCCACAGCCGGGATCGGGCTCTCATAGCTCCAGACCGCGTTTTGGGTCACGGATGATTTGTTGACGATGGAAAAATGGGTCGCATCGCCCTTGCCGGGGCAGTGGGTCACCTTGTCAGTCTGGTCCAGAAACGCCATCGCGATATCGTTGCGTGGGAAGTAGATCACAGGATCCTTGTCGCCTTCATGCAGTTCCAGCGCATTGTTTGTTTCGCCCAGAATCGCACCGCCCGAGCGGACACTCCATTTGCCTGGCGCTTTTTGGATCGTGATCTCAGTCATTCCATTTCCTTCCGTCGTCGTATTAGGGCCACTCCTCTGCCCGTTCTATGTAACAGGTCGATGTCAGATTGGAGCAGTTGCGGCATCCAACCACAGTTGCGCGTCATGTCCCAGCCTGGGGCGGATCTTTTCCGCGACGTCGCGATGATAGGCATTCAGCCAGTCGCGTTCGTCAGGCGTCAACATATCCACCAGGATCAGCCTGCGGTCAATCGGAACGAAAGTCAGTGTGCGCCAGTTCAGCATGGTGCGCTCTGCGTCGCTGCTGGGCAGGGCGGGGGCTTCTTCCACGACCACAAGGTTTTCGATGCGGATGCCAAACGCTCCCTCGCGGTAGTAACCCGGTTCGTTCGACAGGACCATACCGGGCATTAGCGGTACATGGCTGACTTTTGACAGGCGCTGCGGCCCCTCATGCACGCTCAGATAAGCACCGACCCCGTGGCCAACCCCATGATTGAAATCCTGCCCCGCCGACCACAACGGCACGCGCGCCACGCATTCGATATCGCGCCCCGCCAACCCGGTGGGCCAACGTAGCATCGACATGGCAATCATGCCCTTTAGCACACGAGTGAAACAGGTTTTTTCTTCTGTGCCGACATCACCGATGGCAACGGTCCGGGTAATGTCGGTGGTGCCGTCAAGATACTGCCCGCCACTGTCCAGAACCAGAATATGACCGTTTTCCAGCCGGTTATCGGTCTCTTCGGTCACGCGGTAATGCATGATGGCACCGTTTGGTCCAGTCCCAGCTATGGTGTCGAACGAAATATCCTGAAGCGCATTGTCCTTGCGCCGGTTCTCTTCCAGTTGTGTGACAACTTGCGTCTCGGCCACACTGCCGGGGGTCTGTTCGTCCAGCCAGCACAAGGTCTCGATCACAGCCACTGCGTCGCGCAAATGTGCCTCGGCGCTGCCTGCGATCTCAGCGGGATTTTTACAGGCCTTGGGCAAGGCGCAAGGATCACCCCCGTCTGTCATGGCGTCGCCCAACGCGTCTGCCACGATCTGAGGCAGCGTGCCGTCGTCTACCTGCACCGGCCCTTCCAATACCGCAATCGCATCCAGAAACGTGCGCGGGTCGTGGACAGCCACGCTCGGCCCCAAATGATCCCGTACCTCCGCCAGCTTTTCGGTTGCCATGAACAGATCGACCCGGCCATCGGCGTGCAACACAGCAAACCCATGAGCCACGGGGTTATATGCAATGTCCGATCCGCGAATGTTCAACAGCCACATGATTGAGTCCGGCAGGGTGATCACTGCCGCGCAGCACCCATCCCGTTGCAAACCCTCAGCCAGACGAGCAATCTTGCTGTCTGTCGTTTCCCCGGCGAACTCAATCGGATGCGCCTTGACCGGGCTCATCGGCGGGGCGGGCTGATCCGCCCAGATCCGGTCTACAAGATTGTCACAACGCACCAATTTTATGCCAGTGCCTTTCAAATCCTGTTCTGCATTGGAAATCTGCCCTGCCGCGTGCAGCCAAGGGTCAAACCCAACTTTACCTCCGTCGGGCAGTTGCTCTTTCAACCAGGTACTCAGGCTGACTTCGGGCCAGGGCACCGGTGTGAAATCCTCGGCCACCTGAGCCTTAACCTGAGTGCGATACCGCCCGTCAATGAACACCCCCGCCACATCGCGCAGTGCGACACAAAACCCGGCCGAGCCCGTAAAGCCGGTCAACCAGGCCAGGCGTTCATCACGTGGGGCCACGTATTCCCCTTGATTGGCGTCTGCGCGCGGGATCAGAAACCCGTCCAAACCTGCCTGCGCCATCTCCGCCCGCAATGCGGCCAATCTTGGTGGACCCTGTTCCGGGCGCGCGGTCACTTGAAAGGATTGGAACATAACAGGCCTCTTTCGCTGCGTTTCCGGCAGACCCTGAGGCGCAACTGGGGAAATGTCCAGATCAGGATGCCATGATCTGAACACCCCTCTGGTGCTTCCTCTTTTCCAAAATTCTCCCGCCAGAGGTAAGGCCAGCCTCAGCTGGCCTTTTTCATCCCCATTACACGCGCCCGTGCGCGTGGATCACTGTCGAACAGGGCCGCCAGTTGCTCGGTCATTGCACCTGCCAGCTGTTCCACATCTGTGATGGTCACGGCGCGGTCATAATACCGGGTCACGTCATGGCCGATCCCGATGGCCAGCAGCTCGACTATCTTGCGCTTTTCCACCATGGCGATCACATCGCGCAGGTGTTTTTCCAGATAGTTGGCCGGGTTCACGCTCAGCGTGGAATCATCGACCGGGGCACCATCTGAAATCACCATCAGGATCTTGCGCTGCTCGCGCCGCGCCAGCATCCGCCGGTGCGCCCATTCCAGCGCCTCACCGTCGATGTTTTCCTTCAGCAGGCCTTCTTTCATCATCAGGCCCAGATTGGGTCGCGCCCGACGCCAGGGCGCATCGGCACCCTTGTAGACGATGTGACGCAGATCGTTCAGGCGCCCGGGTTGCTGTGGTCGTCCATCGTTCAACCAAGCCTCGCGCGCCTGACCGCCTTTCCACGCCCGCGTGGTAAAGCCCAAGATCTCGACCTTCACATTGCAACGTTCCAATGTACGCGCCAGAACATCCGCACAGATGGCGGCAATGGAAATTGGGCGTCCTCGCATCGAGCCCGAATTGTCCAGCAGCAGCGTCACCACTGTATCGCGGAATTCGGTATCTTTCTCGACCTTGAAGCTCAGCGGTGTGGTTGGGTTCGCCACAACGCGTGCCAGACGACCGGCGTCCAGAATACCTTCCTCGCGGTCGAATTCCCAACTACGGTTCTGTTGCGCCTGAAGACGGCGTTGCAGTTTGTTTGCCAGACGCGAAACCGCCCCTTTCAGAGGCTCCAACTGCTGATCCAAATAAGCCCGCAGACGTTCCAACTCGGCCGGTTCTGCCAGATCCTCTGCCGATATCTCTTCATCATATGTGTCCAGATAAACCCGATAATCCGGGTCCGCCTCGGACGCAGGAGACGGTGCAGGGGGCTCTAGCGGAGCTTCACCTTCGGGCATCTCCGCCTCATCGCCCAACTCATCCTCGGCCATCTCGTCCATCGAGACCTGAGCCTGTGACTGATCCTGCTGCTCTTCCTGAGATTGCTCAGGGGTCGCATCCGCGTCCTGTTCGTCCTGATCATCCTGACCGGTGCTGTCGGGATCGGGTTGCTCCTCTGCGTCTTCTTCGCCCTGATCTTCCTGCTCGTCATCCAGCTCATCGGGGTCATCACCCAGCTGGTCGCCATAGCCAAGATCCTTGATCATCTGGCGCGCGAACTTGGCAAACTCGGCCTGATCCGAGAGAATCTCATCCAGATTCTCCAATGTCCCACCAGCTTGTTCCTCGATGAACCCACGCCACAGGTTCATGATGTTTTCGGCAGCAGGTGGCAGATCGCGCCCGGTGGCCAGATGCCGGATCAAATACCCTGCGGCCACCGCCAAAGGTGCATCGGCAGGTTGCTTGCATTGGTCATAGCCGCGCCGGATCGCCTCATGCCCGATTTTAACGTCGATATTGCTGGCGGTGCCGGGCATATCCCGCGCGCCCATCGCCTCGCAGCGAGCGGTCTCCATCGCCTCATAGAGATCCCGCGCCATATCACCCGGAGGCGCATAGCGCGCATGGGTCGCGTCATCATGATACCGGCGCTGCAATGCCAGAGCATCCGCCGTGCCGCGCGCCAGAAGCACCTCTTCGCGTGTCATTCGTCGCGACACTTGGGGCAGGCGCATCGACTCGCCGGACATGCCAGAAGGATCAACCGTGTAGGTTACCGACAACTCGGGGTCATCGGCCATGACCTTGGTGGCTTCGGCCAGAGCCTTCTTGAACGGATCAGCAGGGTTGTCGTTCTTCTGTACCATGTCCCCAAGCCTTTCACATTGCAGACCCAATATCCAATAGCAGAGAAACCGGATCCGCCTTCATCTGGCTAAAAATATCCCCGCCGGAGGCATTGCGGCCGCAAGCGGGCGCAATTCAGCGGTTTATCCCAGGCTCACGCTCGCCGCGCTCTCGGGCAATTCCTCGTCAAAACAACGCTGATAGAACTCGGCCACGGTCTGGCGCTCCAGTTCGTCACACTTGTTCAGGAAGGACAGGCGGAAAGCATAGCCAACGTCGCGGAAAATCTCTGCGTTCTGGGCCCAGTTGATCACGGTTCGTGGGCTCATGACGGTGGACAGATCGCCGTTCATGAAGGCGGTCCGGGTCAGGTCGGCGACGGTGACCATCTGGCTGACGGTCTTGCGGCCCTCGGCGGTGTTGTAGTGCGGGGCTTTCGACAGCACGATCATCGTTTCGGCGTCGTGGCTCAGATAGTTCAGTGTCGAAACCAGCGACCAGCGGTCCATCTGGGCCTGGTTGATCTGTTGGGTGCCGTGATAGAGTCCCGTAGTGTCGCCGAGACCTACGGTGTTGGCGGTGGCGAACAGACGGAAATTTGGGTTCGGGGTGATGATCTCGTTCTGGTCCAGCAGGGTCAGCTTGCCGTCATGCTCCAGCACGCGCTGGATCACGAACATCACGTCCGCGCGGCCTGCATCGTATTCGTCGAACACGATGGCGACGGGGTTGCGCAGCGCCCAGGGCAGGATGCCTTCGTGGAACTCAGTGACCTGCTTGCCGTCACGCAGCTTGATCGCGTCTTTACCGATCAGGTCGATCCGGCTGATATGGCTGTCCAGGTTTACACGAACGGCAGGCCAGTTCAGTCGCGCCGCGACCTGTTCGATATGGGTCGATTTGCCGGTGCCGTGATAGCCTTGGATCATTACGCGACGGTTGTGCGAAAAACCTGCCAGAATGGCCAGTGTTGTTTCAGGGTCAAACTTGTAGGTCGGGTCGACGACCGGAACGCGGTCTGTGGCCTCGGCAAAGCCTTTGACTTTCATTTCCGTGTCAAAGCCGAATACGTCGCGGACCGAGATGTCTTCGGTGGGTTTTGCGTTTACGTCGTTCGATCCGTCAGCCATTCGCCTCGTCCTTATACCTTGACCCGCCTTGCCGGGTTTGAACCCGTGTGTGGTGCAACATATTGCGGGCAAGGGCAAGGGAAAGCGGCGCGCGTGAAAAGGTGAGCAGGTTTTTCTTTCAAACTGGCCCTATCGGCGCGCGGGAATGGTCAATCTAAAAATGCGTCGCGTACCCGCATCAGACTGCATTCATCAACAAATCGGGGGCGTCTGCATGTAATCCTGAAACGCACGGCCATAGCCCTGCAACAGCCGGCGCTCTTCGTTCAGAACAAACAGAAAATAGAACACAAGCAGCGCTGCCGCCAGCGCCAGCGTGATCCATGACCCGCTTGCAACGTCCAACCAACCGTGGCCAGCGCCGAGGTCACATATTGCGGGTTGCGTGAATAGGCGTACATGTCGCCGGTGACCAGCCCGTCGCTTTCGTAATAGGTGTTGTCGAGCCCCAGAAAGCGATAGCCCCAAAGTGTGACGCCAAAAGACAGGACCATGATCGGAACGCCTAACGCGCCCAATGACCCCAACCATTCACGCAGACTTCGAACAGCGCGAAGACAACAGTGGCGCCGCAATACAGCCGGAACAGGCCAAACGCTGTGTGATGCCGCCACCCCTTGGCACTGGGCTACAGCCCAAGCCGCGGCAGACGCAGGTTGAGGGAAAGGTATCCGCCCAACAACTGGGCCGAGCCACACGCAAACATAAGAACAATCGCATGAACGTGGTAGATCAGGGGTTCCATATCGAATTCCATTGGCACAGGTCACATTCAGATATGGGCGCGGGTCACGGCCTATGGCATAGGCCGTAGCAACGTTTTGTAACAGAGTGAGTAAGCCCTTCGATCAATCTATGCGGCCTTTGCAGGAGCGGAAATAAAAAGTCGGGTACGGTCTTGTTTGTTTCGGACAAATGCAATTATCCAAATATCTTGTTGAAACATCGCAAGGTCGGAATAAACTAACATCTGAGATGTGGGTTTTTGAAATTTGTACGAGGTTTTGAGGTTGATGTTGCTTTGTTCGTCTAACTTGCAGCGGATCCTAGAGCGCTACGAGATCACTTTGAGTTCACTCAATTCAGTGGGCGCAACGAATGTCGTTTGACGTCCTGCTTCATACGGTCAACACAAGCGGGCAAGGCGACTTGATCGTACAAAACAGGACCGAACCAGCCATTGTCTCGGGTCAAACAATTTCGATCAACGGTGGTCCGTTCGTACCCTATACATACCTTGGACAAGGTAACTACAAAGGTACCGGGGAATCTGGCGAATTCATTCAGGTCGGTACTGGCACCTATGCCTGGGACACCAATAACCCCACCGGGCCAATGACAACCGGAAACTGGCAAATCACAACCGGAGATCTTGATCCGAACAATCCGCCCTGTTTTGTTGCCGGAACTCTGATCGAAACCGAAACCGGTCCCCGTCCGGTTGAAAGCTTGGCGATCGGTGACAGAGTTTGCGTGTCCGGTGGAAAAACACTGCCGGTTTTGTGGATCGGGAAAAAAGTGCTGAGTGCGCAAACATTGCATCTGCAACCGAGGTTCAGACCTGTTCGCATTCGGCGCGACGCGATTTGCAAGGGTCAACCCAACCAAGACTTATTCGTTTCGCCACAACATCGTATCATGCTGGAAGGCTGGCGTGCTGAGTTGCTGTTCGGCCAGGAAATGGTCTTTGTTGCGGCAATCCATCTCGTGAATGACGGAACAATTCAGCAGGTAAACACTGGTGAAGACGTCACCTATTACCACATTGCCTGTCCACGACACGCGATACTGCACTCACAAGGGCTGCGCAGTGAAAGCTTGTTTCTGGGCGATACAGCGCTGAAGTCCTTTCACCGTGAAGACGTTAAGGAGCTGCGCGCGCTATTCCCGGAGTTGCTTGGAAACTCCGAAATGCCGACACAAACTCGCTTAGTTTGCTTGAAGCGCCGGGAAGCAATTGCATTGCGAAGTACGTCTCCGGATTAAAGCCTGTCTAGTTGAAATTCTGCCTGACCTTGAACTGATCCTTCGGCCAAACAAAATCGGGTCGCAACTCTTCCTCAGATTGGCTGGCACATTCTGCATCCGAGCAGTTCACATGGGCTTTGTGTATTTCGGCTTTGAATCAACAATTTCAAGGTCATAGCGAAAACCAAAGCTCATTGTTGCGAAAGCCACCTTTCACAAGGCGGTCCGCTTTCAAAACATCCGGAAACTCGTCCACCCAATCCTTGAACCGATCATTTGTGACAATGCATGCCTTGCTGTCCCGCGATGCCTGCAAAATCAAAGGATCCGCTGGCGTGCCCTTGGGGGCGATCATGACCTGCCTGGCACGCAGGCCCAAAGCGCGGCTCAGCGCCCGGTCGTTCATGTATTCGCCCTCGAGCTTGTAGCCGACATTTGCATCGAACACGACGCCCGGTTTGAACCCGGCGGTCTTCAGCGCCGACAGCACCAACCGCAATGTGCCCAGATCCGGCTGGCCCTCTTTCCAATGGATCACGTTGGACCCGTCCACGATGATCCATGTGTTCGCTTTGCGCCACCTGAGCCACGCGCGCAGTCCCCAGAGCAGGCTGATGACGATAAACAAGAGGCTCAGAGCACGGGTGAACGCGAATTCAGGTGGAAGAAACGGGGCTGCGAAATAAACGCCCAGCGAAAAAAGCAAGAGGAGGTATGGCATACGCACAGCGGCTGCTCCGTTGAAACCCGTGTTCAAACTCCACCACTATTGCGGGATTTGAACAAGGTTTCCAGCGGGCTTGATTGTAATCGGTCCAGACTGTGTACACACAAGGCAACAGCTGTCGGATCGTGGATTTATTTGAAGTTCCGGCTGTCCTTGATCTGGTCCCAAGCCCAGACGACTTCCTGCAGCTGTTCTTCCTGGCTGCGGTCGCCACCGTTCATGTCCGGGTGAAGCACTTTGATCAGCTTCTTGTATGCCTTGCGCACCTCGGCCTTGGTCCAGCTGTCATTGGCTTCGAGAATTTCAATCGCACGACGCTCGGTGGGCGGCAACCGACGTCCGCCACCGCCACCGGTACGGCCTTTGTTCTGGGTGCTGTTGGCGCCCAGCACCTGATGTGGGTCTTCGATCCCCAGACGGGCCCAGGCGCGGGCCTCGGGGTCGCCCATCGGCTTGGTCTCACGCTCCCACACCTTGTCTTTCGACCGCTGCGCGTTCAGTTCGGCCTCGGTTGTGCCGTCGAAGAAGTTCCATTTCTGGTTGTATTCGCGCACATGCTGCTGACAGAACCAGTAGAAGTCGTCCAGCACATCGGGCGCTTTGGGGGCGCGAAACTTGCCAGGCTCTTCGCATCCCGGGTGATCACAAATGCGTACCGAGGTTTCGGACGCGCCCGACATGCCCCGGCGCCCGCGCGGGTTCTTCTTCTTGGCGCTGGAAACGGACATATCAAATCCGAAGGGGTCTGACTTCGCCATGCTCTAATCCTTACGAACGCATCTTTTCGACTCGGAGGCAGCAGTTTAGTCTAAGCAGCCGAAAGTAGAAGAGGGGAGCGGTAAAATTTTTGCCGCTGAGCTAAAAAATGAGCGTGACCGACGAAATCCGAACCCGCCTGCAAGCCGCCTTTGACCCGCGCGAGCTTGAGGTGATTGATGACAGCGAAAGCCATCGCGGCCACGCGGGCTATCAGGACGGTGGTGAAAGCCACTTTAACGTCCGCATCCGTGCCGCTGTGTTCGAGGGCCAATCTCGCGTCGCCCGCCACCGTGCCGTGCACAAGGCGTTGGGCGACATCGTACCTCGAATCCATGCGCTGGCGTTGGATATCGGCGCCTGAGCCCTTCTGACGTCAGTCGGCGCTCATCTGCGCGGAAGGTGTCGAGGCCGAGATTGCATATTCTTCTTTCGTCATGCCCTCTTCGATTCCATCGAACAAGGGGGTCGAAAGATAACGCTCACCCGTATCCGGCAGCATGACCAGTATGACAGACCCTTCTGGCGCGGTTTCTGCCAGATTCATCGCCACGGCAAATGTTGATCCGCCAGAGATACCAGTGAAAATGCCTTCCTCCGAGGCAAGGCGACGCGACCATTCGATTCCCTCAGGTCCGGAAACAGGGATCAGTTCATCGTAATAGGAATTGTCGATGGCTTCCTGCAAAACCCAAGGAATAAAGTCGGGCGTCCATCCCTGAATCGGGTGCGGTTCGAAATTGGGGTGGCTTTCGGTGGGCTGATGATCGCCGTTTCGAGTGTTAACGTACCCGGATGACACAATCGCGGCGTTGGCCGGTTCGGTCAGAATGATCTTCGTGTCGGGTCTTTCTTGCCGCAACACACGGGAAACACCGGAAACGGTGCCGCCGGTGCCGTAGCCCGTCACCCAATAATCCAGCCGTTCCCCCTCGAAATCGGCAAGGATTTCCCGCGCCGTCGTGTTTTCATGGATATCGGCATTGGCAGAGGTCTCGAACTGGCTGGCAAGGAACCACCCGTTTTCCTCGGCCAGTTCCTTGGCTTTGGTGTACATGCCAAACCCTTTCTGCGCTTTGGGGGTCAGAACCACCTTTGCGCCCAGAAAACGCATCAGCTTGCGCCGTTCGACCGAAAAGCTTTCAGCCATCGTCACTACCAGCGGATAGCCCTTGGCGGCGCAAACCATGGCAAGGCCGATTCCGGTATTGCCCGAGGTTGCTTCGACAACGGTCTGACCGGGCTTCAATCGTCCGTCGCGTTCCGCCGCTTCGATAATATTCAGCGCCAGCCTGTCCTTGACCGAACCCGCCGGGTTGAAGGCTTCGAACTTCACGTAAACAGTCACATGATCCGGCGCGATCCGGTTAACCCGGATGCACGGCGTGTCACCCACCGTTTCCAGGATGCTGTCATACAGGCGTTCCCGCCCTTGCGTCTGTCGAATAGCCATTTCGATGTCCCTCCAGGTTGTTCGGTTAACATGCCACAGAATTCTTGGGTGAAATTCCTTTTTTCCGATCGTGAGTACTGTATTCGCTCTAATCGCAGTTAGCCATTTGGTACTGCTGTGCTGTGTGGTGCGAGCATATGCACTGGGATGTGCCGGTTTCGGCTATGCGTGACCGGCATACATAGAATCACACGCCGGAACAGCAAAAATTACCTGATGTCGGCAGGCATACAGTGGCAGAAACGGTTGGTATCTATCTAATATTTATTATTTTTCTGGAATGGCAGGGCCAGGTGTGGTGGAGCAGATCCTAAACCCTTCCATAAAATGTCAGGTTTTTGAGGTGTCGTCGGCCTCGGGTGCTTCATCGGACCGTTTCAATGACAAGGGCGGTTCATCCGCCTCGGCCGCGATTGGTTGAGGCGCCTGCACTTCATCGGGGCCCGGAATCGGTTGGGCCAGAGGGGTGTCATCCATCTCAGGCGCCCCGCCGACCTCTGCAGCATCTATTTCTTCGGCCACGACGCGGCGGAACACCAGAACGTTACGCCAGTTCGTGGTCGACCCGGTCAGGCCCGTGCGCTCTTCGCTGGGTAGCAACTCGGCGCGCTGATATTCCCAGCCGTCCTGACCCATCTGGTTCAGAACCTGCTCGACCGAAACCGCAAATCGGCCCTCAGCCGTTTTAACGCCCTTTGCTTTAACGCCTTTTTGCGGGGCGGGGATTACCTTGTATTCGTAGCGCTGCATCAACTGTTCCTAAACACCTGTTCGCGCCAACTTAACACGCTGATCCCCGGGTGAAAGAGCCGTTGCCCAACTGGCGGTTTTCAGCCCTGACTATTCCCGTCCGCCTGTGCCGCCTTGGTCACAACCGACAGGCACAGCTCGGTCGCCAGTGCCATGTCCTGCACCGAAATCCACTCCATCGGTCCGTGAATGCACTGCATCCCGGTGAAGATGTTGGGGCAGGAGGTGCCGAACTCGGTCAGGCGCGACCCGTCGGTGCCGCCTCGGATCGGGACAGACAGAGGCTCAATCCCCAACTCGCGGCAGGCATCGCGGGCCAGATCCACCGGCGTCATGTCATTTTCCAGCCAATAGCGCATGTTGCGATACTGATGGCTGATGTCGCAGGTGATGGTCGCGCGTGGTTCGGTGGCCTGCACCGCGGCGCAGACCTGACGTACGATGTTGCGCTGCGCCTCGAGGGCCTCCATTTCGAAATCACGCAGGATCAGCTTGATCTCCATCTCGGATGATCCGCCGTTCATGTCGGTGACATGGATAAACCCGTCGCGCCCGTCGGTGGTTTCAGGCGTCATGGTGGCCTGCGGCAACGTCTGCACGATCTTTGCCGCCAAATGTGCCGCGTTCACCATCTTTTCCTTGGCCAGTCCGGGATGGATCGAAACACCTTCGATCCTGATCACCGCGCGGTCAGCCGAGAAGCTTTCATACTCGATCTCACCCACTTCCTGGCCATCCAGAGTATAGGCGAAATCCGCGCCCAGATCCTTGGGCAGCTGTTCGGTTACACCGCGCCCGATTTCTTCATCTGGTGTAAAGGCGATGCGGATCGGTCCGTGCGAGATATCCGGGTTTTCGATCAGGTGCCGCGCCATGGTCATCAGGATTGACACGCCCGCCTTGTCGTCTGCACCCAACAGGGTCGTGCCCGAAGCGGTAATCAGGTCATGGCCAATCTTCTCGGCCAGATAAGGGTTTTCTTCCGGTGACAAAACCAGTTCGGGATCGTCAGGGAATGAGATATCGCCGCCGTTATATCCCTTGATCACCCGCGGTTTGACGCCGGTTGCATTGAACTGAGGAGCCGTATCGACATGGGCCAGAAAACCCACGGTCGGCCCCGGAGCGGTTCCGGGAATGGTCGCAACCACCACGCTGTCACCTGTAATCTCGACATCTTGCGCGCCGATCTGGGTCAGTTCATCGCGCAAAAGGTTCAGCATGTCGAACTGGATCTGCGTGCTTGGGGTTGTGGGGGATGTCTCGTCACTCTGACTGTCAATGGCCGCGTAACGCATCAGCCGGTCTTGGAGTTCCTGATCAAATCTGTTCTGCATGATACCTCACCTCTCTGTGGCGGAGGAAAGGGCGCGAACAGAGGGAAGTCAAGCCGATGGCTTGACCCCAAGTCTTAAGATTTCGTGAGAAAACCGTTTGTCCAATTCCGACACTTGACGATGCCAGACCTGCACAAATCGATAGTTTTACGACCCAAGCTTTTTGCTGACCAGTTCGTTCACAGCCTTTGGGTTCGCTTTGCCTCCGGTCGCTTTCATGACCTGACCGACAAACCAGCCCGCCAGTTTCGGGTTCACTTTGGCCTTCTCAACCTGCGCCGGGTTGGCGGCGATGATCTCGTCCAAAGCAGCCTCAATGGCGCCGGTATCGGTCACCTGTTTCATGCCGCGTTCTTCAACGATCTGCTCTGGATCGCCACCTTCGGTATAGACGATCTCGAACAGGTCTTTCGCGATTTTGCCCGAGATGGCATCCGACGAAATCAAATCGATAATCCCACCCAACTGCACAGGCGAAACCGGCGAGTCGGTGATGTCGTGATCTTCTTTCTTCAACCGGCCGAACAGCTCGTTGATCACCCAGTTCGCGGCCAGCTTGCCGTTGCGACCCTTGGCGACCTCTTCGAAATATGCGGCGGCTTCGACCTCAGCGGTTAGAACCGATGCGTCATAGTCGGTCAGGCCGAACTCGCTGATAAAACGCGCCTTTTTCTCGTCGGGCAATTCGGGCAGTTTGGCGGCGATGTCGTCGACCCATGCCTGCTCGATCTCCAGCGGCAACAGGTCCGGGTCAGGGAAATAGCGATAGTCATGCGCTTCTTCCTTGGACCGCATCGAGCGGGTCTCACCCTTGTCCGGGTCATACAGGCGGGTTTCCTGATCGACCTTGCCACCACCTTCGACGATGGCGATCTGTCGGCGGGCTTCGACATCGATCGCTTGCTGAATAAAGCGCATCGAGTTCATGTTCTTGATTTCGCAGCGGGTGCCGAGATGCGAGAAGTCCTGCGTTTCCTGATATTTCTCATAGGCGCCGGGCAAGCAGATCGAGACGTTGACGTCCGCCCGCAGGTTGCCGTTCTGCATATTGCCGTCACAGGTGCCCAGATAGCGCAGGATCTGGCGCAGCTTGACGATATAGGCGGCTGCCTCTTCCGGGCCCCGGATGTCAGGGCGCGACACGATTTCCATCAGGCAGACACCGGTTCGGTTCAGGTCCACGAAGGACATATGCGGGTCCATGTCATGGATCGACTTACCCGCATCCTGCTCCATATGGATACGTTCAATACGGACCATACGTGCGGTGCCGTCACCCATCTCAACCAGTACTTCACCTTCACCCACAATCGGATGATACAGCTGGGAAATCTGATACCCCTGCGGCAGGTCGGGGTAGAAATAGTTCTTGCGGTCGAACGCCGATTTCAGGTTGATATCCGCTTTCAGGCCCAGCCCAGTGCGCACAGCCTGTTCCACGCAGTATTCGTTGATCACAGGCAGCATCCCCGGCATCGCCGCGTCCACAAAGGCCACGTTCGAGTTCGGTTCAGCGCCGAATTGGGTGGACGCGCCGGAAAACAGTTTGGCATTGGATGAGACCTGAGCGTGCACCTCCATCCCGATCACCAGTTCCCAGTCGTGCTTGGCCCCGGCAATGGTCTTGGGTTTGGGCATTTCGTATGTCAGATCGAGCATGGCGCGCCTCATTTCCGCAGAAGTCTAAGCCTGCGTATTAGGCCCGGCAGGGCCTAGGGGCAAGGGGGAATCCTGACGCTTTTAGTTCTGGGAAAACTGCAAGCCCGATGGTGTGAACGTCACATCCATACCGCTGCGCAGTTCATCCCGGAACAGATCCGAGATGGCCCGCAACGCATCCCGCTGACCACGCGCCGCAAACCGCTCGGGCGAATTGATGCGCACCGAGTTGTTGAACCCTGCGGTCGCGTGGGCCCAGATCAGGGGGTGCAACTCGGTCAGGTGGTCGCGGATCAGCCAGTTTGCCGTCTCGCGCATTTGCGCGCGGAACTGATCGGCTTGTTTGTTCTGGCTCTGGCCGTTCTGGATGGTGATCGCGCAATAGGCCGACATCATATTGATCATTTGCTGATCGGGTTGCAGCCGCACGATGTCGCGCAAACCGTCCAGGAAATATTCGACATCAACGCGCGCGCAGGCTTCTTCATCCAACGCGATGGCATCGAACTGAACCCAGGTGTAACCGCCCGCGCCCCATACGTCTTGGGTCCGGGCCGCAGTGCGCAGCGCTTGCAATTCCAGCTCTTCGTAGCTTCCGAACCACCGGGGCAACAGATGGCTGCCCATGGCGCGCATGTGCCGCTGGTTGCGTGGATCCAGCGTGATCAGGCGCTCGTATTCGTCAGACACACGCGCGTTGGATCGGCGTTGACCGGCCAAAAGCGCGCAGCTTGCCGCAGCAATCAACGGGCTGTCCGGGGCGTCTGTACGGCATTTCGGCAAGATCGACGCAGCCCGGTCAAAATGGGCCGCACAGCGCGACCGGTGCAACGGCGGCAGCGCCGCGTCCGAGGCCGTTCCGCGCCACGCCCAGGCCAGATCGACATGGGCAAGGGCCACAACGGCAGCAATCATGGGATCATCCGGATTGTCCGACATCTCGCCTTCAAGCTCAGATATGCCTCCCAGCAGGTCGTAATCCGAAATGGCCTTGCCATCCGTTAGTGCATGTTCCGCAGCCAGAACCACATCTGATCTGGCTCCAAATGCCAGAAGATCGGCAATTGGCATCCCGTCCGATACGGCGGCACGATCCTGATCAGCGGCGCGCATCTCCTGTGACAGGTCTTCCCAACGATCCTGTCTGGCCAGGTAACGCCCATGTTCGATTGTGGAATGGCCGATCAGGTTATCACCACCCGTTTGCGCAACCGGAATGTTGAGCTGCCCTTGCTCGGGCAAAGCGGCAGCCAACGCGGATTGTGTCGCGCACACATCTGGTGCGGCGGCTGTTGGGGTGGTTGAGGATGGGGCAAACAATGCCCTGAAAGACCGAAACATGGCGAAACTCAAAAACTGTAAAAACACTGAACGTTTGTTAAATCTGGCGAGATATCGAGCTCAGATCAAGATAAATACTTAACAGATTTCGGTTTTGGTGTCCAATTCCCCGATCAGAGGTCCAGTGTTTCAGAAAACAGTGAAATGATGGCGCTCTATACGGAACCCGGCTTCCGTCAGAATGGATTCCAGATCGTGGTGCGGGGGCAGCGACTCATCAGGTAGACGGATTCGCTTGCCGGATTGCAAAAGGATTGAGACGCGCACGGAAAAGTCCCAGCGGGTGTCAAAACGGAAGAAATCGATATCCCGCAGCATGACTTCGCCCTGACGCTTGCCAGTAAACCAGCGTATGGCGTTCTGATCCATCTGAACGCCTGCGCGGGTGTTCTGAACCACATCCCAAACCGCGGGCAGGGTGACCAAAGCCAGCAACCACACGATCCACCATGCGGCATCAAACAACACGACCAGAGCCATCAAACCGGCATAGACGCTGGCCAGAATGACCAGTGTCCGCGTGTTCCGGTTCTGGCGGGCGAAGGTGTACTCTGTCATGCGCCGATGATACGCGACACCATTTCACTGGTATCACGCGACAGGTTTTGGGTTTCCGCAATACGGGAAAGCTGCGCACGCATCATGTCCTGACGATTGGCATCATACCGTTTCCACGTTTGAAAAGCCGAACACATGCGCGCTGTGGTTTGCGGGTTCAACGGATCCAGCCGGATCAGCCAGTCAGCCAGCAGGGCATAGCCGGCTCCGTCAGGCTGATGGAACCCGGCGTGGTTCATCGCCAGAGCACCCATAACGGCACGGAAACGGTTCGGGTTCTTCCAATTGAAATCGGAGTGCTGTGTCAGAGCGCGTGCCACGTCGGCGGTCGCCTCGGGTGCAGCCATTGCCACCTGAAGGCCAAACCATTTGTCCAAAACAAGGCGGTCATGTTGCCACTGATCATAGAACGCGGTCAACTCGGCTTCTCCCTTTCGCGCGCGCAGCAGGCAGGACAGAGCGGTAAGTTGCAGGGTCATGTTATCTGCTTTGGCATACGCCCCAGCCGCCATTGCCCCGCCATCCAGTCGGGTGGTCAGCGCCAGTGCTGCGCTGCCAAGCGCGCGTTTGCCGGATTGCGCGGCATCTGGCGCATAGGGGCCATCCACCAAGGCTTCGCTGTGCAGCCGGGGCAACAGATCCTGTACGTGCTGGGCGGTGGCCTGCCGCAGTGTCTCAACTGAGGTCCAGATCATCATCGGATCGGGGGTGTGGCCGCGCTCATGCAGGGTCGCTGCCAGTTCGGACTGCGTCGGCAATCCCAGCATCAAGGCCCGATAGGCCGGATCCAGTTCGCCATCGCGCAGCACAGCCAGCAACCCGTCAAGGTAATCGGCATCCGGCGCGGCCTCATTCAGGATCATCCGCAGCAATGCACTTTGCGCCAACGACCGCCCGGCCTGCCAGCGGTTGAAGGGATCGGTGTCATGGGCCAACAGAAAAGCACGCTCGGCGTTGCTGACGTCATGCTCAAGGATCACCGGCGCTGAAAAATCGCGCAGGATCGAGGGCGTGGGTTTTGCAGTCAGTCCAGTGAACTGAAAGCTCTGCTCAGCTTGGGTCAGTTGCAACACTTCGGTTGGACGGACCTCATTACCTTTGGGCCCCAGCAGGCCCACGGCAACCGGGATCACCTGAGGCTGCTTTTCATTCTGCCCCGGCGTTGGCTCGGTAAGCTGCTTCAACGTCAGAGTATAGGTGTCGTCTGTCCAATCTTCCGAAACCGTGACGCGCGGCGTTCCCGATTGGCTGTACCAGCGTTTGAATTGAGTCAGATCGCGGCCCGTGGTGTCTTCGAAGACCTTGATCCAGTCCTCGATGGTGCAGGCCTGACCATCATGGCGGTCAAAGTACAGGTCCAGTGCCTTGATATAGGCATCATCGCCAACCAGCCGTTTCAGCATCCCGATCACCTCGGCGCCTTTCTCATAGACCGTCGCGGTGTAGAAATTGTTGATCTCTTGAAAACTCTCGGGTCGAACCGGGTGCGACAGAGGGCCGTTGTCTTCGGGGAATTGTCGTGCGCGCAGGTCGATGGCGTCATGGATGCGTTTCACCGGGGCCGAGCGCATGTCGGATGTGAACTGAGCATCGCGGAAAACCGTAAGCCCTTCTTTCAGACACAGCTGGAACCAGTCGCGGCAGGTGATGCGGTTGCCGGTCCAATTGTGGAAATACTCATGAGCGATGATCGCTTCGATGCGTTCGAAATTCGCGTCGGTCGAGGTTTCGGGGCT
This sequence comes from Ruegeria sp. CDSA021, assembly GCF_059612325.1. Lineage (NCBI taxonomy): Bacteria > Pseudomonadati > Pseudomonadota > Alphaproteobacteria > Rhodobacterales > Roseobacteraceae > Ruegeria > Ruegeria sp. CDSA021. The sequence continues at coordinate 187,051 of NZ_JBXWQJ010000003.1, forward strand.
GGCCAGAACAGCTGATGAGTTGAAGATGTTCAGCCCTTTGTTCTCCATTGCGCCCATGTTGAAATCGTCCACAGCGACAATGTTGAACACGTCCAGATCGTATTCACGGCCATAGACGTCCTCGTCCCATTTCATCGACTTTTTCAGGGCTTCCATTCCGAAGGCGCATTTGCCCTCATCACCGGGACGGACCCACAGGTTCAACTCGACATCGCGGCCCGACTTGGTGGTGAATTTGCCGGGATGGGCGATCAGGTCACCTGCAACCAGAGCAAATAGATAGGCCGGTTTGGGCCACGGGTCGGTCCATTCGGCCCAGCCTTCGCCCTTGCCCGACGGGTTGCCGTTGGACAGAAGTACGGGAAGGTCGCCGTTGATGCACACGGTGAAGGTGGACATCACGTCCGGGCGATCGGGGTAGTAGGTGATCTTGCGGAAGCCTTCCGCCTCGCACTGGGTGCAGTACATGCCGTTTGACATGTAAAGCCCTTCCAATGCGGTGTTGTTGCCGGGGTCTATCTCAACCTCGGCCTCCCAGATGAACGGCGCATCTGGCACGGCGGCGGTCAGGCCCTTGTCGGTCACGTCCGGCGTGATCTCTGCGCCGTTGATCGAGGCGCGGATTAGCGTCAGATCTTCCCCGTGCAGAAAGAACGTCCGGTCTGTGGCATCGGGGTTCGGGCGAAATGCGATGCGCGATGTGACACGGGTGGCGTGGTCTGCAAGGTCAAATGTCAGGTGCACGTTGTCCACCAAATAGCCAAACGGCGTGTAGTCTTTCAGGTAAATTGTTGTGGGGGCAGCGTCGCGCATTTGTGGCCTCGTATCCGTACGGGTTTGGCGCGACGTTAGGGGCTTCGGTCAGGGGCTGCAACTGGCCTGCGCCATTCCTTTGCTGATTTGAAGCAACCTCAAGGGCAGACCAAATGCAGCAAATCAAGCGACACAAGTTGCCTATAGGAAACTTTCGGCCTAAATGCACCAAAGCATACAGTGGCACACAATCGCGGGAGAGCAGGAATATGACGGACAGACACACCCTGAACGGGCTGCAGATCGATCCGATTTTGGCAGAGTTTATCGAGACGCAGGCGCTGCCGGGAACGGGAGTGTCGCCGCAGCAGTTCTGGACAGGTTTGGCGCGGCTGGTAAACGAGCTTGGGCCAAAGAACCGCGACCTTCTGGCGAAACGTTCCGAGATTCAAAGCCGTATCGACGGCTGGCATATGGCCCGCAATAGGCAGGCGGTTGATCCCGCCGAGTATCAGACTTTCCTGAAAGAGATCGGCTATCTGGTCCAGGAAGGGGACAGCTTTGAGGTCGAAACAACCAATGTTGACCCCGAGATCGCGCTGACCCCTGGACCGCAACTTGTGGTGCCGATCACAAACGCGCGCTTTGCATTGAACGCAGCCAACGCGCGCTGGGGCAGCCTGTACGACGCGCTCTATGGGACCGACGCAATGGGGGATCTGCCAACGGGCGGTGGCTATGACACGGCGCGTGGGGCGCGCGTGATCGAATGGGCCAAGGCCTTTTTGGATGAGGCTGTACCACTGGCATCCGGGTCCTGGGCGGACGTGTCCAACCTAACGGTGAAAGATGGAGGGTTGGTCCCGGCGCTGGGCAATCCTGCACAATTTGCAGGGTTTGGTGGTTCGGCTGACAAGCCGGATTTTGTGCTGTTGAAAAACAATGGCCTGCACATCCAGATCATCATCGATGCGTCCAGCAATATTGGCGCAACCGATCCCGCCGGTATCGCAGACGTCCGGTTGGAATCGGCGCTGTCGACGATCATGGATTGCGAGGATTCGGTGGCTTGTGTCGATGCCGCTGACAAAGTTGTCGCCTACGGAAATTGGCTGGGCCTGATGAAGGGCGACTTGACCGAAGAGGTTAATAAAGCCGGTACCACGTTCACCCGTAAGCTTGCGGACGACCTGAGCTTCACCGCGCCGTCGGGGGGGCAGGCCACGCTGAAAGGCCGTTCGCTGATGCTGGTCCGAAATGTTGGCCACCTGATGACCAACCCTGCCGTGCTGGATGCCGAAGGGCGCGAGATTGGCGAAGGGCTGATGGATGCGCTCTGCACCACTCTGATCGCCATGCACGATCTGAAGCGCGACGGCGGCAACTCGGTCGAAGGCTCGGTCTATGTGGTCAAGCCTAAGATGCACGGACCCGAGGAAGTTGCGTTCTCGGTCGAGATATTCGACATGGTCGAAGACATTCTTGGTTTGCCCCGCAACACCGTAAAGCTGGGTATCATGGATGAAGAGCGGCGCACGTCTGCCAATCTCAAGGAGTGTATTCGGGCGGCTAAGTCACGCGTGGCCTTCATCAACACCGGGTTTTTGGACCGGACTGGCGATGAGATCCATACCTCGATGGAAGCCGGTCCAATGCTGCCCAAGGGCGACATCAAGAATACGCCTTGGATCGCGTCTTACGAGGACCGCAATGTCGATATCGGTCTGGCGTGCGGCCTGAAAGGTAAGGCGCAGATCGGTAAAGGCATGTGGGCGATGCCGGATCGCATGGGCGACATGCTGGAGGCCAAGATCGGGCACCCGATGTCTGGCGCGACCTGCGCCTGGGTACCGTCGCCGACCGCCGCAACGCTACACGCAACGCATTACCACAAGGTTGATGTGCTGGCCCGACAGGATGAGCTTGCTGCCGTAGGCGCGCGCGGTACTCTGGTTGATCTGTTGACCATTCCACTGTTGGGTGGACGCAATTTGAGTGAAGATGAGATCACTCGCGAGCTTGAGAATAACGCACAAGGCATTCTGGGATATGTAGTGCGCTGGGTCGATCAGGGCGTCGGCTGTTCCAAGGTGCCGGACATTAACGATGTCGGACTTATGGAAGACCGCGCCACCTGCCGGATTTCATCTCAGGCGTTGGCAAACTGGCTGCATCATGGCGTCGTGGACGAGGCGCAAGTGATGGCAGCGATGCAGAAAATGGCTGCCGTCGTGGATCGCCAGAACGAAAACGACCCCAGCTATAGGCCTATGGCGCCGGGATTTGATGGTATTGCCTTTCAGGCGGCCTGTGATCTGGTGTTCAAAGGGCGGGTTCAGCCCTCGGGCTATACTGAGCCTGTTTTGCACGCCCGTCGTCTGGAGTTGAAAGCAAGTCAGGCTTAAACGGAACTGGAGGGAGCGAGAGGGTATCCCTTATCGTATCCCAATATTATCTTGGACAGATGAAAGGAATTGAGGATGGCTATTTCTTTGCGCAAGGCGCGCACCATCATTCGTAAGGCGCTGGAAAAAGGGCGCGAGATGGAGCTGAAGCCTCTGTCTGCCGTGGTTCTGGATGCAGGCGGTCATGTCATCGCGTTCGAGCGTGAAGACGGTGCCGCCCCGGGCCGTTTCGCGATTGCGCACGGCAAAGCCTATGGTTCGGTCATGTTGGGCATGGCGGGGACCGCGCAGATGCAGCGCGCCGAGGCGCAGGCCTATTTCATGGCCGCAGTGAATGGCGTCTATGGCGGGCAGGTTGTGCCGGTTCCGGGCGGTGTTCTGCTGCGTGACCGGAAAGGCGCTGTTATCGGGGCTGTCGGCGTGACAGGGGACACCTCGGACAATGATGCAATTGCTGCAATGGCGGGCATTGAGACGGCAGGTCTGATTGGTGAGGTCTAATTCTCCGAGTATTTCATCCTGAATATTGTCGGGAATTGGGATAATTTCCCAAGTATGTGATATATAAGGGGAAATATTCCCCTCTTTTGGGAAAATTTCGGAACTGAGTTGTGCGTACCTGAACACGCCCCTGCGCTGTCACGCAGGGCGTGTATTCTTGCACGTCTGAGAGGCTGCCGGTAGCTTCCATGTTAATCACTGGAACAATAAGGAAAGCAGAATGTCTCGTCCCGTCGTCGGTATCATCGGCAACTCGTATCTCATGAATGACCAATACCCGACACATGCGGGTGGGACGATGAACTCGGATGCGGTGGCCAATGTGTCGGGATGCCTGCCGCTGCTGATCCCTGCTGATCCCCGATATGTGACGGTCGATGAGCTGCTGAAGGTCTGCGACGGCTTTCTGCTGACCGGCGGTCGCCCCAATGTACATCCTGAGGAGTACGGCGAGCCCGAAACCGAAGCGCATGGAGATTTCGACCGGGCGCGCGACGCCATCACTCTGCCGCTGGTTCGGGCCTGTGTCGAGCGTGGCCAACCGTTCCTGGGCATCTGCCGTGGGTTTCAAGAGGTCAACGTGGCGATGGGTGGAACGCTTTATCCTGAAATTCGGGATCTTCCAGGGCGAATGAACCACCGGATGCCGCCCGACGGTACGCTGGAAGAGAAGTTTGCGCTGCGCCATGTGGTGAAACTGGATGAAGGCGGTGTGTTCCATGACCTGTTTGGCGCAACCGAGGTCATGACCAATACGCTGCACGGGCAGGGCATCAAGACCATTGGTGAACGTGTCGTTATCGACGGTCACGCGCCCGATGGCACGCCCGAGGCGATATATATAAAAGATGCGCCTGGCTTTACACTGTCCGTTCAGTGGCACCCTGAATGGGATGCGATCAATGACCCGGTGTCACGCCCCTTGTTCGAGGCGTTTGGTTCTGCGGTCCAAGCCTGGTCCAGGGGGACGGGCGCGCAGGTGTTCCAGAAAACTGCGTAGTTTTTTACGCCGGCCCGCCGAGGGGAGGACGGACCGGCGATTTGCGATCAAACCAGCAGGTTGAACTGATTGATCAGTGGCAGGCTGCGGGCGCGTTCTCCGGTCAGATCAAACAGGGCATTTCCGAGCGCTGGCATCGAAGGGGGCGTGCCTGGCTCACCTGCGCCCCCCATGTGGCGGTTGGTCTCGAGAACGCGCACCTCGACCTGCGGGGCAGTATGCATGCGAAGGGCGCCATAGTCGGGGAAGTTGAACTGTTCAGCTTCACCATCTGAAAAGGTGATCTCGCCATAGCACGCTGCGGACAAACCATACATCATGCCGCCGAACATCTGCGCCTTGACGTTGTCAGGATCCAGCGCCAGCCCTATGTCACAGGCGATCCATGCCTTATTGATGCGGATGGTTCCGTCTTCGTCGACGACTTCGATCACTTGCGCCACGGGTGTGCCAAAGCTGTAGCTGAAGGCAACGCCCCGGCCAACGCCTTCAGGCGTTTTGCCAGTCCAGCCCGACATCTGCTTTACGGCTTCAAGGCATCCGGCGGAGGGGGCATGTTCGGTCTTCATCAGCTCAAGCCGGAAATCCAGTGGGTCGCGCCCTGCGGCGTGGGCCATTTCATCCATGAAGGTCTCATGGAAGAAACCATTGTGGCTGTTACCGACCGAGCGCCAAAAGCCCACCGGAACGGCCAGATCAGCGATATGACCACTCATGCGGTAGTTTGGCACGGCGTAGGGTTGGTTGAAGAACCCTTCGACCAATACTTTGTCGGGGCCACCGCCTGGGAAGCCGGTGTAGCGCTCGACCGCCTGCTGCGTGCAGGACTGTGCCGCCAGCTTGCCGTCAATCAGCATGGCTTTGCCGTCCTGAACCGCGCCGCGCATCCGGGCGATAGCACCGGGGCGGTAATAGTCATGACGCATGTCTTCTTCGCGGCTCCAGGTCGTTTGAACCGGCGTGCCGGGCATTGCCATGGCGACCTTGGTGGCGATCTCACCAAAGTCCAGCTCACCCCGACGGCCAAATCCGCCACCAAGATAGGTGGTGTGAATTTGCACTGCCTCGGTGTCCAGATTGGCGGTTTTTGCAACACGGAACTGGATCAGGGTCGGGGCCTGGTTGCCGCACCACAGCTCCACCGCGTTTCCGGTATAAACCGCGGTGGCGTTCATAGGCTCCATCGTGGCGTGGGCGAGATAGGGCACTTGGTATTCGGCGGTGATTTCGGTCGCGCCTTCGAGGGTCACGCCGACATCGCCATCGTCGCGCATGGTCGAGTTCGGGGCGTCGTCGAACGCCTCGGAAATCTTGGCAAAGATGCCGTCGGTTTCTGGCGGATAGGGCGCATCGCCCCAATCAACATCGATGGCCTCAACTGCCTGGTTTGCCAGCCAAGTGTTGTTGGCGATCACGGCGACACCTGAGCCCAGATCGACAATCTTCTCGACCCCCGGCATGGATTGGGCAGCACTGTCATCAAAGCCATTCATCACGCCGCCCAGTTTGGGATTCATGCGCACGCTGGCAAATTTCATGCCCGGCAGGCGAACATCGACGCCGAATTCGGCCGTGCCGTTCACTTTGCCCATCATGTCCAGACGCGGTTGGGTCCGGCCCAGATAGCGCCATTCGGACGGATCGCGCAAAGGCACGTCCACCGGTTCCAATCCGGCTGCTTCGACGGCCAGATCGGAATAGGCGATCTTGTCGCCGTTAGGGGCAATGACGTGGCCCGAGGCCGTTTGCAGGTCCGAAGGGTCAACGCCCAGACGGTCTGCGGCCGCGCGTTTTAGAGTTTCGCGGGCCGAAGCACCGGCGTGTCGCATCCGCTGGAACCCGTCTTTCATAGACGTCGAACCGCCAGTGACCTGCAGGCTGAGCGCCTTACCCAGAACACCCAATGCCTCACCCAGATTGTGCTGGAAGTTCGAGATGTCATACCCTTTGTTGGGCAGCCCCTCACCCACCAGGGCAGAGTTGTAATAAGCCGCTGCCGCCGGACCATGCAGAACGGTGATCTGGTCCAGATCGACGTCGAGTTCTTCGGCAATCAGAGCGGCCCAAGTGGTTTTCACGCCCTGACCCATTTCAGCGCGCGGGGCGAACAGGGTAACACCATTCTGGTCAATCAGCACAAAAGGGTTCAGTGCCGCTTCACCTTCGCCGGGTTTCAGCGGATTGGCGGCAGGACGGGTGACGTAATAGGCGCCAAAGGCCACACCGCCGACAATCGCGGCAGAGCCAATCAGAAACGTGCGACGGAGGATTTTTCCAACTTTACCCATGACTTATACCTCCTTCAGCTTGCCGGCAGCGTCGTGAATTGCTGCTCGAATTCGGGGGTAGGTGCCACAGCGGCAAAGGTTGCCCTGCATTGCGTCATCAATATCGGCATCGGTGGGTGAAGGGTTTTCAGCCAGCAAAGCTGCGGCCTGCATGATCTGTCCGGATTGGCAGTAACCGCATTGCGCAACCTGATGATCGACCCAGGCCTGTTGAATCGCGGCCAGCGCGTCTGGCGAGCCGATGCCTTCGATTGTGGTTACGTCACCCCAGACATCCGACAACGCCACCTGACAAGAACGTACGGCCTCGCCGTCGATATGAACAGTGCAGGCCCCGCAAGCGGCAACGCCGCAGCCGAATTTGGTGCCGGTCAAACCGACCTCATCCCGCAGAACCCAGAGCAGGGGGACGTCATCAGGCAGGCCCACCTGATGTTGCTTTCCGTTGATCTTCAGGGCCGTCGCCATGGCGCACCTCTTGTTGCTGTGGCTTATTTCTGACATAATGGGTCTAAAGTGTCAGGATGTCAATTGACAATTTAAACTATAAATGTCAGTGCTTTTGATATGAAAGATTCAAGTGACGATGCACGGCAAAAGGCGATCCTGAATTCGGCGTTTCAAGCCTTTTCCACTTATGGGTACCGAAAGACCTCGATGGACGATATCGCGCGTGGGGCGGGGATGTCGCGACCTGCGGTCTATCTGCACTACAAGAACAAAGAGGCGATCGTCAGCAAACTGACCGAGTTATACTATGCCGAAAAAAGCGTCGCGGTGGCGCAGGCGCTGGCGACAAAGGGTTCGGTGCCCGAGGTATTGACCCGAGCGGTTCAGGCGCAGACTGACGGGATGGCTAGAATTCTGGCCTCACCTCACGGGCTTGAGATGCTGGACAACACCAAGTCCCTGTCTTCTGAAATCATCGCGGCGGGCGAGGCTAAACTGGCCGGGCTTTACACGGATTGGCTGACGCAAGAGGAAAAGGCGGGCCGTGTGCATTTGCGGGCCGACGCGTCAGAGACGGGCCGAACGATTACGGCCACGCTCAAAGGGTTAAAGCTGATCGGCGCCGGGGCCGAGGTCTATGAACAACAAGTGGCACAGGTTGCTGCCCTTTTCGGCGCCGGGCTTGAAGTCAGGTAACGCGCTGGCGGACTTTGTATTCCGGCGCGTCCCACAGTTTGTTCTGCATCACATCGGCCAGAATTTCCGTCGCTTGGATCACGTCGCCCTCGTCGATATAGAGCGGTGTAAAGCCAAAGCGCATAATGTCAGGCGCGCGGAAATCGCCAATCATACCCCGGGCGATCAGGGCCTGCATCGCGGCATATCCTTCTTTGAAGCGGAATGAAACCTGGCTGCCGCGGTCCTCTGGCGTTCTAGGACTGGCCAATTGTAAATCGGGGCAGGATGCCTCGACGCGGCTGATGAACAGCTCAGTCAGGTCAATAGACTTCGCGCGAACATCCGCCATCTCTGCCATATCCCAGATATCCATGGCCGCAGACAAGGCCGTCATCTGGATCACTGGGGGCGTGCCCACGCGCATCCGCTCAATCCCGTTGCCGGGGCGATAGTCCAGGTCAAAAGCAAAGGGGGATTCGTGACCCAGCCAGCCAGACAAAGCCGGTCGCACCGTACCAGCCAGTCGCGGTGCAACATAGATAAAGGCCGGTGCGCCGGGGCCGCCGTTGAGGTACTTATACGTGCAGCCCACAGCGAAATCGACATTGCATCCTGCAAGATCGACCGGAATTGCCCCGGCGGAATGGGCCAGATCCCAGACCGTCACCACCCCGTTAGCATGGGCCAGTTCGGTCAGCGCTTTCATGTCATGCATTCGACCCGAGCGGTAATCCACCTCGGTCAGCATCAAAACCGCGACCTCTTCTGTGATCGCTTCGGCAATGTCTTCGGGATCTACAACGCGCAATTCATAGTCTTCGCCCAGCGAGCGCAGCAGACCATCCGCCATATACAGGTCCGACGGGAAGTTGCCGCTATCTGACAGGACAACCTTGCGGGTCGGGTTAAGCTCGAGTGCGGCGGCCACGGCCTGATAGACCTTGATCGACAAGGTGTCGCCCGTGACGACGCTGCCTTGTTCGGCACCGATAAGGCGGCCGATGCGGTCGCCCAGCCCGGTGGGCAGACCCATCCACCCGGCCTTGTTCCAACCGGTGATCAACATCTGACCCCATTCGTCTGTCAGCATCTCCTGCACCCGCGAGGTCGCGGATTTGGGCAGAGGGCCCAATGAGTTGCCGTCCAGATAGATCACACCCTCGGGCAGGTCGAACATGGCTTTGGTTGCTGCGAAGTCGGTCATGAAGGCTCGCTAATTTGTGAAAGTTCATGTGCTTGCTTCTGAGGTAGCCCATCCTCAGATGCGTGTCTATCGATGCGACATACTGGTCTTTTGCCATTTTGGGTCAAAAGCGGTAGGACATGGCCCAGAAGCGACGTGGCCCCGGTCTTGTCGCCACTTATGAGGGCATAACATGCGCTGGATAGATGTACCGCCAGTTTGGTTGATCGCCTTTGCTGTGGCGGCCTGGATGCAGGCAAAGTACCTGTCGTTCGGCTTGTCCCTTGAAAGTGGTTTTACCGATCTGCTCAGCGGCGTGCTGATCGGTGGCGGGATCTTGATGGCAGTTCTGGCCGTGGTCGAATTCCGCCGTCACCAGACAACCGTAATTCCCCATGAAACACCATCGTCGATGGTCCAGTCGGGCATCTACAAGTGGAGCCGAAATCCGATCTATGTGGGTGACGTTCTGATTTTGGCCGGTCTTGTGCTGCGGTTTGACGCCGTGTTGTCTCTGGTTCTTGTACCGGTCTTTGTCTGGGTGCTGGAACGCCGGTTCATCCTGCCGGAAGAAAACCGCCTGCGCCGAACATTCCGGGCTGACTTTGCCCGCTATGAGCGTAAGACCCGGCGATGGATCTAGGGTGATGCTCTTTTTGATTTCACATAAAAAATGCTGCACTTGCGAAATAATATTGCGCAGGATACATCTTTGCTTAACAAAGAATACCGACCACCCGCTCAGACAGAGTAAGAATTAGGGGGACTGCCAGTGAAGATAGGCACGCCAAAAGAAAGACTGGACGGTGAGAACCGGGTTGCGATGACACCTGAGTCTGCCGTGCAATTGCAGAAACTGGGCTATGACTGCCTGATCGAAAAGGGGGCAGGTGCTGCTGCGGGCTTTTCGGATGCTGCCTATGAAGCCGCAGGTGTCGAGGTCGTAAAAACGGCAGCGTCGCTGTGGAAGGCTGCCGACATCGTCGCCAAGGTGCGCATTCCGACCGAAACCGAGATGAAGCGTCTGACCAAGGGTAAGACACTGATTTCCTTCTTCAATCCTGCGGGCAACGAAGAAGGAATGGAGCTAGCAAAGTCCAAGGGTGCCAACGTCATCGCAATGGAAATGGTGCCACGTATTTCACGTGCCCAGAAGATGGACGCGCTTTCTTCGATGGCCAATATCGCGGGCTATCGCGCGGTGATCGAGGCAGGCAACAACTTTGGCCGCTTTTTCACCGGTCAAGTAACGGCTGCCGGTAAAGTGCCGCCTGCCAAAGTGCTGATTGTGGGCGCGGGTGTGGCTGGCTTGGCCGCCATCGGAACCTCGACCTCGCTGGGTGCGATCACCTATGCGTTCGACGTGCGCCCCGAAGTGGCCGAACAGGTCGAATCGATGGGCGCCGAGTTCGTCTATCTGGATTTCGAGGAAGACCAGCAGGACGGTGCGGCCACCGGCGGCTATGCCTCGGTCCAGTCCGAGGAATTCCGCAACGCGCAGCTGGCCAAGTTCCGCGAACTTGCTCCGGAAATAGACATCGTAATCACCACCGCGCTGATCCCGAACCGCGAAGCGCCTGAGCTTTGGACCAAGGATATGGTCGAGAGCATGAAGCCGGGTTCGGTTATCGTTGACCTCGCGGCGGAAAAAGGCGGCAACTGCAAGCTGACCGTCGCAGATGAGAAGATCGTGACCGATAATGGCGTGACCATCATCGGCTATACCGACTTCCCCAGCCGGATGGCAGCGCAATCTTCGTCGCTTTATGCCACCAACATCCGTCACATGATGACCGACCTGACGCCTGAAAAGGACGGTCAGATCAATCACGACATGGAAGATGACGTGATCCGCGGCTCGACCGTGACGCATGAGGGTGAGATCACCTTCCCGCCGCCACCACCCAAGGTGCAGGCGATTGCGGCGCAGAAGAAACCGGAAGTCAAGGAATTGACCCCGGAAGAGAAAAAAGCGCAAGAGATTGCAGCCTTCAAGGCGCAGACCAAGCAGCAGTTCACCTTGCTGGGGGGGGGCGGTGCGCTGATGCTGCTGGTGGGGCTAATTGCTCCGGCCAGCTTCATGCAGCACTTCATCGTCTTCGTACTGGCCATCTTTGTGGGCTTCCAGGTGATCTGGAACGTCTCACATTCGCTGCACACACCGCTGATGGCGATCACCAATGCGATCTCGTCGATTATCATCGTCGGGGCCTTGATGCAGATCGGGTCGGGGTCGTTCCTGGTCATTCTGCTGGCGGCGCTGTCCGTCTTCATGGCCGGGATCAACATCTTCGGCGGCTTCCTCGTAACCCGGCGCATGCTCGCCATGTTCCAGAAATCTTAAGGAGGCCGGGCACATGGATTATGGCTTCACTACTGCCGCATACGTTGTTGCGGCTGTCCTTTTCATCCTTTCGCTCGGCGGTCTGTCGAACCAGGAAAGCGCGAAACGCGCGGTCTGGTACGGCATCGTCGGTATGGCACTGGCGGTCTTCGCCACACTTGTTGGCCCCGGTTCCGGTCTGTGGCTGCTGTCGTTGCTGCTGATCGCGGGGGGCGGCCTGATCGGTCAATATGTGGCGCAGCGCGTCCAGATGACCGAGATGCCGCAACTGGTCGCTGCGATGCACTCGCTGGTTGGTCTGGCGGCTGTGTTTGTGGGTTTCAACGCGCATTTCGAGATCGGCAACGTGGCGCAGGTCATGGCAATCGCGGATTCCGCGAAAGAGGCTGATCTGCATGATCTGGGCGCTTTTGCCAAGCTGATTGCCAAGAAGACACCGGCGGAACTGGCAATCCTGCACGTGGAACTGTTCCTGGGCATTTTCATCGGTGCGATTACCTTTACAGGCTCGGTTGTGGCCTATGGCAAGCTGGCGGGCAAAGTGACGTCGGTGGCGACCAAACTGCCCGGTGGCCATGCGCTGAACGCCACGGCTGCAGGTCTCTCGCTGATCTGCCTGGTCTGGTACACTTCGACCGGCGGCTTCTTCCCGCTGTTCCTGATGACCTTGGCGGCGCTGTTCATTGGCTATCACCTGATCATGGGTATCGGCGGTGCTGACATGCCGGTGGTTGTGTCTATGCTGAACAGCTATTCGGGCTGGGCGGCTGCGGCGATCGGTTTCTCGCTGGGCAACGACCTGCTGATTGTGGTCGGTGCGCTTGTGGGTTCGTCGGGTGCGATCCTGTCCTACATCATGTGTAAGGCGATGAACCGGCATTTCGTCAGCGTGATCCTGGGTGGCTTTGGCGGCCCGCAAGGCGAGCAGATGGCCGTTGAGGGTGAACAGATCGCAATCGAGGCTGATGGCGTCGCTGCGGCTCTGAATGACGCCGACAGCATTGTCATCATCCCCGGCTACGGTATGGCGGTGGCTCAGGCGCAGCAGTCAGTCAGCGAACTGGTCCGCAAGCTGCGCGCCAAGGGCAAGAACGTGCGTTTTGCAATCCACCCGGTTGCCGGTCGTCTTCCAGGACATATGAACGTTCTGCTGGCCGAGGCAAAGGTTCCGTATGACATCGTTCTGGAAATGGACGAGATCAACGACGATTTCCCTGACACGGATGTGGCCATCGTCATTGGTTCCAACGACATCGTGAACCCAGCGGCGCAGGAAGACCCAAACAGCCCCATTGCTGGAATGCCGGTTCTGGAATGCTGGAAGGCAAAGCAGGTGTTCGTATCGAAACGCGGCCAGGGCACCGGCTATTCAGGCATCGAAAATCCGCTGTTCTTCAAAGAGAACACTCGCATGTTCTATGGCGATGCCAAAGCATCGTTGGACAAGCTTTTGCCGATGATCCATTGAGCCAGTAGCTGTAATCAAATTGCAAAGGGCGCCTGAGGGCGCCCTTTTCTTTTGTACTGGAGGAGGCTTTGCCTCCTGACCCCCAGGATATTTTTTAGCCAGATGAAGCCGTAGCACGTGGTATGATTGGGTGATGGATCAGGAGGTCGATGATGCAGAAGGTGAATGGAATAGGCGGTGTGTTCTTTCGGGCAAAGGACCCACAGGCGTTAAGCGCTTGGTATCAGACTCACTTAGGTGTTAATCACTACGATCCCGCACCTTGGAAGCAGCGTGAAGGTTATACGGTATTTGCCCCGTTTGCGCAGGATACCGAGTATTTCGGGCAGGCAGATCAACAGTGGATGATCAATTTCCGTGTTGATGATCTGGCTGCGATGATAGCGCAGTTGCAAGCTTCGGGAATCAGGGTCGAAACCAATCCGGACTGGAACAGTGAGGTTGGGAAATTCGCCCGCATTCATGATCCGGAAGGCAATCCCATTGAGCTGTGGCAGCCAAATCAATGAGATAGCAGATTTGTATACCATTGTATCCCTGTAAGTATATGAAATAAAAAGAGAATTGATGTAAATCCTTTGTGTCGTATAGTGCGCGGGATGAGGCGGAGCACTGAATGACACCGATAGATGACCATCCCCTTCGCTATGCGTTGGCCAATGAGTTGCACGCGCGACCGTTCCCGGTCGCATCAATGCCCTGTACGGTGACCTTTCTGGCGATCAAGAAACCGGAAGCTGCCGTCGCCCGTGACAGGCGTGAGGATTTGGCCCATTTGATCAACCTTCTGGATCGCCATGGTGCACAGCATCCGCAGCCTGATGCCACACATTACGCGGGTCAGATCGGTAGACATTGGCTGAAATGGGAGCAACACACAGAGTTTGTCACCTATACTGCAATCGCGCAGAACGTGAGCGACCGCGCGTTCAACCCGGCCGATTTTGAAGTCTTTCCGCCGGATTGGCTGATGGCCAGCCCGGGGCAAAGGGTCACGTCTGTGATGGTTCGCGTGATAGAACGTGAAAGTGACGATGCGATTAAATCCAAATTGCTGGATTGGTTCGAGCCTGAAAGCCTGGCTGTGGCCAGGGTGTTGGATGATGCCGCCGTGTGCGCGAGCGATTTTCGTATTGATCCGGCAGGTCACATGCGCTTTGCGATGTTTGTGGCCGAGGGGACGGGTCGGCGTCGGACGGGGCGGGTTCTCCAACGCCTCTGCGAGATTGAGACTTACAAGGCGATGTCCATGTTGGGTTTCGCACGCGTTAAGCAACTGATGCCGCGTATCGGAGAATTGGACGGGCAGCTGACCCAGTTGATGGGGCAAATGACCGACAACACGGCCCAGCCTGACGCGCTTCTGAAGGATCTCTTGTCGACGTCGATTGAACTCGAAACATTGTCAGCCCGGTGTTCGTTCCGGTTCGGAGCAACGGGTGCATACGAAGCTATCGTTAACCAGCGGATTGAAGTGCTGCGCGAAGAGCGGTTCCAGGGCGGTCAGAATTTTGCCGATTTCATGATGCGGCGCTATGACCCTGCGATCCGTACCGTAAAATCCACTGAACGCCGTCTTCAGGCATTGTCCGACCGGGCCATCCGTGCGGGCGAGTTGTTGCGGACCAGGGTGGATGTGGAGCGCAGTGAGCAGAACCAGGCGCTGTTGGAAAGCATGGACCGTCGGGCCGATCTGGCCTTGCGGCTGCAACATACGGTCGAGGGGCTTTCTGTTGTTGCCATCAGTTATTACGCGGTTTCTCTGGTGAGCTATCTTCTGTATCCGCTGACGGCTTCGGGCATCAGCAAGGGTATGTTGACAGCGGCAGTTACAATCCCCGTTGTGACCGGAGTATGGTTCGCAATCCGACGGATCCGTAAGCGGCTTGGTTGAGCGTCAATTGCCAAATCTTGCTGGACCTGTAGAACAGGGGCGTTTGGCGAGCGGCATGAGGGTTTTCGGTGACTACCATATTTGCAGCATGGCGGGCTGTTGCCGCCATGTTTATCCTCAACGGAGCTCTGTTCGGTATCTGGGCGTCGCGCATTCCAGCCATGCGCGACCAATTGGATCTGTCGCATGAGGCGTTGGGCTACGGGCTCTTGTTTATGGCGGCGGGTGCAGTCTGTTCTTTCCCCATTACAGGGCGGTTGACGGACAGCTTTGGTGCGGTTTCGATCACCCGCGTCATTGCCGTTCTTTACACGCTGTCGCTGATCTTGCTTGCCTTGGCTGGAGGGTTCTGGGGGCTTGCAGCCTTCTTGTTTGTCTTTGGTGCCTTCCACGGATCCATGGACGTTGCAATGAACGCCTGGGCGGCCGAAGTCGAGCAGGCATACGACAAGCCCATGATGTCTTCGTTTCATGCGATGTGGAGCCTTGGGGCCGGACTTGGCGCGATCAGCGGATACCTCGCGGTGCAATTGGGGCTGACCGTTCTTGTGCATTTCCTTGTGGCAGGGGGAATCGTTGTCGGTCTCGCTTTGGCAATGTCCAGGGTGCGTTGGACGTCAAAAAGATCGGAAGGAGCACGCGGAAAGGTTTTTGCGCTGCCATCCGGGGTGTTGGTTCTGGTTGGGTTTACAGCCCTGTGCGGCGCGTTGGGCGAAGGGGCCGTTGCAGATTGGAGTGCGATCTTTCTGCGTGACATAACGGACGCAACTGAAAGCGTTGCGGCTCTGGGCTACGCAGTCTTTTCTGTGGCCATGGTGGCGTGCCGCCTTGGGGGGGCCATCGTGATTACTCGGTTCGGTCCCGTTTCTACAGCCCGTTTCGGGGGCATTTGCGCCGCGCTGGGTGTATTCGGAGTGGTTTCAGCGGTGACACCGCTGCCTGCACTGGCGGGCTTTGCTCTGATGGGGGCGGGGTATGCCGTGATCATGCCATTGGCGTTCAGCCGTGCGGCGGGCGATCCGGACGTTCCGCCGGGGCAGGCCATCGCAAGTGTCGCAACACTGGGATATGGGGGGTTGTTGATCGGTCCGCCGTTGATCGGGTTTCTGGCCGAGTTGTTTGGCCTACGTCTGGCGTTCTCGGTGTTGTTGCCGTTGGCAATTCTGATCGTTTTGTCAGCCGGCGCGCTGAGGCGCGCCGACTGAGATTGGCTTAACGTCCGCGTATACGAGGATCCAGCGCGTCGCGCAGGCCATCGCCCAGATAGTTGACGCTGAGAACGGTCAACGAGATTGCCAGACCGGGCCAGAACACACGCTCGGGGTACTGCTGCAGGTAGTCGACCCCATCGAACAGCAAGCGCCCCCAGGTTGGGAAGTCGGGTGGGAAGCCCAGCCCAAGGAAGGACAGCGCGCTTTCGGTGATGATCGCCGTGGCAATCCCCAGCGTCGCCGACACCATGATTGGGGACAGCACGTTGGGTAGAATGTGCCGCGTGATGATCTGCGAGTTACTGGTACCGATGGACCGGGCGGCCAGAACGAATTCACGCTCTTTAATGGCCAATACGTCGCCGCGCACGATCCGTGCCGTGGGCATCCACGATGTAATGCCAATGGCGCAGACGATCAGGATGAATATCCCGCGCTCAAGCCCGAATGCTGCGGACAGAGGCTCGCGGAACAGCAGCATCATGACCAGTAGCAGGGGCAGCAGGGGCAGGGCCAGAAACAGATCGGTCAGGCGCATAAGCGGCCCGTCCAGCCGTCTGAAAAACCCGGCCAGAACCCCGATGAACGATCCCAGAAACAGCGCCAGCAGCATCGCGGTGATGCCCACGGAAACCGAGGTTTGCCCGCCTGACATCATGCGTGCCAGAATGTCCCGGCCCAGTTGGTCGGTGCCGAACGGGTGCGACCAGCTTGGGCCCTGATTGCGCGAGCGGATGTCGATCTGCGTCGGATCAATGCTCCAGAGATATGGCCCCAGATAGACACCTGCAACGATGAAGAAGAACAGGATCGCCCCCAGCATCGCGCCCTTGTGGGTCTTGAACTGATCCCACACATCGCGCCATTGGCTGCGGGGTGGGGTTGCCAGCTCTTCCATCACGTCCGCCGTCGGCAGAGCGGTAGAGGCCGGGGCTAGTCCTTCATCCGGGATCAGCGTGTCTGATTTGTCATGATCAGTCATAGCGAATCCTCGGGTCCAGAATGCCGTAGAGAACGTCGGCGATCAGGTTGAACAGCACGATCAGCACGGCAAAGATGAAGGTCAGTGTTTGCACCATCGGCAGGTCGTTGGCCTGTATTGCGCCGATCAACAACTGACCGATGCCGTTCACTTTGAACACCTGCTCGGTGATGATGGCGCCACCAAAGATGGCCGGGATACCCAGCGCAATAACGGTAACCACCGGGATCATCGAGTTGCGCAGGACATGGACCATAACCACGGTGTATTCGCTGAGCCCCTTGGCGCGCGCAGTGCGGACGTAATCTTGGTTGAGATTGTCCAGCATCGAGGCGCGCATGAACCGGCTGAGCTGCGCGGTGATCTGCAAGGCCAGAACCATGACCGGCATAATCATCTGCTTTAGTTGCAGCATAAAGCTGTCCCAGCTGTTCACCACAAGAGTGGTATCATAGATCGACGGAAACCAACCCAGTTGCACTGAGAAGATCACGATCACCAGAACGCCCGAGAAGAAGGGCGGGACCGAGAAGCCGACCATAGACACGAATGTGCCCATCTGGTCGAACCAGGAATACTGGCGGTAGGCCGAATAGATACCGATCGGCAGCGCGATCAGGATGGCAACGATATAGGCGGTGCCGACAACCCACAGGGTCTGCGGGATACGCTGAACAACGATGTCCATGACCGGCGAACGGGTCTGCCAGGAAATCACGCGCAAGTCGCCTTCAGAGAAGGTGGTGCCGAACATTGCGTCGATCAGAACCTGCGGTTCAATCCAGAAGAACTGTACGATCCATTTCCAGAACCGGATATGCATCGGTTGGCCAAGGCCCAGGGCCTCGCGCATCTTCTCTTTGACTTCGGGGGGGACAGTGAGCGGAACCTGCGCCATCGGATCGCCGGGTGCGAGTTCGAGGAGCAGGAAGATGACGAGGCTGATGAACAGCAGTGTTGGAACGGCCAGCACCAGTCGTCTGATTGTAAAATTGAGCATTAAGAGGCGCCTTTATATGCGTCTTCTTGTTGGGGTGGTGTGCAAATGACCGCGCCCCGATAACGATCGGGGCGCGGCTTTGCAAGATCAGTGCTTAGGAACCGGTTTTGCGGTACCAGTCCGCAATGTTCCAAAGCTCGCTGTCCCAAACGTTCAGGACAACGCCACCCAAGGTGTTTGCGTGCGCCGACAGACGACCACGGTGAACCAGCGGGATCATGCCGCCGTTTTCAACCATGATGTCGTTCAGCTTTTTCGCGATCTCGGCGCGGGCTTCCAGACCGGCAGTTTCGGCCAGCTGACCATGCAGCTTGTCGAACTCTTCGTTGCAGAAGCGGCTGATGTTTTCACCCTGCCACTGTGTGTCGGGGCGAGGGGCTTTATCACACAGGCCGTTGCCCAGATAGGACTGCGGGTCGGTGCCGTTGAAGGTATTGGCGTACATCTCAACGTCCGCATAGAACTTCTGGAAGGTGTCAGGCGAACCCGGGTCACCACCAAAGAAGACCGACGCGTTGAGGTTGCGCAGCTCGGATTCGATTCCGATCTGGCTCCACCACTCTTTGACCAGTGCCTGGAAGTCCTGACGGACAGCGTTGGTCGAGGTCTGGTAGACGATTTTCAGAGGAACGCCGTCTTTTTCACGCACGCCGTCGCCGTCAGTGTCGACGATACCGGCATCATCCAGCAGTTTCTTCGCGCCTTCGATATCCTGTGTGTCGCAGGTCATCGATGTCGAGTTGAACGCAGCCGGAGCAGGAACCCAGTTACAGGTTACTTTACCTGCCTGACCATAGCCGATCTCAACCAGCAGCGGGCGGTCGATGGCCATGGACATGGCTTTGTAAACCGCGGGGTCTTGCAGGAACGGGTGCGGATGCGCAGCTGTCGAACGCTCACCCTCCGGCAGATCGGGCGACGGATTGGTCTGGTTCAGCATGATACGCTCGACCAGTGGACCGAAGCCAGCAACGGGTGTACCTTTGCCGCCTTCCTGCATCTGCGCGATCACTTCGGGTGCCAGTTGCAGGTTCCAGGCATAGTCAAACTCGCCTGTTTCCATGACCGCGCGGCCCGCAGCGGTTGCATCGCCGCCACCTTTGAAAGTCACGCTCGCAAAGGCCGGCTTGGCCGGATCGCGATAGTTGTCGTTGGCAGCGAAGGTGATCACGTCGTTGGGTTTGAACTCGGTGACGACAAACGGGCCGGTGCCAATCGGGTTGAAGTTCTGATTGGTGCACTCAGGTGCCTTCGCGCCCACACAATCGGCGAACTGAGCGGCTTGAATGATCGGGCTCTCACCACCTACGAAGGGGCCATAAGGGAAAGGAGTCGGAGCATCGAACGTGACTTTCACAGTCAGGTCGTCCACGGCCTCAATCGAGGTGACGCCTTCGAACTTTGTGACCTGCGCACAGCCACCTTCGGGGTGCATGCAGTAATCAGCGGTGAATTTCACGTCCGCCGAGGTGAAAGGTGAGCCATCCGACCAGGTGATTCCCGGAGCAATTTTCCAGGTGATCGAGGTCAGGTCTTCGCTGACGCCGCCGTTTTCAACAGTCGGGATTTCCGCCGCGAGGAACGGAACCATGTTGCCGTCTTGGTCATAGCGCGCGAGCGGTTCGATCACCAGCGACGCTGCTTCCACATCTTTTGTGCCGCCCGACAGGAATGGGTTCAGGATCGACGGGGCCTGCCAATAGATGATGCTGACATTGCCGTCCGACCCGCGCTCAGCAAAGGCCACCGGGGCCATTGCCGTGCTTGCAATCGCACCAAGCAAAAGGGTTTTGATTTTCATAGTTTACTCCCGAATTGGACACGTTTGTGTCTCGATTATTTCCGCAAGGCCTGCGGACTTGGCGTTGCTGCCTTGGGCAAGGTTTTGATCGATAACGATAATAGCTCTAACGTGTTTTAACGCGTGCTCTCCCCAAAGCAGTTACGATGGGTATCGAAACAGAACTTAAAAAAAATGCAAGTGGTGCCGTCGCGAAAATGTGTAATGGGTTTGACTTTTCCCGACAGCCCACCGTAGCGTTCGGCACTCAGAACAAAAATGACAACGTCAGGGGAGCGTGCGCGTGCTGGATCAGCCTATTGCACAAATCAAAAAACTGCGGGTGGAATTTCAGACCAAGGACGGCCCTGTCGTCGGCGTCGAGGACGTCTCGTTCGAGGTCAATCCGGGCGAAACTGTTTGTATCGTTGGCGAATCTGGCTCTGGAAAGTCTGTGTCATCGCTGTCTCTGATGCGGTTGGTCGAATTCGGCGGGGGCGAGATTGCGGGTGGCGAACTGTTGTTTGATCGCCGTGATGGCGAAGAGATGGACCTGTCCAATGCCGATCAGGATCTGATGAAACAGATTCGCGGAAACGAGATCGGGATGATCTTCCAGGAACCGATGACCGCCTTGAACCCCGTTTTCACCGTCGGACGTCAGTTGACCGAAGGGTTACGCATCCACAAGGACATGTCGAAATCCCAGGCCGAAGAACGGGCGCTGGAACTGTTGCGCCAAGTGCGGATCCCCGAACCCGAGCGCCGTTTGCAGCAATATCCGCACGAGCTGTCAGGTGGGATGCGTCAGCGTGTTGTCATTGCGATGGCCATGGCGTGCGAACCGCGTCTGTTGATCGCGGATGAACCTACCACAGCTCTAGACGTAACCATTCAGGCCGAGATTCTGGCTCTGATGGACCGGCTCAAGCGGGAAACCGGTACGGCGGTGATGTTCATCACCCATGACATGGCTGTGGTTGCGCAGATGGCGGACCGTGTGGTGGTCATGTTCCGCGGCAATAAGGTCGAAGAAGGCACAGTCAAAGAGATCTTTGAAAACCCGCGGCATGACTACACCAAGGCCCTGCTGGCAGCAGTTCCGAAATTGGGTGAAATGCAGGGTAAATCCGCGCCTGAGCCAATGAAACTGCTGGGTGTGGAAGGGCAGAACATCGCGCCGATCCCCGGGACTGAAGAGGTTCTGTTGACCGTCAAGAATCTGACGACGCGCTTTCCGGTCAAGGGCGGGCTGCTGCGACGCACGATTTCGAACGTTCATGCGGTCGAAGACGTGTCATTTACGCTGAACAAAGGTCAGACCCTTAGCCTTGTGGGTGAATCCGGTTGCGGCAAGTCTACGGCGGGGCGCTCGATCCTGCGGCTGGTCGAGCCGCTGTCGGGCGAAGTCAATCTGGATGGCGTCGACATCAAGAAACTGGATCCGTCCGGATTGCGCAAGGCGCGGCTGGACATGCAGATGATCTTCCAGGATCCGTTCGCCTCACTGAACCCGCAGATGCAGCTGGTGGACCAGGTGGCCGAGCCGATGCGCAATTATGGTGTTGCGTCTGGGTCGGAGCTACAGGACCGCGTGGCACAACTGTTCGACAAGGTGCAGTTGCCGCGC
This sequence comes from Ruegeria sp. CDSA021, assembly GCF_059612325.1. Classification (NCBI taxonomy): domain Bacteria; kingdom Pseudomonadati; phylum Pseudomonadota; class Alphaproteobacteria; order Rhodobacterales; family Roseobacteraceae; genus Ruegeria; species Ruegeria sp. CDSA021. The sequence continues at coordinate 208,618 of NZ_JBXWQJ010000003.1, forward strand.
AGTTTCATGCGCCGCTTCCCGCATGAAATGTCGGGCGGTCAACGCCAGCGGATCGCGATTGCCCGGGCCTTGGCCCTGAACCCAAAGCTGATCATCGCGGATGAAGCGGTTTCCGCTCTCGACGTGTCGGTACAGGCGCAGGTGCTGAACCTGATGATGGAGCTGCAATCCGAACTGGGCCTGTCCTATCTGTTCATCAGCCACGATATGGCCGTTGTCGAACGGGTCAGCCATTATGTAGGGGTCATGTATCTGGGTCGCATCGTCGAACTTGGCCCGCGCGCTCGGGTATTCGAGAACCCGCAGCACGCCTATACGCAGGCGCTGATGAAGGCGGTTCCAATCGCGGATCCGAACAAGCGGAAATCGGAAAAGGACCTGAACTTCAAACCGATCCCGTCTCCGATCCATCCTGTCGGTCACATGCCGGAACCTTCTAAATATCGCGAGGTTGAGGCGGGTCACTTCATCTTGACGACGGACAGCGGATACTAATCCCAATGGCAAAACGCCTGACGCCGCTTGAGATCATGACCAAGCTGATCTCTTTTCCGACTGTAAGCCGTGAAACCAATCTGCCACTGGTGGATTGGGTTGAGGAATACCTGCAAGTTCATGGGATCGAACCGCATCGTTGGCCAGATCCGGATCAACCGCACAAGGCCGCTATCTTTGCGCATGTTGGTCCATTGGAAGAGGGCGCGGTGATTCTTTCTGGCCATACCGACGTCGTGCCGGTGGATGGGCAGCCGTGGGATACGGACCCGTTCACCGTGACCGAGAAGGACGGCAAGTATTTCGGACGCGGCACCTGCGACATGAAAGGCTTTGATGCACTGGCCATATGGACCCTTGTCGAAGCACATCACGCAGGGGTCCAACGACCATTGCAGCTTGCGCTCAGCTTTGATGAAGAAGTCGGCTGTACCGGCGCGCCGCCGATGATCAAGGCGATGCAGGAGGTTCTGCCGAAAGGTTCCGCCGTGATCGTGGGTGAACCGTCGATGATGCAGGCCGTGACGGGGCACAAAGGCGGGTTTGGCTTTGACACGCACATCATGGGATTCGAAGTTCATAGCTCGATCATGCATACAGGGGTAAACGCGATCATGGAGGCTGCGTCTCTGATCGATTGGGCGAACCAGCAGAACGCCGAGAACATGGCGACAGAACCTAGCCCGATCGCCTCTGTGTTCGATCCACCGTGGACGACCTGTCACGTCGGCATGATTGAAGGTGGCACAGCCCATAACATCACGGCCAAAGATTGCCGGTTCATGATGGATTTCCGAACCGTACCGGATGAAACCAAATCGCAATGGCAGGATGCGTATTTTCAGCAGGTGCGCGCGATTGAGGCTCGTATTCAGGCTGTGCGTCCGGAAGCCCGTATTGAGCTGTCTGAAAACTTCGCGATTCCGGGGCTTGTGCCTGAACAGGACGGCGAGGCCGAAGCTTTGGTGCGCGTGCTAACCGGGGACAATGCAAGTCACGTTGTCAGTTATGGGACGGAGGCGGGCCAGTTTCAGGAGGCAGGGTATTCTGCTGTGATTTGTGGGCCGGGCGATATTGCGCAGGCCCACCAGCCGAATGAGTTCATCTCGATTGCGCAGTTCGAAGCTGGGCAAAAGTTCATGCAGCGCCTGGTTGAAAAGCTGGGTACCTGATCCGACGTAAAGCAGTGACGTTAGTCAAAAGGGAGATCTTGAGATGCCCGTGAAAAACAGACTTGCGGAAATGCACGGCGAGATTGCCAAGTGGCGTCGTCACCTGCATGCGCATCCTGAGCTAATGTATGACGTCCACGAAACTGCAGCATTTGTTGCGGACCGCCTGAAAGAGTTTGGTGTAGACGAGATTACTCCGGGGATTGGCAAGACAGGCGTGGTCGGCGTTATCAAGGGGCGCACGGATACACAGGGGCGTGCCATTGGCCTGCGGGCTGACATGGACGCGCTGCCGATTGAAGAAGCGACAGGGCTGGACTACGCCTCGACCGTTTCGGGTAAGATGCATGCCTGCGGGCACGACGGGCATACCTCGATGCTGTTGGGGGCCGCGCAGTACCTGGCGGAGACGCGCAACTTCGATGGCAATGTGGTTTTGATCTTTCAACCAGCCGAGGAAGGTGGCGCAGGGGGGCTGGCCATGTGTCAGGACGGCTTGATGGAGCGCTGGGGCATTCAGGAAGTCTACGGTATGCACAACATGCCCGGCCTGCCCGTGGGTGAGTTTGCCATTCGACCCGGTGCGTTGCTGGCCTCATCTGATGAGTTCGAAGTCACTGTTACGGGCAAGGGCGGGCACGCTGCCGCACCGCATGACGCAGTGGATACGACGCTGGTTGCCTCGCATATCGTTGTTGCATTGCAATCCGTGGTGTCGCGCACGGTTGACCCGATCAAGCGCGTTGTGTTGACAGTCGGAACCTTTGAAACAGACAGTGTTGCGTCAAACGTGATTGCGCACACTGTACGTTTGCAGGGTACCGTTCGGACGCTGGATCCCGAATACCGCTCAATCGCGGAAGAACGGGTGCGCCGGATTGCCGAAGATACGGCCTCGGCCTTTGGAGCAAAGGCAGAGGTCGTCTGGACACCGGGATATCCTGTGACCGTGAATTCCGAGACAGAGACAACATACGCGGCCGAAGCGGCGGCGGCTGTTGCGGGCAAGGTCAACGACAGTACGGACCCGATCATGCCGTCTGAAGATTTCGCCTACATGCTTGAAGAACGGCCCGGAGCCTACATCTTTATCGGGAACGGGGACACGGCCATGTGTCATCACCCGGAATACAATTTTGACGACGACGCGATCCCCGCCGGCTGCAGTTGGTTTGCCGAGCTTGTGGAACGACGATTGCCCGTCGCTTAAATCAGGGAGAATGCCATGCCGATCAAAAACCGCCTTGCAGAGATGCACGCAGAAATCACCGGGTGGCGGCGTGACATTCACCAACACCCGGAAATTCTGTACGATACACACCGCACAAGTGCGCTGGTGGCTGAAAAGCTGAAGGAATTCGGCTGTGACGAGGTCGTAACCGGTATCGGCCGCACCGGCGTGGTTGGGGTCATTCGCGGTAAAAGCGACACGCAGGGCCGTGCGATTGGTCTTCGCGCCGACATGGACGCCCTGCCGATGCAGGAGCAGACCGGGCTGGGCTACGCCTCGAAAACAGCAAATGCGATGCATGCCTGCGGGCATGATGGGCACACGGCGATGGTTTTGGGAGCGGCAAAGTACCTGACTGAAACGCGCAATTTCGATGGCACTGCAATCGTGATCTTTCAGCCCGCCGAAGAGGGCGGGAATGGCGCCGAGGCGATGTGCAAAGACGGTCTGATGGACCGGTTTGGCATTCAGGAAGTTTATGCGATGCACAACGTCCCGGGCGTAGAGACTGGGCAGTTTGCCATCCGCTCGGGCCCGCTGCTGGCCGCAGCGGACGAGTTTGACATCCATCTTGAAGGGCGCGGGGGTCACGCGGCGAAACCGCATGAGACAGTTGATACGACGGTGATGCTGTCGCAACTGATCGTAGCGCTGCAAACGATCGTGTCGCGCAATGCGGATCCGATCCTGCAAGCCGTGCTGTCTGTGACCTCGGTCGAGACGTCCTCGAAAGCGTTCAACGTAATCCCGCAATCGGCGCAGATACGCGGCACGGTCCGGACCCATTCCAACGAGATGCGCAATCTGATCGAACAGCGCCTCAAAGAGGTGGCCGAAGGGGTCGCTGCGACTTTTGGCGGATCGGTGAACGTCAACTATACGCGCGGCGTTCCCGTGACGATCAATGCCGAAGCTCAGACGGGATTTGCCGAAGAAGCCGCAGTCTCGGTTGGGGGCAGTTGCATCGATGCGCCGATGGTGATGGGGGGCGAAGACTTCTCGTTCATGCTGGAAGAACGGCCCGGAGCCTTCATCGTTCTGGGCAATGGCGACAGCGCCGGGTTGCACCATCCCGAATACAATTTCAACGATGAGATTATCCCGATCGGGTGCTCATGGTTTGCAGAAATGGTCGAGCGCCGGATGCCGGCAGCTTGAATTAGGAGAGAGAAGATATGCCAGTCAAAAACCGCTTTGCCGAATTGCAGAATGAGATCACCGCATGGCGCCGGGACCTTCACGAGAACCCGGAAATCCTGTTCGAAACCCATCGCACCAGCGCAGTTGTGGCCGAGAAGCTCGAAGAGTTCGGCTGTGACGAGGTCGTCACCGGAATTGGCCGAACAGGTGTTGTGGGTGTGATCAAGGGTAAGTCGGACAACAAGGGCAAGGTGATTGGCCTGCGCGCGGATATGGACGCGCTGCCGATCCACGAGGCGACTGGACTGGATTATGCCTCGAAAACGCCGGGTGCCATGCATGCGTGTGGCCATGATGGACATACGGCGATGTTGCTGGGCGCGGCGAAATACCTGTCTGAAACCCGCAATTTCGATGGCACCGTTGTTGTGATCTTCCAACCTGCGGAAGAAGGCGGCGGCGGTGGTCGCGAAATGTGCGAAGACGGCATGATGGACCGCTGGAACATTCAGGAAGTTTACGGAATGCATAATTGGCCGGGGCAGCCTGTCGGCAAGTTTGCAATCCGTCCGGGCTCGTTCTTTGCCGCGACCGATCAGTTCGACATCACTTTTGAAGGACGCGGTGGTCACGCGGCCAAGCCTCATGAGACGATAGATGCGACGGTGCTGGCTGCGCAGGCGGTTTTGACGCTGCAAACCATTTCCTCGCGCAACGCGGACCCGATCGATCAGGTTGTGGTTTCTGTGACGTCGTTTGAGACCTCATCGAAAGCCTTCAACGTGATCCCGCAGACCGTTCAGATCAAAGGAACCGTGCGTACGATGAGCAAGGACATGCGCGACTTGGCTGAAAAGCGGATCAACGAGATTTGCAACGGCGTTGCGGCCACATTCGGTGGCACCGCTGATGTGACCTATATCCGTGGGTATCCGGTGATGGTGAATAGTGACGAGCAGACGGAGTTTGCCGCCGATGTTGCCCGGTCGGTGTCCGGAGATTGTAACGATGCGCCGTTGGTCATGGGCGGAGAAGACTTCGCCTTCATGCTGGAAGAGCGTCCGGGTGCCTATATCTTGGTGGGCAATGGCGATACGGCCATGGTTCATCACCCGGAGTACAATTTCAACGATGAAGCCATTCCGGCCGGCTGTAGCTGGTGGGCGGAGATTGTTGAACAGCGGATGCCAGCAGCCTGATGAGCAGGGTGGGGGCTCTGCCCCCACACCCCCGGGATATTTCTAGCCAGATGAAAATGGATCCTGTGTGTGCAGATCAAGCTCTGTACAGAGGGTATCGATGACCGCTTCCAGAGCATCTGACTGCGTGTTTACGCAGGATTGGGCTGCTTGTTGCGCGGATTGCAGAGCGTCCTGGTCCGACAACCAGTTTGCCACGATTTCGGACAGGTCAGCAGCGGTTTTTACTTCGACTGCACCGCCGGCTGCGATCAGCGGGGCAAAAGTTTCAGCAAAGTTGAAATACCCCGAGCCGGTGATCACGGCAGCCCCGGCCTGCGCCGGTTCAAAGGGATTGTGGCCTCCGATTTCCTTCAGAGACCCGCCAAGGAATACGATCGGACACAGCGCGTACCATGTTCCGGTCTCGCCCAATGTATCGGCCACGTAGACTTGCGTGCTTTCGTGGATTGCTTCGCTTTTGGAGCGGAAAGACGCCGTCATCCCGGCATCTTGGATCAGCGTGGCGACTTCACTTCGGCGTTCAGGGTGGCGCGGTATTAAGAGCAACAGCAGGTCAGGCCACCGCTCGAGCAAGGTTTTGTGCGCGGCCAGAACGATTTCTTCTTCGCCTGCGTGGGTTGAGCTTGCGATCCAGACGGGACGGTTTGCGATCTGCGTCTGGATGTCTTGCAAAGTACCCTGATCCACGGGCAACGGATCTGACATTGCCTTGAGGTTAGTGCCTGGAAGCACGCGGTTCGGCGCTGCGCCAATGTCGATCAGGTTAGTTGCGGTTTTGTCATTCTGGGTCAGAAACAGGTGGAATTTGGACAGGATAAAGTGTGCGGTGTCCGGGCGTTTTTTCCAGCCCGCGACGGACTTGTCCGAAAGTCGCGCGTTCAAAAGCGCCAATGGGGTGTTCCGCTGATGACTTTCCACGATCAGTTGCGGCCAAATCTCGCTTTCCACAAAAACACCCGCGTCTGGCTGCCAATGGTCGAGGAAGCGTCCTACCGGGCCTGCAGTGTCCAGCGGCGGATATTGATGCCGCGTTCGTGGGGGCAGGCGTTTGGCAATCAGGGCGGCCGAGGTAGGGGTGCCGGAGGTGATCAGGAACTCGGCATCTGGCAGGCGGTCTCCCAGCCGTTTGATCATGCTGAGGACCGACAGGCTCTCGCCGACACTGGCGGCGTGAAACCAGATCAGACGCCCGGAAGGGCGGGGCAGGCTGGCATGGCCAAGCCGTTCCTTCTGGCGGTTCTCAGGCACTTCTGCTGCGCGCAGTTTGTTGCGCACGATGCGCCATGCCAACGGCTGGGCAAGAGCAGTGAAGCCGCAGTACAGCCGGTACAGCAGCGTCGGGCGGTCGCTTGCGCCGTGCATGTCAGCCGCCTGTGTGGCTCATGTGACGGCTCATCTGACCATCGACTGCCTGGCGGGAATAGTCGAAGTCATGCCCCTTGGGCTTGAGATTGATTGCAGAACGGATCGCTTCTTCAAGCGGCAGCTCAGTATCCGGATGATCGCGCAGCGAAGCCCGAAGGTCGGCCATATCCTCCTGACCGAGGCACATGTAAAGCTCACCCGTGCAAGTCAGGCGCACTCGGTTGCAGCTTTCGCAGAAATTATGTGACAGCGGTGTGATGAAACCGATCTTCTGACCCGTTTCCTCCAGCCGGACATAGCGGGCCGGGCCACCGGTGCGTTCAGCCAGATCGGTGACCGTATAGTGGTTTTCGTATTCCTTGCGCACGTCCTTGAGAGACCAGTATTGATCCAGGCGGTCTTCGTTGCCGATGTCGCCCATGGGCATGACCTCGATCCAGGTCAGGTCCATGTCACGTTCGGCGCACCATTCCGTGATCTTTGGCAGTTCAGGTTCATTGAACCCTTTGAGAGCAACGGCGTTGATCTTGATCCGCAGGCCCGCTTTTTGCGCGGCGTCGATGCCGTTGAGGACCTGTTTCAGACGTCCCCAGCGCGTAACCTCGGCGAATTTGTCATCGTCCAGCGTATCCAGTGAGATATTCACGCGCCGCACGCCAGCCGCATACAAGTCCTCCGCTAAACGGTGTAGTTGCGAGCCGTTCGTTGTCAGCGTCAGTTCCTTCAACGCGCCACTGTCCAGGTGACGTGTCATAGAATTGAAAAAACTCATGATATTGCGGCGCACAAGGGGTTCGCCGCCCGTGATTCGCAGCTTTTCGACCCCCATCTTCACAAAGGTCGAACACATCCGGTCCAGCTCTTCCAGCGTCAGCAGGTCTTTCTTGGGCAGAAAGGTCATGTTCTCGGACATGCAATACACACAGCGGAAATCGCAGCGATCTGTGACGGAGACGCGGAGATACGTGATGGCGCGGGCAAATGGGTCGATAAGCGGAGCTGTCATGACGTAATAGGTAAAGCCGGAACCTGCCCGCGACAAGGGCGAACTGCGCTTTGCGCTGGAACAGATGGGCGCAGGCCTGTAGGTTTCAGGGATGAAGAAAACACTTGTTTTGTTATGTGTGATGACGGCCGGATGCGACGCAGTACGGTCGACGACTGACCGTGTGTTCGGCGGGGGCGACGCGCCTGCGCAGACAGTGTCTGACACCGAAGCAGCGACCGAAGTGGCAGAAGAAGTGCTGCGACCCGAGCCCGTTTCCGCGCGTCCCAGTTGGGCCGGGGCGAAAACAACCATTGCGGGGCTGGGAGATCCGACCACTCCGGGACGCTGGATGCAGACACCGCTGGTGGATAGTGAGGTGACGGCACGAGTCGTCGTACCCAAAACCGGAGCGCAGGCCTATATTACGCTCGTCCCAGTTTCAGGTCCCGAAAGTGGCGGCAGCCGCTTGTCTCTGGACGCCATGCGGGCCTTGTTGGTGCCCTTCGATGAGCTTGTCGAAGTAGAGGTCTACGCCGACTGATCTTTCAGGTATTTGCCTGCTTCACGGCGGGCGAAGGGTTTCATGGCGTCGCCATGTTCTGCCAGAAATGCAATCACGCGATCCGGGTCGTGTTTGGACAGTTCACGCAGCCACCAGGCGATGGACTTCTGAATGAACCAGTCGCGCTCGGGAACGTACAAGGCGGCCCAGCCGAGGATGCGGTCACGGCGCCGAAGGTCGTCAGGTTTGGGGTGGTTCTGCTTGGTCCAGGGCAAAGTTGCGACCAAGGCTGCCCGCCGAGCCCACATGTGGTCTGACCGGGTCCACTGCTCAACTTCGTCAAGCCGTTCAGGGTCGGCTGAAAGCCGCTTTTGCATGGCAATGCAGGCATGATCAGCAACCGCCCAGGCATCGAAATCAGGTAACCAGCTTTGGAGCAGCGCCCAGACTGCGTCGTCGGGCCGGATTCGCGCTTGGGTGAGGAGTTTGGCGGCACTAAGACGGCCTTCGTGGATATTGGTCTGCCAAAGGGCATCCGCCAGTGCGACACGAGTGGGAACGTCCAACTCTTGCCGCCACGCTTTGGTCAAGTCGTTGAGCACCGGGTTCCCTACACCGAGATAGGGGCGGGCGACCTTATGATAGGCCGCCATCTGCTGGGCGCGTTCGGGGTCGGCTTGGGCCTGTAGCGCGGACAGCGCCTCGTCCAGTGTCATCGGTTCAGCTTGTGGAGCAGATGCGCGCGCACTGTGGGCCATTCCGGTGCAATGATCGAATAGACCGCCGTGTCGCGCACAGTGCCGTTGGGCATCAACATATGGGCCCGAAGGATGCCATCAAGCTGCGCGCCGAGCCGTTCGATGGCCCGTCGCGACTGGGAGTTCATCCGATGGGTCCGGAATTCGACCGCATTGCAGCGCAGATCTTCAAACGCATGACGCAGCATCAATAATTTCGCTTCAGTGTTCAGCGGTGTGCGCTGGACAGCTCGTCCGATCCAGGTCGACCCGATTTCGACACGCCTGTTGACCTCATCAGTGTGCATGAAAGTGGTCATTCCAACCGGGGTGCTATCTGGAGTCATTAGCGTAAAGGGCTGCATATCGTGCAACCCCATGCGGCGTGTGATCTCGGCTTTCATCCCCTCAGCTGTTGGAATGGAGGTGTACCATAGTTGTCCCAGATCCGCCGCCGCGACTTTCAAGTCTTCGGCATGCGCGATATCCAGTGGTTCCAGCCGGACGTGATCTCCGACAAGCGTGACAGGGGCAGGCCAGGTCATTCCACAGTGACCGACTTGGCCAGGTTGCGCGGCTGATCCACATCCGTGCCTTTGGCAACGGCCGTGTGATAGGCCAGCAGTTGCGCGGGAACGGAATAAAGGATTGGCGCAAGGCTGGTGTGAACATGTGGCATTCGGATGGTGCTCCAAACGCCATCACCGGCTTCGTCAATGCCATCATCATCCGACACGAGGATCACCTTGCCCTTGCGCGCCATCACTTCCTGCATGTTTGATACGGTCTTGTCGAACACGGTATCACGTGGGGCCATGACAACCACGGGCATATGCTTGTCGATCAGGGCGATGGGGCCATGTTTCAGCTCGCCCGATGCATAGCCTTCCGCGTGGATATAGCTGATTTCCTTGAGCTTCAGCGCGCCTTCCATTGCCAGCGGAAACATCAGGCCGCGGCCCAGAAACAGAACGTCGCGTGCTTCGGACAGTCGTTGGGCCGCCTTACGGATCGCACGGTTCTGATCCAAAGCCGCATTTAATACAGTCGGCAACCCGCGCAAGGCGGCGGCGTGATCAGCGATTTCCTCAGCCGTCAGTGTGCCCCGGTCGGCGGCTGCCTTCAGGGCAAGCATCAACAGCACGCTGAGCTGGCAGGTAAACGCCTTGGTCGAGGCGACGCCGATTTCGACACCGGCATGAATCGGCAGAGCGATATCGCTTTCCCGTGCAATCGAGCTTTCGGGGACATTGACGACTGAAACGATCTTGTCAGCCTTGCCTTCACAATAGCGCAGCGCGGCCAGCGTGTCGGCAGTTTCCCCCGACTGGCTGACAAACAGCGCCAGAGTACGGTCGGTGATCGGAGGTTCGCGATAGCGGAACTCGCTGGCGATATCGACTTCAACGGGCATCTTGGCCAGCTGTTCGAACCAGTATTTTGCGGTCAGGCAAGCGTAGAACGCGGTGCCGCAGGCCACCATGGTCAGGCGGTCCAGCTTGCTGAAGTCCAGATCTGTATCGGGCAACACGACACGGTCAACGCCCGTGGGCAGGTAGGACCGGATTGCCTCGGCCACGACGACGGGCTGCTCGGCGATTTCCTTGGCCATGAAGTGTTTGTGCTCGCCCTTGTCGGCGCGTGCATGATCCAGCTTGATCTGGCGCTTTTCACGGTTGGCAAGCTCACCTGCCTCATTACGGATCTCCAAAGACGTGCGGGTCAGAACCGCGCGGTCGCCTTCCTCAAGATACGTGATCTGATTGGTCAGTGGAGCCAGCGCGATGGCATCGGAACCGACATACATCTCACCGTCCCCGTGGCCGATGGCCAGAGGTGACCCCTTACGAGCAGCCACGATCAGGTCGTCCTCACCGTCAAACAAAAACGCCAGCGCAAAGGCGCCTTCCAGCTGATCGATCGTTTTGAATGCAGCTTCAACCGGGGACAGGCCCGAATTCAGGTGGTGTTCCGTCATCAGGGCGACGGTTTCGGTATCCGTCTCGGTCTGGAAATCGACGCCATGTTCGGCAAGTTCGGCCCGCAGGTCGCGATAATTTTCGACGATGCCGTTATGTACCACAGCCACGGGGCCGGCCTTATGCGGATGCGCGTTGTTGACCGAAGGCGCGCCGTGGGTGGCCCAACGAGTGTGGCCAATACCTGATTTTCCGGGCAGCGGGTCATGCACCAGAAGGTCGCTGAGATTGACCAGCTTTCCGACCGCGCGCCGTCGGCCCAATGCGCCGTCGTTGACGGTTGCAATCCCGGCGCTGTCATAGCCGCGATATTCCAGCCGTTTCAAGGCCTCTACCAGAATAGGGGCCGCTTCATGCTGCCCCAGAACACCTACTATTCCACACATATTCTCAGGCCTTTTTATCGCGGCGAGCCTTCTTCGCCTTTAACATATCAAACAATTTGCGCGCGTATCCGGGTTTGTTTTCCTGCTTGGCGCGGGCAACAGCCAACGCGTCAGGGTCCACATTCTTGGTCACGACGGTGCCCGTCGCGGTCATCGCGCGATCACCCACAGTGACCGGGGCTACGAGCATGGTGTTCGACCCGATAAAGACGTTCTCACCAATGGTGGTCTTGTGCTTCATCACGCCGTCATAGTTACAGGTGATCGTCCCCGCGCCAATGTTTGTTGCGGCACCGACCGATGCATCGCCGATATAGCTGAGGTGATTGACCTTCGCGCCTTCGGCGATTTCGGCATTCTTGATCTCGACGAAGTTCCCGACCCGCGTGTTTTCCGCAAGTTCGGCGCCGGGGCGTAGTCGGGCGTAGGGCCCTATGATGGCACCACGGCTTACATGGCAACCTTCCAGATGGGAAAACGCTCGGATCGTCGCGCCGCTTTCAACCGTGACGCCGGGCCCGAACACCACATTGGGTTCGATGACCGTGTCCCGTCCGATCACTGTGTCGGCCGCCAGATACACCGTTTCCGGGGCCATCAATGTAATACCTTGTTGCAGCAGAGCTGTGCGCGCGCGGGCTTGATACTCTGCATCCGCAGCGGCCAAATCTGCGCGCGAATCCACACCGAGGGTTTCCGCCTCGTCGCACTTGATCGCGGTGGCATTCAGTTCACGTGAATTTGCCAAAGCAGCCAGTTCGGTCAGATAATACTCGCCTGATGCGTTTTCGTTGCTGACCTGATCGATCAGGTCGAACAGCAAGTCGGCATCGCAGGCCAGCAAACCGCTGTTGGTAAAGCGGATGGCGCGCTGTTCTTCAGTGGCGTCCTTGTATTCGACGATCTCGACCAGCCGGTCACCGTCCATGATCAGCCGCCCGTACCGGGGCTGAACTTCGGCAATGTCAAAGCCCAGCATGACCAGATCAAAGGATTCGCGTGCCTCAATCATACGTTCCAGAGTCGACGGGTCGATGAAGGGCGTGTCGCCGTACAGAACGATGACGTCGCCACGGAACCCTGCCAAGGCCTCACGTGCCTGCGCGACGGCATGCGCGGTGCCAAGCTGTTCTTCCTGAACCGCGATCTGAGCGGTATCATCCTCTGCCTTCGCAGCCTCTGCCACAGCTTCGGACCTATGGCCCGTGACAATCACCGTCCGCTCAGGCGACAGGACAGACCCGGCGCGCATCGCGTGGACAAGCATCGGAACTTGCGCGATGGGATGAAGGACTTTGGGAAGATCCGAATTCATCCTGGTGCCTTTTCCGGCGGCGAGGATGACAAGGGCAGTGCTCATGAAATCGTTTTCTCTTTGTGTTTTGTTGCGGACCGTTTTATCCGCTGAGGGCAAAGGCGCAAGTCGTTCGGCCATCAAACAAGATTGCCGATTGAAACAGGACACGGCGAAAACCTGCCGAACAAGGAGGCTAAATGCGTACAGTCATTTTCGATCTGGACGGCACTTTGGCGGATACATCGGGCGATTTGCTGGCCGCGGCGAACCATTGTTTTCGCGAAATGGGGCATGGCGATGTGCTGGTCCACGGGCCAGATTCCGGTATAGCACTGCGTGGCGGGCGTATGATGTTGACCCAGGGGCTAAAGCGCGTTGGGGCCTATGATGAGGACACCGTCCACGCCTATTATCCAGTTCTGCTAGAGGCCTATGCGCAGGATATCGACACCCACACCAGTTTCTATCCCGGCGCTTTGCAGGCGGTCGAAATGCTGTGCAGTGCAGGTTACGGTGTGGGCATTTGCACCAACAAACCGGAACATCTGGCCGAATTGTTGCTGACCCGCATGGGGGTACGAGACCGCTTTGCCTCGTTGGTCGGGGCCGATACGCTGCCGGTGCGCAAGCCTGATCCGGCACCGCTGCGCGAAGCTGCGCGACGCGCCGGGGGTGATCCTGATCGGTGCGTGCTGATCGGTGACTCGGATACCGACCGCAATACCGCCAAAGCAGCGGGGGTGCCTTCGGTTCTGGTGACCTTTGGTCCATCGGGGGATGATATGGCGGCACTGGAGCCAGAAGCCCTGCTGCACCATTTTGACGATTTGCCCGGCCTCGTGCCCGATCTGATAGGTGCGGCAGCCTGAAACCTTGACCGGATCCAGTCGGAGCCTAAGAACTAGACCATGACCGAAAAATTCTCTGGCAATTTCACGCAGCAGGAGCCCCTTCCCGAAGATGCGATTGAGGCGGCTTTGGTCGTTCTGCGTCATGGGCGTTTGCATCGATACAACGTGGCCCCAGGCGAATTGGGGGAAACGGCCCTGCTAGAGCAGGAATTCGCTGCTCAGATGGGGGCAAAATACTGTTTGGCTGTGTCTTCTGGCGGATATGCACTGGCCACGGCCTTGCGCGCGGTCGGCGTTCAGCCCGGTGATCCGGTTCTGACAAACGCCTTCACACTGGCGCCGGTACCGGGGTCGATTGCCTCGGTCGGGGGGCGGGCCATCTTTGTGGGTGTTACGGAAAACCTGACTATCGATTTGGATGACCTTGAGCGCAAGCTGGATCAGGCGCGCGTGCTGATGCTCAGCCATATGCGCGGGCATCTGTGTGACATGGACCGGCTGATGCAGATGTGTGACGCCGCCGGGGTAATCGTGATTGAAGATTGCGCGCATACGATGGGTGCGACCTGGCGCGGTCAGTTGTCGGGGCGGCAGGGCGCGATCGGGTGTTTTTCTTGCCAGACCTACAAGCATGTCAACTCGGGCGAAGGCGGTTTGCTGGTCACCGATGATGAGGAGCTGGCGGCCAAGGCCACCATGCTGTCGGGGTCTTACATGCTGTATGAACGCCATCTGGCCGCACCAAGACCCGAGGTTTTCGATCGGATCAAGTATACGACGCCCAACGTGTCTGGCAGGATGGATAATCTACGCGCGGCGATCCTGCGCCCGCAATTGCGGGATCTGGACCGGCAGGTGGAACGATGGAACGAGCGCTATCGCGCGCTTGAGGCCGGGTTGCGCGGCACTCCGGGCCTGACCATTGTTGAGCGGCCCAAGGAGGAAACCTATGTCGGGTCTTCGATCCAGTTCTTGCTGCTGGGTTGGTCGCCTGAGCGGATTGCCGACGTCCTCAGCCGTTGCGCGGCGCGTGGTGTCGAGCTGAAATGGTTCGGAGGAGCAGAGCCGTCCGGGTTTACGTCGCGTTATGACAGCTGGCGGTATTTCGACAGTGAGCGTATGCCTGAAAGTGATCGTGTTCTGGCTGGTGTCATGGATATGCGCGTGCCACTGACCTTTTCGATTGAGGACTGCCAACTGATTGCCCGCATCATCCGCACTGAAGTAGGAGCGGTTTACCAATCATAACTCAGCAGAGTGCGCCTGCGGCGTACGCTCAATCTTTTGCAACGCCGCCCCCGTTTGGGCGGCGTTTTGCATTTGCGGTGTTTCACAAAGATTGACCGGGCAGGGATTCGCTGATACTTATTTATTGAACACTTGTTCATTAACGCGGAGGGAGGACGCAGATGTTCATGGCCACGATGAAGTTCGATCTGGGTGAGGATGTGAATGCCCTGCGTGAGATGGTGCATCGCTGGGCGCAGGAACGGGTTAAGCCGATGGCGGCTGAAATCGACTCAACAAATGCCTTTCCGAACGAGCTATGGAAAGAGATGGGAGAGCTTGGCCTTTTGGGTGTCACCGTGCCCGAAGAATATGGCGGTGCTGAGATGTCCTATCTGGCGCATACGATCGCGGTCGAAGAAGTCGCGCGTGCGTCGGCGTCGGTATCTCTGTCATACGGGGCGCATTCGAACCTGTGCGTGAACCAGATCAAGCTGAACGGCACCGATGAGCAGAAGCAGAAATACCTGCCGCGTCTGATCTCGGGCGAGCATGTCGGCGCGCTGGCCATGTCGGAACCGTCGGCCGGATCGGACGTTGTGTCGATGAAGCTGCGTGCTGAAAAGCGGAACGATCACTACCGCCTGAATGGCAATAAATACTGGATCACCAACGGGCCGGACGCGGATACTCTGGTCGTCTACGCCAAGACTGACCCCGATGCCGGGTCCAAGGGCATCACGGCCTTTCTGATCGAAAAAGAGATGAACGGGTTTTCGACCTCACCCCATTTCGACAAGTTGGGGATGCGCGGATCGAATACAGCTGAACTGATCTTCGAAGATGTCGAAGTGCCATTCGAGAATGTGCTGGGTGAAGAAGGCAAGGGCGTTGCCGTGCTCATGTCGGGGCTGGACTATGAACGTGTCGTTCTGGCCGGGATCGGCACCGGCATCATGGCGGCCTGTCTGGATGAGGTGATGCCCTATTTGGCCGAGCGAAAACAGTTCGGTAAACCCATCGGCAGCTTCCAATTGATGCAAGGCAAGATCGCCGACATGTACACCGCAATGAATTCGGCGCGGGCTTATGTCTATGAGGTCGCCAAGGCGTGCGATCGGGGTGATGTGACCCGGCAGGATGCGGCAGCCTGCTGCCTCTATGCATCAGAACAGGCGATGGTGCAGGCGCATCAGGCTGTTCAGGCGCTGGGCGGGGCGGGGTTCCTGTCGGATTCACCAGTCAGCCGGATTTTCCGGGATGCCAAGCTGATGGAAATTGGTGCCGGCACCAGCGAGATTCGCCGGATGCTGATTGGTCGTGAAATGATGAGCAAAATGCTCTGAGGAAAAAAACGCCCCGCAGACGAGGGAACCGCGGGGCGCTTTGAAGATGGGATCAGAACTTATGGACGTAGGAAACGCCGACCAGGAACGGATCGATTTCTGCGGTGCCGATATTGGTGCCGTTCAGCGACACGTCCGAGTCGATGTCGAACCAGCGTACGTTCAGGCGGACTGCGCCGTTGTCGCTGACCATGTAATCCAGACCGGCCTGCAGCGAGACACCGAAGGAGTCATCGACCTTGAGATCGCCCAGAGCGGTTTGTTCGTCAAAGAAGATGGTGTAGTTCAAACCGGCACCCACATAGGGTTTCCAAGCGCTGTTGGTCGGGAAGTGATAGTTCACCGAAAGGGTGGGCGGAAGGTGCTTTACCGTGGCCGCATCAACACCGCCCAGGGCGATGGTGTGTTTGAACGGCGTCGCGGCCAGCAGCTCGATGCCCAGGTTGTCACGGATGAAGTATTCAGCGGTGAAGATCGGGCGCGTATCTGCGTCGATCGTGGCAGGCGCACCTGCGATCGTGCCGTTGTCGGATTTCGGGTCCAGATAGCCCAAACCAACGCCAACGGTCCAATCGCCTTGCGATTGGGCAAACGCAGGGGCGGCCATCGCCAGCAGCGCGGTGGACAGGGTCAATGCGGCGAGTTTCTTAGTCATATTGTTGCCTTTGGTTCTGTTGATGGGTCCGAAGTCGCAGAGCGGTGTCCGTCTCGCTCTGATCTGCATCAAATTTCGGTGACTGCGAGGCTGGATAAAGACCTGCTAAGCATCGGAAATATAACAGGAAATTAAGGTGTTAAGCACTGAACGCATACCGGGATTGCACCCAGAGGGTGGCTGGGACTTACCTGAGCGATTGAACATGGCGCGGCAATGCCTGCGCCGTCCCGACAATCAGGTGGCGCTGATTGATCTGACCGGTTCGGATGCGCGCAATATCACCTATGGTCAGCTGACCCAGATGACGGACGATCTTGCCCGCGCACTGTTGCGCCGTGTGCAACCCGGAGACTGTGTCGGTGTGCTGCTAAGTCAGTCCCCCTGGTGCGCCGCGGCGCATCTGGCGATCTGGAAGATCGGAGCGATCTCTGTCCCTCTGTTCAAACTTTTCAAACAGGATGCCCTGCGGTCGCGGGTCGGTGATGCGGGTGCCAAGATTGTGCTGACCGATGCAGCAGGGGCTGCGCTTCTGGGCGATCTGGTTGAGGCTCTGATTGCATCGGAAATAGCTGAGGCTGGCGCGCCTATTCCATTCGCCGACACTGGCCCCGAGGACCCTGCGGTGCTGATCTATACCTCGGGCACCACCGGCAGCCCCAAGGGCGCGCTGCACGGGCATCGGGTGCTGACGGGGCATCTGCCCGGTGTTTCGATCAGCCATAATCATCTGCGTTCGGGCGATTGCCTTTGGACGCCGGCGGATTGGGCGTGGATCGGTGGTTTGTTCGATGTGCTGATGCCGGGCCTGGCGCTTGGTATTCCCGTGGTCGCGGCGCGGCTTGAGAAATTCACGCCCGAAGCCTGCGCCGATATTGTCGCGCGCGGCGGGGCGCGCAACGTGTTCTTCCCACCCACGGCGTTGCGGATGCTGAAAGCAGCCGATCAGGGGATTCCCGGCCTGCGTTCGGTCGCCTCTGGCGGAGAGCCCTTGGGCGCCGAGATGCTGGCCTGGGGGCAAAAAGCGTTTGGCCTGACCATAAACGAGTTTTACGGCCAAACCGAATGCAACATGGTCGTGTCATCCTGTGCCGAGGACTTTCCCGTTCAGCCCGGTTGCATCGGCAAGCCGGTGCCGGGGCATGAGATTGCGGTGATCGACGATGACGGCAACCCGACGACCGAGGAAGGCGACGTGGCCATCCGGCGCGGTTCAGCCGCGATGCTGCTGGAATACTGGAACCGACCTGAGGCGACGGCTGAGAAGTTCCGGGGCGATTGGTTGATCACCGGCGACCGAGGCGTGTGGGAGGATGAGTACTTGCGCTTCGTTGGCCGCGATGACGACGTGATCACCTCGGCCGGATACCGCATCGGCCCGGCCGAGATCGAGGATTGCTTGCTGACCCACCCGGCCGTGGCGACGGTGGGCGTGGTCGGCAAACCCGACCCGATGCGGACCGAGATTGTAAAGGCCTATGTGGTGCTGAAACCGGGGGCCGAGGCCTCGGGGCAGGAGTTGCAGGACTGGGTCAAGGACCGTCTGGCGCAGTATTCTTACCCGCGTGAGGTGGCGTTTCTGGAGGAACTGCCGATGACGGTGACCGGGAAGGTGATCCGGAAGGAATTGAAGGCGCGGGCAACGGCGGAGGTACAAGCATGACTTGGGTGACCTTTGGCGAGGGCACGCGACGTTTGAAATCGCAAGAAGCGCTGGATGATGCATCTAGCGCAATTTACAAATGGGCTTACGGCCCAATTCAGCCGGGTGGCGAGTCCAGAGTGATGTACATTTCAGCGGTAACTCTGCTGCGAGTTGTTGGTCACGTATTACATAAAGTGGATTGCAATAAATTTCCCGAAATTAGGGCCGAAGTCGAAAGACGATTTCAACGGTGGAAGAAGGGCGAAGGTCGAGATCTCATTTTTGCCGAGTTCATCGAGAAAGAGAGAAACCTAATTCTGAAAGAGTACGCGCCTAATTGGTCTCCAGACAACGAGGTGGAACTCAAGTGGAGAACTTTGCCAGCCGGGCCGTACGCATCAGAAGAATCAAAGCAGTTTTCGGCTGCGCTATTCAAAGGTTTGGAAGGTAGAACAATGAAAGCGATACTAATGCCGACGGGACCGTTTGCGGGTTGGTCTTTTGATGAACTTTTGTCCGAAGCTGCAAGTTGGTGGGTGCGGCAACTTTCTGAAATTGAATTACTTTTGGAGGCTAATGCATGAAACTCACATCCAAAGCCGTGCCCGCCTCCGAGGGCTACAAAGCAAACCGCGCAGCCCATCTGGACGCACTGGCCCAAATCTCTGCTGCCGCTGAAGCAGCCCGCATGGGCGGTGGCGAGAAATCCCGGGCACGGCATGAATCCCGTGGCAAGATGCTCCCCAGACGCCGGGTGGCGAACCTGCTGGATGCGGGGTCTCCGTTTCTGGAAATCGGGGCGACGGCGGCGCATGGAATGTATGGCGATGCCGCGCCTTGTGCCGGGGTGATCGCGGGCATTGGCCGGGTGCAAGGGCGCGAGGTCATGGTGGTGTGCAACGACGCCACCGTGAAGGGCGGCACCTATTACCCAATGACCGTCAAGAAACACCTGCGCGCGCAGGAGATTGCCGAGGAAAACCATCTGCCCTGCATCTATCTGGTCGATAGCGGCGGCGCGAACCTGCCCAATCAGGATGAGGTTTTCCCAGACCGCGACCATTTTGGCCGTATCTTCTACAATCAGGCGCGGATGAGCGCGAAGGGGATTGCGCAGATCGCTGTGGTGATGGGGTCGTGCACGGCGGGTGGCGCTTATGTGCCTGCGATGTCCGATGTGACGATCATCGTGAAAGAGCAGGGCACGATTTTTCTGGCCGGGCCGCCTTTGGTCAAGGCCGCAACGGGCGAGGTTGTCAGCGCCGAAGATCTGGGCGGCGGAGACGTGCACACCCGCCTGTCCGGTGTGGCGGATTATCTGGCCGAAGACGACGCGCATGCGTTGGCTCTGGCCCGCCGCGCGGTTGGGTCGCTGAACCTGAGCAGACTGCAGACCGTGGATTGGGCCAGCCCTGAAGACCCGACCTACGACCCCGAGGAAATCCTCGGCGTGGTCCCCGCTGACCTGCGCACGCCCTATGACATCCGCGAGGTGATCGCGCGTCTGGTTGATGGCTCGCGCTTTGATGAATTCAAACCTCGGTTCGGCGAGACGCTGGTAACCGGGTTCGCCCATGTGAAAGGCTGCCCCGTCGGGATCATCGCCAACAATGGTGTGCTGTTTTCCGAGGCCGCCCAGAAGGGTGCACATTTCGTGGAACTGTGTTCGCAGCGCAAAATCCCGCTGGTGTTCCTGCAGAACATCACCGGCTTCATGGTCGGTCGGAAATACGAAAACGAAGGTATCGCACGGCACGGGGCCAAGTTGGTGACGGCGGTAGCAACGACCTCGGTGCCAAAAGTTACGATGCTGGTGGGGGGCTCGTTCGGGGCTGGAAACTACGGTATGGCCGGACGCGCCTATCAGCCTCGATTCCTGTGGACATGGCCGAATTCGCGGATTTCCGTGATGGGCGGTGAGCAGGCGGCGGGCGTACTGGCCACTGTCAAACGCGACGGGATCGAACGGCAGGGTGGCACTTGGTCCGCCGAGGAAGAGGCCGAATTCAAACGGCCGACGTTGGAGATGTTTGAGGAGCAGTCCCACCCGCTCTTTGCTTCGGCCCGCCTATGGGATGACGGCATCATCGACCCGCGCAAAAGCCGCGACGTGCTGGCCCTGTCGCTGAGTGCTGCGCTGAACGCACCCATTGAGGAGACACGTTTCGGCGTGTTCAGGATGTAAGATGAGCGTTTCTTTGAATGATGTAATGGCGCGCTATCCGGGCGCGCAGACCTTCAAATTTGGCGACAATGCTTCATTGAGCTCTGAGCTGTTGCGTCTCGTGCGAACAGGTCGGAAAACGGCGACTTGCGGTGCTTTACGCGACTACCCTGAAGGCAGTTCTGCGACGCCGGTAGTAGGGCGGCGGGATATCGCTTTGGAATGGGATGATCACCCGGCATTGGTGATCGAAACGGTTGAAGTGTCGATCTGTCGATATTGCGACGTGGCCGAAGACTTTGCGTTGGCCGAAGGCGAGAATGAGACCCTGGAAGACTGGCGCGAAAACCACCGCCGGTATTTCGAGCGCAATGGCGGGTTTGATGCCAAGATGGAATTGCTCTGTGAACGGTTCCACCTCGTCGAAGATCTGGCGGTTGAGGAGTAGACAATGTTCAATAAAATCCTGATTGCCAACCGGGGCGAGATTGCCTGCCGGGTGATGGAAACGGCCCAAAAGATGGGTGTGTCCTGCGTTGCTGTGTATTCGGACGCGGATGCCTCGGCCAAGCATGTGCAGATGGCGGATGAGGCCGTGCATATCGGCGGTGCGGCCCCGGCGGAGAGTTATCTGAAGGGCGACGTGATCATTCAGGCGGCGCTGGAGACCGGCGCGCAGGCGATCCATCCCGGCTATGGCTTTCTGTCCGAAAACCCCGATTTTGTGGATGCGGTTGAGGCGGCGGGTCTGTCCTTCATTGGCCCCTCGGCGGACGCGATCCGCAAGATGGGCCTCAAGGATGCCGCCAAGGTTCTGATGGAGCAAGCCGGTGTTCCGGTGGTCCCTGGCTATCACGGTGACAATCAGGACCCTGAGCATTTGGCTGGCGCGGCGGATACCATCGGCTATCCGGTTCTGATCAAAGCCGTTGCAGGCGGTGGCGGTAAGGGGATGCGGCTGGTCGAACGGCCCGAGGATTTCACCGCCGCGCTGGACAGCGCACGAGGCGAGGCCAAGACCGCGTTTGGCAACGATGCAGTATTGGTCGAGAAATTCGTCGCCAAGCCGCGCCATATCGAGGTGCAGGTCTTTGGCGACGGCACCCATGCTGTGCATCTGTTTGAACGCGATTGCTCTCTGCAACGCCGACATCAGAAGGTGATCGAAGAGGCTCCGGCCCCTGGCATGACGGGTGAAATGCGGGAATCTATGGGGCAGGCGGGCGTGCGCGCAGCTGAAGCAATTTGCTACAAGGGCGCGGGCACCGTTGAGTTCATTGTGGATGCCTCGGACGGGCTGCGCCCGGACAGGTTCTGGTTCATGGAAATGAACACGCGCTTGCAGGTGGAACACCCAGTGACCGAGGCGATCACAGGGGTCGATCTTGTCGAATGGCAATTGCGTGTCGCGGCGGGTGAACGCTTGCCGAAGCAGCAGGAAGATCTGTTTATTCAAGGCCATGCGTTCGAGGCACGGCTTTATGCAGAGGACGTTCCGAAAGGGTTCCTGCCCGCGACGGGTACGCTGACCCATCTGGATTTCCCGGTCAATTGCCGTGCCGACAGTGGCGTGCGGGCCGGGGATACGATCAGCCCCTGGTACGACCCGATGATTGCCAAGGTGGTGGTACATGGGCCGACTCGCTCTGTTGCACTTGAGACGTTGCACCGCGTGCTTCAGAAAACCGAAGTGGCAGGCACCGTAACAAACCTGGCTTTCCTGGGCGCGTTGACGCGCCACGCGGGGTTCTCCTCGGGGGATGTGGATACGGGATTGATCGGACGTGACCTTGAGGCATTGGTGCAGGAACCAGAACCTTCGGTCGTGGCAAGCGTTGCAGCCGCGATGACGGCTTTGGACCTTGTGGACGTCGCACCTGAAGCCGGGTTTTCGCTATGGGCTCCGTTGCATCGTGCTGTACAACTGTCTGCTGGGGGTGAAATCTTGGATCTGGATGTGCAAGTCGACGGGTCAGATCGCCAGTTTTGGCAGATCGGAGAGGATCGTGTCTTGGCCGAGCGGACCTCGGGTCGCTGGGCACTGAATGGGGCGCCGATGCCCGAAGTTTCAGTCAGCGGATCGACCCTGACCGTGTTTGCGGACTATGGACGCAGCTTCGACCTGATCGATCCGCTGGATCGGGACACCAGTGCCACGGGCGATACCAACGTGATCGAGGCCCCAATGCCGGGTCTGGTCAAAGCGGTCTTTGCGACAGCAGGTCAGGCCGTGCAGGAGGGTGACCGATTGGCCATTCTTGAAGCGATGAAGATGGAGCATTCCCTGCTGGCTGCACGCGATGGCGTGGTGGCCGAGGTGCTGGTCGAAGATGGCGCTCAGGTCGAAGCCGGGGCAGCTTTGGTGCGGTTGGAGGAAGAGTGATCTGTACCCGGGTCGCGACACGTGGCACGGTCGAATCATTCGTTTTGAGAACAAAATGCAGCTGGAAGGGGCACAGACATGGGCGATCAGGTCGAAATTTATGAGGTTGGGCCGCGCGATGGGCTGCAGAATGAAAAGCGTGAGATACCAGTTGCTGACAAGGTAGCACTGATCGACTGTCTCAGCTGTGCCGGGTTTCGCCGGATCGAAGTAGCAAGCTTTGTGTCCCCCAAATGGGTGCCGCAGATGGCGGGATCGGCGCAGGTGCTGGCCGGGATTGCCCGCGCAGATGGGGTCCGCTATGCGGCCCTGACGCCCAATATGCGCGGGTATGAGGATTCGCTGGCCGCCAAGGCAGACGAGATTGCGGTGTTTGCATCAGCCTCGGAAGGGTTCTCAAAAGCCAATGTCAATGCGTCAATCGAAGAGTCGATTGAGCGGTTCATTCCGATCCTGGAAGCGGCACGTCATATCGACCTGCCGGTGCGGGGCTATGTCTCATGCGTGACGGATTGCCCTTACGATGGCCCGACCCCGCCCGAGCAAGTGGCCGAAGTTGCGGATCGGTTGTTTGCGCTGGGCTGCTACGAGATCTCGTTGGGTGATACGATCGGGCAGGGGACGCCGGACAAAATCGCGCATATGCTTCTGGCGGTGCGCGAAAGGGTTCCCGTGACGCGGCTGGCGGGGCATTTCCACGACACCAATGGTCGCGCGATTGACAATATTGATGCGGCTCTCGCGCTGGGTGTGCGCGTGTTCGACGCAGCCGCGGGCGGATTGGGCGGTTGCCCCTATGCGCCGGGGGCTGAAGGGAACGTAGCCACCGAAGCCGTCGCCGGGCATTTGCAGCGATTGGGATATGAGACCGGGCTGGACCTTGATGTGGTTGAAGAAGCTGCACGGATGGCAAAGGCACTAAGGGGCTGACATGTTTGAAACCATAACGATTTCGACAGATGCGCGTGGTGTTGCCATTCTCACTCTGAACAGGGCGGACAAACATAACGCCTTGTCAGGGCGAATGATCACTGAACTGACCGAGGCTGCATCACAACTGGGTAGTGATGATGCTGTCAGAGTGGTCGTTCTGGCTGCGGCCGGAAAGACGTTTTGTGCTGGCGGTGATCTGGGGTGGATGCAGGACCAGATGGCTGCTGATGAAGAGACGCGGTTTGTGGAAGCGCGCAAGCTGGCCGAGATGTTGCAGGCTTTGAACACAATGCCCAAGCCTTTGATCGGGGCGCTGCAAGGCAATGCCTTCGGAGGCGGTGTGGGCATGGCCGCGGTGTGCGATGTAGCAATTGGCATCGACAGTCTGAAAATGGGTTTGACCGAGACAAGGCTAGGGCTGATCCCC
Source organism: Ruegeria sp. CDSA021 (assembly GCF_059612325.1). NCBI lineage: Bacteria > Pseudomonadati > Pseudomonadota > Alphaproteobacteria > Rhodobacterales > Roseobacteraceae > Ruegeria > Ruegeria sp. CDSA021. The sequence goes on from NZ_JBXWQJ010000003.1 coordinate 232,743, forward strand.
GCAACAATCGGGCCCTATGTCATTGCCCGCATGGGCGAAGCTCGTGCGCGCAGGGTGTTTATGTCCGCACGATTGTTCGATGCTGCAGAGGCTGTTGATCTGGGATTGCTGGCAAAGACGGTGTCAGCAGACCGGCTTTCAGATGCAATAGAAGATGAAATTCGCCCCTATTTGACTTGCGCGCCCGGCGCGGTCACCTCTGCCAAGGCGCTGATCAGAACCTTGGGTCCGCTCATTGACGATGCCGTGATCGATCAGACCATTGGGGAACTGGTCGAACGCTGGGAAACGAAAGAGGCGCGCGAAGGCATTGCGGCGTTTTTCGAAAAACGTAAACCTGCATGGAATAAGTAGGTTTAACAAAGATCCGCTAGGCCCTGGCAAGAAACCCCGCTGCGGTTCTATGCCGCGCTGTCAAGCGAAGGTTTGATGGCGAAGGGGGCTGTGTTCGGTTGACCCTCTGACCCCGCGCGGATAGAGAATGTCCAGTCAACACGCCAATTGACGGCGCACCCGTTTTGGGGCGTGCGCAGGAAAGGAGCTATTCGTGGAAGACCTGCTGCGGGAGTACCTCCCGATTCTGGTGTTTCTGGCCGTTGCGGTGGGCCTTGGGATCGTCCTGATTCTGGCTGCTGTGGTTCTGGCCGTCCGCAATCCCGACCCTGAAAAGGTCAGCGCATATGAATGTGGTTTCAATGCCTTCGACGATGCGCGGATGAAATTCGACGTCCGGTTCTATCTGGTATCGATTCTCTTTATCATCTTCGATCTGGAAATCGCCTTTCTGTTTCCCTGGGCCGTCGGCTTCAAGGATATCAGCGATGTAGGGTTCTGGTCGATGATGGTGTTCCTGGGCGTTCTGACCATCGGCTTTGCCTATGAATGGAAGAAGGGGGCCTTGGAATGGGAGTGATGACGGGTGCAAACACTGCCGGCGTCGACAAAGAAGTCGCGACCCAGGCCCTGAATGCCGAGCTGCAGGACAAAGGGTTCCTGCTGACCTCGACCGAGGACATTATCAACTGGGCCCGGACCGGTTCGTTGCACTGGATGACCTTTGGTCTGGCCTGCTGCGCGGTCGAGATGATGCACACCTCGATGCCACGTTATGATGCGGAACGGTTTGGCATCGCGCCGCGCGCCTCTCCACGTCAGTCGGATGTGATGATCGTGGCAGGGACGCTGACCAACAAGATGGCTCCGGCGCTGCGCAAGGTCTACGACCAGATGCCCGAACCACGTTACGTGATCTCGATGGGATCCTGCGCCAACGGTGGCGGCTATTACCACTATTCCTATTCGGTCGTACGCGGCTGCGATCGTGTTGTACCCGTAGACATCTATGTGCCCGGCTGCCCTCCGACCGCTGAGGCGCTGCTGTATGGCCTGATGCAGCTGCAACGTAAAATCCGCCGTACCGGCACCATCGTCCGCTGAGGAGAGAGCTGATGAGCGAAGCACTCAAAGAACTCGGCGCACAGCTGGAACTGAAGCGGGCCGATTGCGTTCTGTCCTGGGATGTGACCCATGATGAGTTGAACGTGGATGTTGCGCCGTCGAACCTTGTGGAATTCATTGAATTCCTGAAATCCGACCGCAACTGTCAGTTCTCGACTTTGGTCGACATCACCGGTGTAGACTATCCCGAACGGGCCAAGCGGTTCGATGTGGTTTATCACTTCCTGTCGATGTACCAGAACCAGCGCATCCGCCTGCGGGTGTCGATCCGCGAAGAGGACATGGTGCCCTCGATCGTCGATGTTCACCCCTCGGCCAACTGGTTCGAGCGTGAAGTGTTCGACATGTTCGGCATCCTGTTCACGGGTCACCCGGATCTGAGGCGCATCCTGACCGACTATGGATTCCGCGGCTATCCGCTGCGCAAGGATTTCCCGACCACCGGCTATACCGAGGTTCGCTATGACGAGGCGCAGAAACGCGTGGTCTATGAACCGGTCTCGTTGGTGCAGGAATACCGTCAATTCGATTTCATGTCCCCATGGGAAGGTGCGAACTACATTTTGCCAGGGGATGAAAAACAGGAGACCTAATCATGTTTGAGTTCCTGATCTGGATTGTTCTGGTGGTGGCGACGGTCGTACCGATGCTCAAGCTGCTGCCGCATTTCGGGATCAACAAGAACTGGGCGTTTGCATGTATCATCTCTCCGGTTGTTATTGTCCTGCTGTGGATGATGGCCATGAAACTGCAAGAGATGGAGCGCCGCTGACGTGATGATGGGCGAACTGATCATATTGGGCGCATTGGGCGTCTTGCTTGCAGGGGCCGCGGCGAAAGCGGCTGAGGCTGAAAAAGTCCGGGTACGGGCTGAGGCAAAGAAGAAACGAGGGCGTTGATGGACGGCTCAAGATACGATGACGGCAGCACGGACGCGCTGAGCGGAGAACAGAAGATCCGCAACTTCAACATCAACTTCGGCCCGCAACACCCTGCGGCGCACGGGGTTCTGCGTCTGGTGCTCGAACTCGACGGTGAGATCGTCGAGCGTTGTGACCCGCATATTGGCTTGCTGCACCGTGGCACCGAAAAGCTGATGGAAAGCCGGACCTATCTGCAGAACCTGCCGTATTTCGACCGTTTGGACTACGTGGCGCCGATGAATCAGGAACATGCCTGGTGTTTGGCCATCGAAAAGCTGACCGGAGTCGAAGTGCCGCGCCGTGGTTCGCTGATCCGGGTTCTGTATTCCGAGATCGGGCGTATCCTGAACCACCTGCTGAACGTGACCACGCAGGCGATGGACGTTGGCGCGCTGACACCACCGCTTTGGGGTTTTGAAGAGCGTGAAAAGCTGATGGTGTTCTATGAGCGCGCCTGTGGTGCCCGACTGCACGCCGCCTATTTTCGACCTGGAGGCGTCCATCAAGACCTGCCGCCCGAACTTCTGGACGATATCGAGGCGTGGAGCCACGAATTCCCCGCTGTTCTGGACGACATCGACGGCCTGTTGACGGAAAACCGCATCTTCAAACAGCGTAACGCCGATATCGGCGTCGTGACCGAAGACGATATTTTGAAATTCGGCTTCTCCGGCGTGATGGTGCGCGGATCGGGTCTGGCCTGGGATCTGCGTCGCGCGCAGCCCTATGAATGCTATGACGAGTTTGAGTTCCAGATCCCCGTCGGCAAGAACGGCGATTGCTATGATCGCTACCTCGTCCGAATGGAAGAGATGCGCCAGTCTCTGCTGATCATCCGTCAGGCCATCGCCAAAATCCGCGACTGCCCGGGCGACGTTCTGGCGCGTGGCAAGATCACCCCGCCGAAACGCTCGGACATGAAGACCTCGATGGAAAGCCTGATCCATCACTTCAAGCTGTACACCGAAGGTTTCCACGTCCCCGCAGGGGAGGTTTACGCCGCCGTCGAAGCCCCCAAGGGTGAATTCGGCGTCTATCTGGTCGCCGATGGTTCCAACAAACCCTACCGCGCAAAACTGCGTGCGCCGGGGTTCCTTCACCTGCAAGCCATGGACCACGTTGCCAAAGGCCACCAACTGGCCGACGTCGCCGCCATCATCGGCACCATGGACGTCGTATTTGGAGAGATTGACCGCTAATGCTCCGCCGTCTGCATCCCGAACAACCCGAAAGCTTTGCCTTCACCGCTGCCAACCAGCAATGGGCCGAAGCGCAGATCACCAAGTATCCCGAGGGGCGTCAGGCCAGCGCGGTCATCCCTTTGCTGTGGCGCGCGCAAGAACAACAGGGTTGGCTCAGCCGCCCGGCGATTGAAACCGTCGCGGATATGCTGGGCATGGCCTATATCCGCGTGCTCGAGGTCGCTTCGTTCTACTTCATGTTTCAGCTGCAACCGGTTGGGTCCGTTGCGCATATTCAGGTCTGCGGCACAACTTCCTGCATGATCTGCGGGGCCGAGGATCTGATTGCCGTTTGTAAAGAAAAGATCGCAGCCAAGCCGCATGAACTCTCTGCCGACGGCAAGTTGAGCTGGGAAGAGGTCGAATGCCTTGGTTCCTGCACCAACGCGCCGATGGCGCAGATTGGCAAGGATTACTACGAAGACCTGACTGCCGAGAGCTTTGGCAAGATCATCGACGATCTGGCGGCAGGTAAGGTGCCGACGCCCGGTCCTCAAAACGGACGCTACGCGGCTGAGCCGCTGAAAGGGCTGAGCAGCTTGTCCGAGTATGAAGCTGGCAAGCCGCAACACAACGCCAGCGTTGAGTTGGCGACAGATCTGGGCGACACGGTCAAGCGAATTGACGGGACCGAAGTTCCGATCCTGACGCCGTGGCTTGGCAAGGATGGCAAGCAGGCGGGTGCGTCGGCGGCAGCAAAACCTCCGAAAGCGCCCGAGGCTCCGAAACCGGCAGTGAAACAAGCGGCTGAGGCGAAAGCCAAACCTGTTGCGAAAGAAGCCGATGCCAAGCCCGCAGACGTCAAAGAAGACCAGCCCGAGACTCTGACCGCCGCACGCAACGGCAAGGCAGATGACCTGAAGCTGTTGAAAGGCGTTGGTCCCAAGCTGGAAGAGACGCTGAACGAACTGGGTTTTTATCACTACGACCAGATCGCAGCCTGGACACCCGAACAGATGGCTTGGGTCGATGCGCGGTTGAAATTCAAAGGCCGTATCGAACGCGATGGCTGGATTGCGCAGGCGGCCAAGCTTGCTGCGGGTGAAGAAACCGAATTTGCCAAACGTGCCAAGGAAGACGGTACGTACGAAGACTAGGCGGATGCCCATCCGGGGCATCGGGGGAAAATGGACAAGGACAACGAACAAGCCATAGCCCGCAAGGGCCGACACATCGGAGTGGTCATAGCTATGACCATGCTGATCTGGCTTGCGATGAACCTGTTCATTGGACCCGCGCTGGGTTTGACGACCCGGCACGCTCTGCTGTTTGATCTCGCTGCTTTGGCGGGCTTCATCTATGCGGGCATCAACATTTTTCAACTCTGGCGCATGCGTCAGGATAGCCAAGGGTAACTAGCGATGCTGAAGGATCAGGACCGGATCTTTACCAACATCTACGGGATGCATGAGCGTACGCTGAAAGGCGCGCAGGCCCGCGGGCATTGGGACGGCACTTCTGGCCTGATTGATAAGGGCCGCGACTGGATCATCCAGACGATGAAGGACTCGGGCCTGCGCGGTCGCGGCGGCGCTGGCTTTCCGACCGGTCTGAAATGGTCGTTCATGCCCAAGGAAAGCGACGGGCGTCCGTCCTATCTGGTGGTGAACGCCGACGAATCCGAACCCGGCACCTGTAAAGACCGCGAGATCATGCGCCATGACCCGCATACGCTGATCGAAGGCTGCCTGATCGCGTCGTTCGCGATGAATGCGCATACTTGCTACATCTACCTGCGCGGCGAATACATCCGCGAGCGCGAGGCGCTGCAGGCCGCGATTGATGAGGCCTATGATGCGGGCCTGCTGGGCAAGAACGCCGCCGGTTCAGGTTGGGATTTCGATATCTTCCTGCATCACGGGGCAGGGGCCTATATCTGCGGCGAGGAAACCGCCCTGATCGAAAGCCTTGAGGGCAAGAAGGGTATGCCGCGGATGAAACCTCCGTTCCCGGCGGGCGCTGGCCTTTATGGTTGCCCGACCACGGTGAACAATGTGGAATCTATCGCTGTTGTGCCGACCATCCTGCGCCGGGGTGCCGATTGGTTCGCAGGCTTTGGCCGTCAGAACAACGCGGGCACCAAGCTGTTTGCGATCTCGGGCCATGTGAACAACCCTTGTGTCGTCGAAGAGGCGATGTCGATCTCGTTCGAGGACCTGATCGAGACCCATTGCGGTGGAATTCGCGGCGGTTGGGACAATCTGCTGGCAGTGATCCCGGGTGGCTCGTCGGTTCCTTGCGTGCGCGGTGAGAACATGCGCGACGCGATCATGGATTTCGATTATCTGCGCAATGATCTGGGCTCGGGTCTTGGAACAGCGGCTGTGATCGTGATGGACAAGTCTACGGACATCATCAAGGCGATCTGGCGGTTGTCCAAGTTTTACAAGCACGAAAGCTGCGGCCAGTGCACGCCCTGCCGCGAAGGCACCGGCTGGATGATGCGCGTGATGGACCGTTTGGTGCGCGGCGAGGCCGAGTTGGAAGAGATCGACATGCTGTTTGATGTGACCAAGCAGGTCGAGGGTCACACGATCTGCGCCCTGGGCGACGCCGCCGCCTGGCCGATCCAGGGCCTGATCCGCAACTTCCGAGAAGAGATCGAGGACCGCATCAAGGCCCAAAAATCGGGTCGCATGGGTGCGATGGCAGCGGAGTAAACCCGATGGAAGCCTTAGCTGAATATTCACACGCCCTAGCATCCGTTGTGTTTTTCACATTGGTTGTTTTGCTTCTGGCCCCGTTTTCTGCGTTGGCCAAGCAGGGCAAAGGTCTGGCACCAGGTGCCACGCCCGAGCAGGACTATGGGGATCAAGCCTATCGTCTGAACCGGGCCTATCTGAACGGAACCGAAACGCTTCCGGCGTTTCTGACTGTTGTTGTGGCGGCAATTTTGCTTGGGGTCAGCCCATTCTGGGTCAACCTTCTGGCGTCGGTCGCCTTGGTTGCGCGTCTGCTCATGCTGGTGGTGCATCTCAGGGGCATCGGCAAGCCGAACAGCGGTCTGCGGTCCGTGCTGTATGTGCTGGGCTGGGCCTGCATGTGTGTGATCGGGCTTATGGCATTGGTGGCGGCGTTTTGATAGCGACACGGCGGAACAGAAAACAAAGAGGGAATGTATGAAGGCCCCAAGAACCCTTATTGTTGTGCTGGCTTTGGCGAGCGTGTCCGCCTGTGGTTTGATCAGACCGTCAGAGGATCGCATTCTGTTTGATGGCAAGGCGTTTCGAACCAAGGCGAAAGCGGTCGATAAAAAGAATTCGCCCGCTGACTTTACAATTGTTGTCAAAGGCGTGTCGGCTTCGCTGGATGGCGCGCGCGAAGCCGGGCGGCACGAAGGCACAAAATTCTGTGTCCAGAACTTCGGATCGTCGCGCATCAACTGGAAAGTGGGCCCGGACACTGAACCACAGCAGCTTACCATTTCTGATGATCAGCTTACGTTTGCGGGGACCTGTCAGCGGCCATGATGACAGCTGTTTTTGCATATCACCACTGGGCGCGCACGGCGTTATTGCATAGCAGACGCGCATTCCTTCGTCTTGGATCTTCCAAGACGAAAGGAAAACCCATGTCATTTGCAAAAACAGTCGCTCTGGCCGCTTTGATGGCTGTCCCTGTCGCAGCAGAGGCAAAGCCGCCCTTGAGGGATGTCAAAGAGATCGACAACGAACTCTACTACATCGCAATCGCAAACGAGATTTCGGAATTCTGCGCGTCGATCAGCGGGCGGCGACTGAAGGCGATCAGTGTGATGTGGGGGCTACGGTCCAAAGCAAACGAATTGGGGTATTCGGACACAGAAATCCGGTCTTACGTGGAATCGGATGCGGAAAAAGACCGGATGCGTGCAAAGGGCGAGGCTTATTTGACCTCAAACGGCGTGTCGTATGAAAACCCCACCACATTCTGCACCCTGGGGCAGAAGGAAATCCAAAGAAACAGCGCCATCGGCGTTTATTTGAGGGCGAACTAGACCATGTCTGACCTCCGCAAGATCAATATCGACGGGCAGGAAATCGAAGTCGAAGGCGCGATGACCCTGATCCAGGCTTGTGAGCAAGCCGGGGTTGAAGTACCGCGTTTTTGTTATCACGAACGTTTGTCGATTGCCGGGAACTGCCGGATGTGTCTGGTCGAGGTTGTCGGCGGTCCGCCGAAACCTGCGGCCTCCTGCGCGATGCAGGTGCGTGACCTGCGTCCCGGGCCGGAAGGTCAGCCGCCTGTGGTTAAGACGAACTCACCCATGGTCAAAAAGGCCCGCGAGGGGGTGATGGAGTTCATGCTCATCAACCACCCGCTGGATTGCCCGATCTGCGATCAGGGTGGTGAATGCGACCTGCAGGATCAGGCGATGGCCTATGGCATGTCCGGGACGCGTTTCAAGGAAGCCAAGCGGGCGGTCGATGATCTTGATCTTGGTCCGCTTGTCTCGACCGCGATGACGCGTTGTATCAGTTGCACCCGCTGCGTGCGCTTTACGACCGAGGTGGCCGGGATTGCCCAGATGGGTCAGACCGGCCGGGGTGAAGATGCCGAGATCACCTCGTATCTGAATCAGACGTTGGATTCGAACCTGCAGGGCAACATCATCGACCTGTGCCCGGTGGGGGCGCTGACGTCGAAACCTTATGCCTTTACCGCCCGCCCGTGGGAGCTGACCAAGACCGAGAGCATCGATGTGATGGACGCTCTGGGCTCGAACATCCGGGTGGATACCAAGGGGCGCGAAGTAATGCGTTTCCTGCCGCGCAACCATGACGGCGTGAATGAAGAATGGATCAGCGACAAGACCCGCTTTGTCTGGGACGGCCTGCGCCGTCAGCGTCTGGACAAGCCTTACATCCGCGAAAACGGCAAGTTGCGCCCGGCCACTTGGCCAGAAGCACTGACTAAGGCTGCTGAGGCGCTGAAAGCGGCTGAAAAGCCTGCTGGTATCGTCGGTGACCTGGCCTCGGTCGAGGCGGCCTTTGCTTTGAAGCAGATGATCGAAGGGCAGGGCGGTGTTGTCGAATGCCGTACGGATGGGGCCAAGCTGCCTTCGGGCAATCGCGGGGCCTATGCCGGGACCGCTGCCATCGAAGACATCGACAGCGCCGAGCGCATTCTGTTGGTCGGCACCAACCCGCGCGATGAAGCGCCGGTTCTGAACGCGCGCATCCGCAAGGCCTGGGCGCATGGGGCCGAGGTGGCCTTGGTCGGGCCTGCCGCCGATCTGACCTATGACTATCACCACATGGGCGATGACCGCGCGGCGCTGCAACAGGTCGTGGACATGGGCGGCGATGATGAGATCAAGGGCAAAGCCTCACTGGTTATCGTCGGTCAGGGTGCCCTGCAAGAGGCGGACGGCTCTGCCGTTCTGGCCGCTGCTCAGACCATTGCGGCCAATACTGAAAGCGGTCTGCTGATCCTGCACACCGCCGCGTCGCGCGTCGGCGCGATGGATGTGGACGCCACCAACCAAGGCGGTATGGAGGCCGTGGGCGCAGCCGACGTGATCTATAACCTCGGCGCGGATGAGGTCGAGATCGGCGAAGGGGCCTTTGTGATCTATCAGGGCAGCCACGGTGACCGGGGCGCGCACCGCGCCGACGTGATCCTGCCGGGTGCGGCCTATACCGAAGAAAACGGGTTGTTCGTGAATACCGAAGGCCGCTCGCAACTGGCTATGCGCGCCGGTTTTGCACCAGGCGAAGCCAAAGAGAACTGGGCGATCCTGCGTGCGCTGTCGGCTGAGCTGGGCGCAACGTTGCCTTTCGACTCGCTGGCGCAATTGCGGACCGTGCTCATCGAGGCTGTGCCGCATCTGGCGCGGATCGATGAGGTCATCGAGAACGAAGCTCAGCCGATCGACGCGGCGTCGCTGGGTCAGGCCACGTTCCGCAACGCGGTCAAGGATTTCTACCTGACCAACCCGATTGCACGCGCGTCGCAACTGATGGCCGAGCTTTCGGCGCAAGTCCAGGCGCGTCAAGCCGGAAAGATCGCTGCGGAATGAAGCAGAACCGTTTCATATCGCAGGCAAAGGCGACTGCCGGGTGGCAGTTCGCCGCGCTGGATTTGTGTGTGAAACTGAAGATTAAGGGTAGCGCTGAAGCGGCAGATGCTGTTTACACCAACGCGCCGACCCAGTCGCTCTTTGCGCAGGCATCTGGCCTTTGCATCGCGCGCGGAAAACGGAATACCCACGGTGTGAGGACCAATGGCAGAATTCTTTAACACCCCAGGCGGAATAGCCATCATCATTCTGGCGCAAGTGCTTGCAGTCGTTGCGTTCGTGATGATCTCGCTGCTGTTCCTCGTTTATGGCGACCGCAAGATCTGGGCCGCTGTCCAGATGCGCCGCGGCCCCAACGTGGTTGGCGTCTATGGCATCCTTCAATCGGTGGCCGACGCACTGAAATACGTGGTGAAAGAGGTTGTCATTCCCGCCGGGGCCGACCGTGCCGTGTTCATACTGGCACCATTGACCAGCTTTGTTCTGTCGCTGATCGCCTGGGCGGTGATCCCGTTCAATGACGGCTGGGTTCTATCCGATTTGAACGTGGCCGTTCTATATGTTTTTGCCGTATCCTCGCTTGAGGTTTATGGTGTGATCATGGGCGGTTGGGCGTCGAACTCAAAGTACCCTTTCCTCGGTTCGCTGAGGTCTGCGGCCCAGATGATCTCATACGAAGTGTCCATCGGTTTGATCATCATAGGCGTGATCATTTCAACCGGGTCCATGAATTTCGGTGCCATCGTTGGGGCGCAAGATACTGGCTACGGTTTCTTCGGTTGGTACTGGCTGCCGCATTTCCCGATGGTCTTCCTGTTCTTCATCTCGGCACTCGCGGAAACCAACCGCCCGCCGTTCGACCTGCCCGAAGCGGAATCGGAACTTGTGGCCGGTTATCAGGTGGAATACTCCGCCACCATGTTCCTGCTGTTCATGGCAGGTGAATACATCGCCATCTTCCTGATGTGTGCCCTGACCACGCTTCTGTTCTTTGGTGGTTGGCTTTCGCCGATCCCGGGTCTGCCGGATGGCGTGCTGTGGATGGTCGGCAAGATGGCGTTCTTCTTCTTCATCTTCGCGATGGTCAAGGCGATCACGCCGCGCTACCGCTATGACCAACTGATGCGGCTGGGTTGGAAAGTCTTCCTGCCCTTCTCGCTGGCCTGGGTGGTCTTCGTAGCCTTTGCGGCGAAATTCGAGTGGTTCTGGGGCATCTTCGCCCGGTGGAGCGTAGGAGGCTGATCATGACCCAAATCGACTACACCCGCGCCGCGAAATACTTCCTTCTGCAGGACTTCTGGGTCGGCATGAAACTGGGATTGAAGTATTTCTTTGCCCCCAAGGCCACCATCAACTACCCGCATGAGAAGGGCCCGCTGTCGCCTCGATTCCGTGGTGAACACGCCCTGCGTCGCTATCCCAACGGCGAAGAACGCTGCATCGCCTGCAAACTCTGCGAGGCGATCTGTCCCGCGCAGGCTATCACCATCGACGCCGAGCCACGCGAAGACGGCAGCCGCCGCACTACGCGCTATGACATCGACATGACCAAATGCATCTATTGCGGTTTCTGCCAAGAGGCCTGCCCGGTCGATGCCATCGTCGAAGGCCCGAATTTCGAATTCGCCACGGAAACCCGTGAAGAGCTGTTCTACGACAAGGAAAAACTGCTGGATAACGGCGAACGCTGGGAAGCCGAAATTGCCCGCAATCTGGAAATGGACGCGCCGTACAGATGAGTGACGCTCCGACAAATCCGTTCGAGCTGATGATGAAGCAGGCTCAGGACATGGCCAAGGCGATGAACCCGGCGATGGAGAATTTCTCGCCCAAGGGGTTCGAGGCGCTGTGGCCGACCATGCCCAAAGAGGTCATGGAGATGATGTTCGGCAACACCGTCAACAAGGACGGTCTGGATGCCAAAACCCGCCTGTTGCTGACGCTGGCCGGGCTGACCTGTCAGGGCGCTCAGGCGGATGCGGCGGTGCGCCAGACCGTGCGCCACGCGCTGGAAGCGGGCGCAAAGAAACAAGAGATCGTGGAAACGATCGGTCAGATGTCGGTTTTTGCCGGCATCCCGGCCATGACCCGCGCGCTGGAGCTGGCGCAAGAGGTCATGGGCGATAACGAGGATGAGGATCAATGACCGTCTTTGCCTTCTATCTGTTTGCCATCAGCGCCATCACCGGCGGGCTTTTCACGGTGATCAGCCGTCAGCCGGTGCACTCGGTGCTTTGGCTGATCCTGTCCTTCCTCTCCTCGGCGGGGCTGTTCGTGCTGCTGGGGGCCGAGTTCGTGGCGATGTTGCTGATCATCGTCTATGTCGGTGCAGTCGCGGTGTTGTTCCTGTTTGTAGTGATGATGCTGGACGTGGACTTTGCCGAGCTGAAGGCCGAGATGGCGCGCTATATGCCGCTGGCGCTGCTGATTGGTCTGGTCATCCTGATGCAGTTCGTCATGGCCTTCGGCGCCTGGGACAGCGCGCAGGGTGCGGCGACCAATCTGGCGCAGCCGGTGCCAGTGGATCGCCACAACACCGAAGCACTGGGCGTCATCCTTTATGATCAATACTTCCTTCTGTTCCAATTGGCGGGCCTGATCCTGCTGGTGGCCATGATCGGTGCCATTGTTTTGACGCTGCGCCACCGCAAGGACATCAAGCGTCAGGACATCGTCGGCCAGATGATGCGCGACCCGGCCAAGGCGATGGAGTTGAAGGAAGTGAAACCGGGGCAGGGACTTTGAGGCGATGATCGGACTTGAACACTATCTAACGGTCGCGGCGACGCTGTTCGTCATCGGCATCTTTGGTCTCTTCCTGAACCGCAAGAACGTCATCATCCTGCTGATGAGCATCGAACTGATGCTGCTGGCGGTGAACATCAACCTCGTGGCGTTTTCCAGTTTTCTCGGCGATCTGGTCGGGCAGGTGTTTACGCTGTTCGTGCTGACCGTGGCGGCGGCCGAGGCGGCGATTGGTCTGGCCATTCTGGTCTGCTTCTTCCGCAACCGCGGCTCGATCGCGGTTGAAGACGTCAATATGATGAAGGGCTAAGAGAACCATGGAAACCACCATCCTCTTTGCCCCGCTGGTGGGCGCGCTGCTCTGCGGTTTCGGCTGGAGATTTATTGGCGAGAAAGCCGCCATGTGGACCGCCACCGGCTTGCTGTTTCTGGCCTGTCTGTTGTCATGGATCGTGTTCTTCACCTTTGACGGGGTGACGCAACAGATCGAGATCATGCGCTGGATCGAGAGCGGGTCGCTGTCGACAAGCTGGGCGATCCGTCTGGACCGCCTGACCGCGATCATGCTGATCGTTGTGACGACCGTCTCGGCGCTCGTGCACCTCTATTCCTTCGGCTACATGGATCACGATCCGCAATGGCGTGAGGGCGAAAGCTATAAGCCGCGCTTCTTTGCCTATCTGTCCTTCTTCACCTTTGCCATGTTGATGCTGGTGACGGCGGACAACCTTGTGCAGATGTTCTTTGGCTGGGAAGGCGTGGGCGTCGCATCCTACCTGCTGATCGGCTTTTACTATCGCAAGCCTTCGGCCAATGCAGCGGCGATGAAAGCGTTCATCGTCAACCGTGTGGGTGACTTTGGCTTTGCGCTGGGAATCTTCGCGCTGTTCTTCCTGACCGACAGCATCAACTTTTCGGATATTTTCGCATCGGCACCCGCGCTTGCAGAAGAAAAGCTGCATTTCCTGTGGGGCGAATGGACCGCGGTCGAAGTGATCTGCGTTCTGCTCTTCATTGGTGCGATGGGTAAATCGGCGCAGCTGATCCTGCACACTTGGCTGCCCGACGCGATGGAAGGCCCGACGCCTGTGTCGGCGCTGATCCACGCCGCGACCATGGTTACTGCGGGTGTCTTCCTGGTCTGCCGTATGTCGCCGCTGATGGAGTTCGCTCCGGGTGCGACCGGTTTTATCACCTTCCTTGGTGCCTCGACCGCGTTCTTTGCGGCTACCGTGGGTTTGGTTCAAACCGACATCAAGCGGGTCATCGCCTATTCGACCTGTTCCCAGCTGGGTTACATGTTCGTCGCAGCTGGCGTCGGCATGTATTCGGCGGCGATGTTCCACCTATTCACGCACGCGTTCTTCAAGGCGCTGCTGTTCCTTGGTGCGGGCTCGGTGATCCACGCAATGCATCACGAGCAAGAGATGACGGAGTATGGTGGTCTGCGCAAGAAGATCCCCTATACGTTCTGGGCGATGATGATCGGTACGTTGGCCATCACGGGTGTCGGTATCCCGTTGACGACCTTTGGGTTTGCCGGGTTCCTGTCCAAGGACGCGATTATCGAAAGCGCCTATGCCGGCGGAACGGGCTATGCGTTCTGGATGCTGGTCATCGCGGCGATGTTCACTTCGTTCTACAGCTGGCGCCTGATTTTCCTGACTTTCTTTGGCGAACCGCGCGGGGACAAGAATACGCACGACCATGCGCATGAAAGCCCGATAACCATGCTGGTGCCGCTGGGCGTCTTGTCACTGGGTGCGGTGTTTGCCGGGATGATCTGGTACGGCAACTTCTTTGGCCATGCGGACAAGGTCGGCAAGTTCTACGGTATTCCGGTTGCAGAAGCATCCGAGCATGCCGAGGCTGGTGATCATGCGGCGGCGGATGCTTCGCACGGTGAAGACAGCCATGCCGATGAAAGCCATGCAGATGACAGCCATGCCGACGATGCCGCGCATGGCGAGAAAGACGCGCATGCCGGTGACCATCATTATGTGTTCGCCGGTGAACCAGGTGAAGGTGCGCTCTATATGGCCCCAGACAACCACGTTCTGGACGATGCGCATGCGGCTCCGAAATGGGTCAAGGTTTCACCGTTCGTCGCCATGTTACTTGGCTTTGTCGTTGCATACTGGTTCTACATCGTGAACACGACGCTTCCAGCCCGTCTGGCTGCAAATCAACGTCCGTTGTACCTGTTCCTGCTGAACAAGTGGTACTTTGACGAAATCTATGATGCGATCTTCGTCAAACCCACGGTGGCGCTTGGCCGCTTCCTGTGGAAACGCGGTGACGGCAATACAATCGATGGCTTCCTTAACGGAGTAGCAATGGGCGTTGTTCCCTTCTTTACCCGCCTCGCTGGCAAGGCGCAGACCGGGTACATTTTTACCTATGCCTTCTGGATGGTGCTGGGCATCGCGGCCCTTGTGACCTGGATGTCTATCGGCGGAGGGGCCCACTAATGGACAACATCCTTTCCATTGTTACGTTTATCCCGGCTATTGCAGCAGGTATTCTGGCCCTGTTCCTGCACGGTGACGATGCAGCGGCACAGCGGAACGCCAAATGGATTGCTCTGCTGGCCACCACTGTGACATTCTTGGTTTCCATCGGCATCTATACGGGCTTTGAACCGTCAAACCCCGACTTCCAGATGGTGGAAGAGGGCGAATGGCTGATGGGCCTCAAGTACAAGATGGGCGTTGATGGCATCAGTGTTCTGTTTGTACTGCTGACCACCTTCATCATGCCGCTTACCATTCTGGCCAGCTGGAACGTGATTGACCGCGTCAAGGAATACATGGTCGCCTTCCTGCTGCTGGAAACGTTGATGCTGGGCGTCTTCATGGCGCTGGATCTGGTGCTGTTTTACCTGTTCTTCGAAGCAGGCCTGATCCCGATGTTCCTGATCATCGGCATCTGGGGCGGCAAGGATCGCGTTTACGCCAGCTTCAAGTTCTTCCTCTACACCTTCCTCGGCTCGGTTCTAATGCTGGTGGCAATGGTTGCGATGTATGCAGATGCGGGCACCACGGATATCGAGGCGCTGATGACCCATCAGTTCTCGTCCGAGAGCTTCAGTGTGTTGGGCATCTATGTTGTCGGCGGCATGCAGACGCTGATGTTCCTGGCCTTCTTCGCCAGCTTCGCGGTGAAAATGCCGATGTGGCCGGTCCACACCTGGTTGCCGGATGCGCACGTGCAGGCTCCGACCGCGGGCTCAGTTGTTCTGGCTGCGATCCTGCTGAAGATGGGCGGCTATGGCTTCCTGCGGTTCAGCCTGCCGATGTTCCCAGTGGGTTCGGCTGTGATGACCGATCTGGTGCTGTGGATGTCGGCCATTGCGGTTGTCTACACCTCGCTGGTGGCGTTGGTGCAGGAGGATATGAAGAAGCTGATCGCTTACTCCTCGGTCGCGCATATGGGCTTTGTGACCATGGGGATTTTTGCGGCGAACCAGCAAGGGATTGATGGCGCGATTTTCCAGATGCTGAGTCACGGCTTCATCTCGGCGGCGCTCTTTCTTTGCGTAGGCGTGATCTATGACCGAATGCATACTCGGGATATCGAAGCCTATGGCGGTCTGGTGATCCGGATGCCTGCTTATGCGCTGGTCTTCATGTTGTTCACCATGGCGAATGTCGGCTTGCCTGGCACGTCCGGGTTCATCGGCGAATTCCTGACCCTGATGGGCGCGTTTCAGGTCAACACCTGGGTAACGGCAGTGGCTGCGACCGGTGTGATCTTTTCGGCCGGCTATGCACTGTGGCTGTACCGCCGCGTGGTTTTTGGCGACCTGATCAAGGAAAGCCTGAAGGCGATGACCGACATGAGCTCGCGCGAGCGGTTGATCTTTGCCCCACTGATCGTGATGACCATCCTTCTGGGGGTCTATCCTTCGCTGGTAACGGATGTGATCGGTCAATCCACTGCCGCGCTGATTTCGAACTATGACACGGCTCTGGCCGCAGCAGAAGCTGCGACCCAGACGGCCGCTTCGCATTAAGGGAGCTTTGGAGACATGATCCAGGCTGATCTGACAATTATCCTGCCGGAAATCATTCTGGCGCTCTATGCGATGGCGGCGCTTTTGGGGGCTGTCTACACAACGAAGGATGGGCTGGCACCGCTGCTGGTTTGGACTACGGCAGGTTTGATGGCCCTTCTGGCGATCTGGATCGCCACACAGGGTGAGGGCACCAATGTGGCCTTCAACGGCATGTTTGTCGACGATGGGTTCGCCCGTTTTGCAAAGGTTGCCATTCTGCTTTCGGCCGGTGCTGTTCTGGTCATGAGCCAGGAATACATGGCGCGCCGTGATCTGCTGCGTTTTGAATACCCGCTGCTGGTGGCTCTTGCTTCCGTAGGTATGATGATGATGGTCAGCGCAGGCGATCTGATGTCGCTCTATATGGGTCTCGAGCTGCAATCGCTCTCGCTCTATGTTGTCGCGGCACTGCGCCGGGACAGTGCGAAATCGACCGAAGCGGGCTTGAAGTATTTCGTGCTTGGTGCGCTCAGCTCAGGTCTGCTGCTTTATGGTGCGTCGCTGGTGTATGGATTCACCGGTACCACGCTCTTTTCGGGTATCATCACGACCGTTCAGGCCGGAGACGTCTCGATTGGTCTGCTGTTTGGTCTGATCTTCATGATCTCAGGTCTGGCCTTCAAAGTTTCTGCCGTGCCGTTCCACATGTGGACACCGGACGTGTACGAAGGCTCGCCGACACCGATTACAGCCTTTTTCGCGACCGCGCCGAAAGTGGCCGCCATGGCGCTTTTTGCGCGACTGATGCATGATGCTTTCGGAGGCATTGTGAAAGACTGGCAACAGGTGATCGTACTGCTTTCGGTGCTGTCGATGCTGCTGGGTGCTGTCGCCGCGATTGGTCAGCGCGACATCAAACGTCTGATGGCGTTCTCGTCGATTGCGCATATGGGTTATGCGCTGATCGGTCTTGCAGCGGGCACCGAGTTGGGCATCAAAGCGATGCTGATGTATCTGGCCATTTACGTGACCATGAATATCGGCACCTTCGCCTTCATATTGATGATGGAACGTGACGGTAAACCCATCACCGACATTGATGCGTTGCGACAATACTCCAAACGTGATCCGGGTAAGGCGCTGGCCGTTCTGATCCTGATGTTCAGCCTTGCTGGTGTGCCGCCGATGCTGGGCTTCTTTGCCAAGTTTGGAGTTTGGCAAGCGGGTGTCAGCGCAGGGTTGACCGGCCTTGTGATCGTCTCGGCCATCGCGTCCGTCATTGGTGCGTTCTACTACCTTCGGATTGTGTTCTATATGTATTTCGGGGCTGAAAACGAAGAGCCAATCGAGACCCGATCAACGCCCGTTCTGTGGGTTGCCCTTATGGGTTCTGCGGCGTTGATGCTGGTCGGCATCTTCTATCAGTTTGGCGTCGAGGGCGCGGCAGCTGCCGCAGCAGCCACGCTTGTCAACTGAACGTCTTGAGCAATCGGAAGGAGGGGCTCGGTCGTGTGACCGGGCCTTTTTGATATGACCAAATGGCCCCAAGGATACGGCCTGCACGAGGTGCAGGAAGTCGATAGCACCCTGAACGAGGCGGCGCGGATTGCGCCCAATGCGCGTGGTCCTGTCTGGATCATGGCGCATCACCAGACGGCAGCGCGCGGTCGGCGTGGACGGGCCTGGGCCAACCCCATGGGCAATCTGGCCGCGACGTTGCTGATGCGTCCGCAAGGTGCCCCAGAACTGGTGGCATTGCGCAGTTTCGTGGCCGCGCTGGCGTTGTTTGATGCCTGTGTCGCCGTGACCGGGCGCACGGCAGGGCTGTCGCTGAAATGGCCCAATGATGTGTTGCTAAACGGCGGAAAGCTGGCCGGTATCTTGCTGGAAAGCACCGGGCAGGGGCACGGTGTGGCGCATCTGGCTATCGGCATCGGTGTGAACCTGGCCAATGCTCCGGACGCTGATGCGGTCGAATCCGGCGCTATGCGGCCTGTCTCGTTGCTGTCGGAAACCGGGGCGCATGTCTCGCCAGAGGATTTTCTGACCGAACTTGCTGCCGCCTACGCCACCTACGAAACTCAATTCACCACTTATGGTTTCGATCCAATCCGTACCGCTTGGCTGGCCCGCGCGGCCCGGTTGGGTGAGGTCATCACCGCACGTACCGGGACGTCAGAGACCAAAGGCACCTTCGAAACAGTGGACGAAAGCGGCAACCTTGTCTTAAACACCGCCAAGGGCCGCGTGAGCATTCCTGCGGCGGATGTCTATTTCTGAAAGGGGCGCAGATGCTGCTGGCCATCGATTGCGGCAATACCAATACCGTTTTCTCGATTTGGGACGGTGAGAAGTTCCTGTGCACCTTGCGCACATCGACCCACCACGCGCGCACGGCAGACGCATATTTCACCTGGTATTCGACGCTGGTGAAACACTACGGTATCGAGGCGGATATTACCGATGTCATCATTGCCTCGACTGTACCGCGTGTTGTGTTCAACCTTCGAATTTTCGCAGACCGTTTCTTTGCCTGCAGACCGCTAGTGGTGGGTAAGCCGGATTGTCTGTTACCTGTACCGCCTCGTGTGGATGAAGGGACAGTGCCTGGTCCGGATCGACTGGCCAATGCTGTCGGCGCATTTGACCGTCATGGCGGCAATGTGGTTGTGGTGGATTTTGGCACTGCAACGAACTTTGACGTAGTTGCTGCTGATGGGGCCTATGTCGGGGGAATTATCGCGCCCGGTGTGAATCTGAGCCTCGAGGCTTTGCACCAGGGGGCGGCAGCGCTTCCGCATATCGACATTACCCGACCGGACAAAGTGATTGGGACGAATACGGTTGGATGTATTCAATCGGGCGTGTATTGGGGCTACTCCGGCCTGATCGAAGGGCTGATCGCCCGGATCAAGACCGAATACGGAATGCCCATGAAAGTTGTCGGGACGGGGGGGCTGGCCCCTTTGTTCGATCAGGCCGATGTAGGGTTCGACATAATCGAAGACGATCTGACGATGCACGGCTTGACCGTGATCTATCGCTATAACAAGGATAATGGCTCCACATGAGCAGTGAAAGATTGATCTACCTGCCGCTGGGTGGTGCGGGTGAAATTGGCATGAATGCCTATGTGTACGGCTATGGCAAACCCGGTCAGGAACGCCTGATTCTTGTCGATCTGGGCGTAACCTTTCCGGACATGGACACAACGCCGGGCGTTGACCTCATCTACGCGGACATTTCGTGGCTGAAAGAGCGCGGCGACCGGCTGGACGGTGTTTTCATCACCCACGCGCATGAGGACCACATCGGAGCTGTGGCGCATTGCTATGAAGCCTTGGGTGCCCCGGTCTATGCCCGCGCCTTCACGGCCAATATCGCACGCCGCAAGATGGAAGAACATGGGCACCCGACCGAGGCAGTGACGACCGCATCTGCCTGGCCTGAACAGGTCACGGCCGGTCCTTTCACGGTTGGCTTTCTGCCTGTATCGCACTCGATTCCCGAAAGCGCGGCCTTGGTCATCGATACGCCTGTCGGGCGCGTCGTGCATTCGGGTGACTTCAAATTAGATGCAGTTCCGGTCGTTGGCGAAGCCTTTGATCCCGATCTTTGGGCCGAGGTGGCCAAGCCGGGTGTCAAGGCGCTGGTCTGTGACAGTACAAATGTGTTTTCCACCCATCCGGGTCGTTCGGAATCTGAGGTTGGCCCCGAGATCGTCAAACTGGTCGAAAGCGCTGAAGGTATGGTTGTGGCCACCACTTTTGCCTCAAACGTCGCGCGGGTCAAAACACTTGCAGAGGCGGGGGCGCGTGCAGGACGTTCGGTAGTCCTGTTGGGCCGGGCCATGCGCCGGATGATTGAGGCCTCGACCGAGACCGGTATCCTTGTGGATTTCCCAAAGGTGATCAGCGCGGAAGAGGCGCTGGATCTTCCGCGTCAGAACCTGATGCTGATCGTGACCGGCAGCCAGGGCGAGCGCCGTGCCGCCAGTGCCCAACTGGCACGTGGCAAGTATCGCGGTCTGGAACTGGCCGAAGGCGACCTGTTCTTGTTTTCCTCGAAAACCATTCCGGGCAACGAACGGGGCGTGATCTTTATCATGAACCAGCTCAGCGAGAAGGGAGTGGATGTGGTGGATGACAGTTCGGGGCTCTATCACGTGTCAGGCCACGCCAACCGACCCGATCTTGAAAAGGTGCATGCGCTGATCAATCCGCAGGTCGTGATTCCCATGCATGGAGAACACCGTCATCTGCGTGAACACGTCAAACTGGCAGAGCAAGGCGGCAGAACCGGCGTGCTGGCAGTGAACGGTACCATGCTGGATCTAAGCGGTAACGCCCCGACGGTTGTCGATTATGTCGAAACCGGGCGCACCTATCTGGACGGGACGGTCAAGATCGGCGCGTTGGACGGGGTGGTGCGGGATCGTATCCGCATGGCTTTGAACGGGCATGTCACCGTAACCGTGGTTCTGGACGAGGAAGATGAACCGCTGGGCGAGCCTTGGTGCGATACGATGGGCCTGCCCGAGATCGGAACCTCGCGCGCTGCTTTGGTAGAGGTTCTGGAAGAGGACCTGAATCAGTTCCTGATGCGGGCTGCTGCCAAAACACTGCGCGATGACGACAAGCTGGAAGACGAAATGCGCCGGATCGTTCGGCAGACCGCAAGAACGGAAATCGGCAAGAAGCCCGAAGTGACGGTGGTTGTCAGCCGGATGCGGTGAACCGGAACCGTCAATCGTGTTCCGGCATGGTCAAGCCCCTGAGGCGCAGGAACAGATTGGATTCGTCGTTATTCTTGTAGAATGGAACTGACGATGGCGGCTCGGGGGATGTAACCCGGGCCGCGATTTCCGCCAGAACGACTTCTGTAATAAATGGCAGATCCAGATCTCGGGCCCGATCCAGTTGCACCCATTGCAGGTGCGACAGCTCATCCGAGGCGCGGCTGAAATCGTCCAGATCACCTTGAAGGGCGTCTGCGTCGACTAAAAAGAACCGTGCGTCAAACCGACGAGGGCGTCCGGGTGGTGTTACCGCGCGGAATACGAACTGCAACGCAGCTGCAGACGGCACGTATCCCATGGCGGAAAAACTCTGCCAGTCGTCAGGTGCGAGACCTGACCAAGCACTCGGCTGGCCCAGAACAAGCCCTGTTTCTTCCCAGAGCTCTCGAATGGCAGCAGCGGCCAGCGCATGTTGCAACCCTGGCTCTGCCTGTTCGGCCAAGCGGTCATGGCACAGATCGGGCAGCTTGGTGGCCAAGGGGATCTTTGAATCCGTTGGATCAACGGCCCCGCCAGGAAACACGAACTTATTTGGCATGAACGCGGCCTTGGACCCGCGCTGACCCATAAGGATCGAGGGGTTGGTCCATCTGTCCCGCAGAACGATCACAGTTGCGGCGTCCCGGATGGCGGTCTTGTCTGCTGTCATGTCTACGCTAAACGGCCCATTGGGTTTACTTGGATGTGTCGAAACCGTGCATACGGCGGGCCCATTGATACGCGACAACGGCCCCCTTCAGTCGAGGCAGAAGGTACAGCGACAGAGCAATGCAACCAATCGACAAGGTGATGGCCATGGTCCAGGGGTCTGGTCGCCAATGGACGTAAGACACGTGCAGAGCAGGCGCGAGCAGGTGGCCAACAAGAAGAATCGTCAGGTAGGCGGGCCCATCGTCGGCGCGGTGATGAAACAGCTCCTGCCCGCAATTCGAGCAGCTATCATTGACCTTGAGGTAGCTGTGCAACAGCTTGCCTTCACCACAGTTGGGGCATTTGCACCGAAACCCTTTGACAAGGGCGGGCCATGTTTCACGCTCTGACTCGGTTGCGGTGTCGATCGTCTGATCCGTCATAATATAACTCGCGCATTAATCTTTGCGGGATAATGCGTCTGAACGGGTGGATTTGAAAGGGGGGTGCGTCGCTTTGCAACGCTTGAAACCAGAAGAACATCATGAGCGTCTCAACTCATTCTAGAAAAAAGTGTCACTTTCCTGCGACGGAATTCCCGTTCGCCTGCGTTTGAATAGGTATGAGCAGCGGCACTGGGGCCGCGTCAACAAGGGAAAACCGAAATGAAAAACGCGACATTCATCACGGCCATCGTTTTGTCTGCAGTTGCCGTCACCGGCACATCTGTCCTGGCTGCCGGAAAAGGCGGGCGCGAGCCTGTATCCTTTCAAGAGCTCGACGCCGATGGTGATGGTCAGGTGACGCAACAAGAGATCGAGGCCCATCGCACAGCGCGCTTCACACAAGCGGATACCGATGGCGATGGCCAGCTGAGCCTTGAAGAGATGCAAGCCGCTGCGCAGAAAAGGGCGAGTGACCGCGTCGCCAAGATGTTCGAAAAAAATGATGCGAACAAAGACGGGTTTCTAAACCAGGACGAGTTGCCGAAACCCCGCCGTGCTGACAAGATGTTTGATCGGATGGACGCGGATAACAGTGGCGGAATCTCGGAGCAGGAATATGCCGATGCCAAGGACCGGATGGGGCGGCACCACAAGAAAAAGCATCACAACTCGGACGCAGACGACAGCTGATGCAGGATGGAGGATCTGACCTCCCACCCACAAGACGCCCGCGGTGCGATGAGCAGCGCGGGCACTCTCAGCGACGATGAGTTGCTGGGCCGCTTTGCTGATGGCAATGCCGAGGCCGCTCGGGTTCTTACTGACCGTCTGGGTCCACGCTGTTACTCGGTTGCGTTGCGCATGTTGGGCAATCGGGCCGAAGCGGAAGACGTGACACAAGAGGCGATGATGCGGTTGTGGCAATTGGCACCGGATTGGGTGTCCGGCCAGGCCAAAGTCTCGACCTGGCTGTACCGGGTGACTTTGAACCTGTGCGTGGACCTTCGGCGCAAGAAGACACCCGACAGATTGTCGGATGTTCCTGAACCTGAAGATGGTAAAGCCAGCGTGGTTGACCGGATGCAGGACCAGGCGCGCAAGGATGCCTTGCAGATCGCGTTGGCCGAACTGCCCGAGCGGCAGCGGCAAGCGGTGGTGCTGCGCCACATTGAAGAATTGCCCAACCCCGAGATTGCCGGGATCATGGGCATTTCCGTGGAAGCGGTCGAAAGTCTGACAGCGCGGGGAAAACGAAGTCTGGCCGCCATTCTGGCGGGGCGGCGTGAAGAACTGGGGTATGACAATGACGGATGACAACCTGGAACTGGATCAATTGTTTGCTCAGGCGCGCCAACAACGGCCCGCATTGCCGGATGATCTGGCCGTGCGCATCCAGACAGATGCCGAGGCCGTGCGCCTGAACCGAATGAAACCCGCGCCGGAGCCAAGACCTGCGCTGTTGGAAAGGCTGGTGCGCAATCTGGGCGGCTGGCAGGGGTTGAGTGGCCTGGTGGCGGCCAGTGCGGCGGGGGTCTGGATCGGGTTTTCAGCTCCTACCTTTTTGCCCGATCCCGTCAATCTGCTGACGTCGCAAGAGACTGCCTATTTTGTGGCAGACCTTGGATATGACACAAGCTTTCTGGAGACCACGGAATGAACGTTGACCCCAAACCCAAACGCCGGTGGATGCCACTTGTCCTGGCCGTGTCTCTGGCTGTGAACCTGTTGATCGTTGGAGTGGCCTTAGGAACCGTGTTGCGCCTGAAAGGCGAAGATCATGCCAAGCCACCACCGGGATTTGGCCCAGCCTTGTACCGGGCTTTGCCAAAAGACGAACGCAAGGCAATGCGGGGCGAACTGTCGGGCCTTCACAAAAAAGGAAGCAAAGGCCGTACGCAGGACTTTGAGGCGATGAGCCAGGCGTTGCGCAGGGTTCCTTTTGACCCAGTCGCCGTCGAAGTGCTTTTGCAGCAGCAGGCAGACGCCACAGCTGCCCTGCAAGAGGCGTTGCAATCTCAATGGTTGGCGCGTGTTACCGCCATGAGCGACGGCGAACGGCAGGCATATGCCGATCGGTTACAAGACTTCGTCAAGCGCGGGAAGCACGGGCACAAGAAAAAGGACTGACAGGCTCACGCTGCATTTTGCCGGATTCTCACCTGATTGCGCCCGGCCTTTTTCGCTGCGTACAGCGCTTTGTCGGCGGAATCTATCAGGGTTTTAACATAAGAGGATACGCAGTCCTGAGCAGGTAAAGAGGGCTGAGACATCTTCAACCCGATGCTGACTGTCACATCGACCTGTCGTCCCTCGTTCGAAAGCCTGAACGGCGTGCTGCAAACGCTGCTGCAAAGGGTTTCGGCCATTTGCTTGGCTTGAGTGGGTGACACGTCGGGCATCCCGATCATGAATTCTTCGCCTCCGATACGGGCGACAAAGCCACGAGACCCCAAGGCACCGCGCATACGTTCCGCTGCCTGCGTCAGAACGTGATCGCCACTGGCGTGGCCATGGTCGTCATTGATGGCTTTGAAGTGATCGAGATCGGCCAGCATGACCGCAAATCCGCGCTCGGTCCGAGCGGATTCGCGTGCGATTTGATCCAGTGCTCGCATGGCAAAACGCCGATTGTGCAGCCCGGTCAAAGGATCGATCCACGACTCGGCGATGCCTTTTCTCAGCGAAACCCGCAGATGATCCAACCGCGCCTTGCGGGCGATCTGATTGTCTAGCTGCAGCAAGATTTCCTGCGTGCAGAACCCGCCCAGGCAAACGGCATCTGCGCCGCGGTCCAGCGCCTCTGACGCTTGAAGGGCATCGTTGTCCTGCATCACCCCGATCAGCACGGTATTTCGTGTGATGCTTCGCGACCTTAGATCAGCCAGGATATTCAAATCGGACGGATGCGTGCCCAGTTCGACAATAACGGCATCGGGAACCGCACCTGACAATACGCTTTGAAGATTCGACTGAAGGTGCCAGGACAGGGAAAATTGCCGCTGTTCGCTTAACGCTTTGTGCCACAGGACACCGCTTTGCACCGCATGTGTCAGAATGCTGACCTGTGCCGCCTTGGGGGGGCGGATGATGCTTGGCGCAGGTTCCCCGAACCCGATAGGTTGTGAACTGTTGCTGGCCTGCAGGTCCTGTGTGACGGCGCGCGCGCGCAACAGGCTGCGGATACGCGCCAGCAGTAAGGTGTCTTTGAAAGGGTGTGTCAGTACATCGTCCAACCCATCCTTCAGGGCGCGCAGACGCGCGTCTCTGTCGTTTTGTGCGGCGATAGCAACGATAGGCACATCCTCGAGGCCGGGAACTGTCGCGATCGCGTTCTTGACATCCGCAGCAGTTCCATCGGGCAGAGTCTGAGCGGTCAGTACCAAATCAGGTTGCGTGCGGCGCACAAGCGCCTGCAGTCCTTCTAGCTTTTCACCTTGCACCACGTGATACCAAGCCGCTGTCAGCTGAACCTTCAGCATGATGCGATTGGTTGATACCCCGTCGAGGACAAGGATGGTTCCCTGCACAGACATAGTTGCTCACCATTGATTGCATGCGTGAACAAAGTGTTTATGAGTCTGGTTAACAAACCCTTTCCACGACTGGATATGAGCCCGATTTATGCCGATATCGTCCGATTCTGCTGAAACACTTGCTTTGACGGCCCTGGGTTGGCTGGTTGGTAACGACGAGCTTTTGCCTGTATTCCTTGGATCGACGGGTGCTTCGATAGACGATGTGCGTGAGCGGGCAGGGGATCGGGATTTTCTGGCATCGGTGCTTGATTTTATGGTGCTTGACGACTCGTGGGTCATGGCGTTTTGTGACGCGAACTCGATCGCCTATGATCTTCCCGCGCAGGCGCGTGGGGTTTTGTCCGGCGGCGCAGAAATACACTGGACCTGAATTCCTGACCTTTAGGAGCAACCGATGCCGATAGATGCAATCGTCTTCGACAAAGATGGCACGCTGTTTGATTTTGCAAACACATGGGGCGGCTTTGGACGCTCTATGTTGCTGCGCCTGACAGATGGTGACAAAGACCGTGCGGCCGAGATTGGGCGTGTTATCGGCTATGATCTTGAGCAAGAGCAATATGCCGAAGACAGCATCGTGATTGCCGCGACCGTCGAGGAAATCGCTGACGTTTTGGCCGATCACTTTCCAGATATGACCGTACACCAGATTGTGGACGTGATGAATGCCGAAGCCGCCGCGGCCCCGCAGGCGCCTGCTGTTCCTCTGGTCCCATTTCTTGAAGCTCTGCGAAATGCAGGGATCAAGCTTGGTGTCGCGACCAATGACAGTGAACACCCGGCCTTGCAGCATCTGAAGTCCGCAGGGATCCGGGAACATTTCGACTTTGTCGCCGGATATGACAGCGGGCACGGGTTCAAACCGGGCCCCGGTCAGTTGCTGGCCTTTGCGGCCCATGTTGGGGTCGAGCCGTCCCGCGTCGTAATGGTGGGTGATAGCCTCCATGATCTGCAGGCAGGACGCGCCGCAGGGATGACCACCATCGGTGTTCTGACGGGGCTGGCCGAGGCAGATGCCCTGGCGCCAATGGCGGATGTAGTCTTGCCGGATATCGGGCATATTCCCGAGTGGTTGGCAAAAAATCGTTAGGCTAAACTCGGTAATCGACAGTCCAAAAGAAAAAACCGACATTTTCTGTCGCAGACAGAGCGGCCAGAGTCATGCCTTCGGGGCTTGCTTGTGTAAAGCAAGAACGGAGGCAACGATGGCCGAGACGACGACACGAAAGCGCCGAGGAGGAGGACGCGCAGGGGCAGCAGCGCGCAGAGGTAGCGCGGCGATTGATCAGATGCCCTGGGATCCGCCTGTCAATATTGACTGTCCCACTGAACCTTTGGATCAGGCCGGTATCGAAGCGATCCATGACGGGGCTATGCGTATCCTTGAAGAAATCGGGATCGAATTCTACAACAAAGAGGCGATTGGCATCCTGCGCGAGGCAGGCTGCACCATCGACGGGGACAATGTCCGAATGGGTCGCGACTTTGTCATGGAGATGGTCGCCAAAGCCCCCAGCCAGTTTTCAATCACGCCCCGCAACCCGGATCGCAAGATTGAGATTGGTGGCAAGAACATTCTGTTTGGCAATGTTTCGTCTCCGCCGAATTACTGGGACATGGAGATCGGGAAAAAGGTGCCTGGCAATCGCGAGATGTGCCGGAATCTTCTGAAACTGACGCAGTACTTCAACTGTATCCATTTCGCGGGCGGGTACCCGGTTGAGCCGGTAGATATCCACGCCAGTGTCCGCCATCTGGATGTGCTGTATGACAAACTAACCCTGACCGACAAGGCGATGCATGCTTATTCGCTGGGTAAGGAACGCGTTGAAGATGTAATGGAAATGGTACGAATTGCCGGCGGTCTGAGCCACGAAGAGTTCGAAGCCGAGCCGCGTATGTACACCAATATCAATTCGACTTCACCGCTGAAGCATGACCATCCGATGATCGATGGCTGTCTTCGGCTGGCCCGGCGCGGGCAGGCCATAGTGGTTACGCCCTTTACATTGGCAGGTGCAATGGCACCGGTGACAATGGCAGGGGCCGTTGCGCAGTCACTGGCCGAGGCGCTGTGTGCCATAGCGCTGTTCCAATATGTGCGCCCCGGAATTCCCTGCGTGATCGGCACCTTTACGTCGAATGTTGATATGAAAACCGGTGCGCCCGCCTTTGGAACACCGGAATATATACGTTCGACCCAGATGACCGGCCAGATGGCGCGGTTCTATGGCTTGCCCATGCGCTCATCGGGAGTTTGCGCCGCAAATGTGCCGGATGGGCAATCGGTGTGGGAGACCTCGAATTCGCTTTGGGCTGCTGTGCAATCGGGGACCAACATGGTCTATCATGCCGCCGGTTGGCTAGAGGGCGGTCTGATCGCTAGCCCGGAAAAGTTCATCATGGATTGTGAAATCCTACAGCAAATTCAACGGTATATGAATCCGGAACTGACCGCCACCGGTCCGGACGAAATCGCGCTGGACGCAATCCGGGCTGTGGGAAATGACGGTCATTTCTTCGGCACTCAGCATACGCAGGACCGATACACCACCGCATTCTATCAACCCTTCCTGAGTGATTGGAAAAACTATGAAGGGTGGGAAGTCGCAGGCGGAATCTGGACTGCCGAACGCGCCCACCACATGTTCAAAGAGATCGTATCGAGCTTTGAAGCCCCCCCTCTGGACGACGCTATTCGTGACGAACTGGCCGAATTTGTCGAACGTCGCAAAGCTGAAGGTGGCGCGCCGACGGACTTTTGAGCTCGGACCAAATGTCGGGATGATACCTGGTTGCATTTGCTGCAACTCAGGGTGGATTTTGGCTTTTTGTTAAGAGTTTTCAGCCCAGAGTACCGGGGACACCAATTTGGGGTTTCCGATGCATGGTCTGATCAATCGGGCGATACAATCCTTTGTCTGCGCGACCTATGGGCAATCTTGTTGGTTGCGCGTGACCGATGCCGCGCGACTGGGGTTCGCCGAGTTTGAAGCCATGCTCGTTTATGACGATGACATGACGACACGGGTGCTTGACGCGCTCAGCGACGACCTCAATCGGCCACAGGCGGAGATTCTCGAAGATGTGGGGACCTATCTTGTTTCCCATCCCAGTATGGAAGGGTTGCTTCGTCTTCTCCGGTTTGGCGGCGTAAATTATGTTGAGTTCCTGCATTCGCTGGATGATCTGGCGGATCGCGTACGTCTGGCCGTGTCAGATTTGACTTTGCCGACCCTGGAATTGCGAGAGCTTTCAGCCATGGAATACCAGCTATGTTGTTCTCCGGGTCTTCCCGGGTTTTCCAGTGTTATGGTCGGGATTTTACGTGCCATGGCCGACGATTACGGCGCGCTGGTGATGCTGTCGCATGAAGGGCAACAGCATGACAGCGACGTCATTTCCATCATGTTGGTTGAAAGCGCCTTTGCAGAAGGTCGGCATTTTGATCTGGGGGCCCGGAACGGATGACGGACACACAGGAACTGGCTGGTCTTCTGGAAACGCTTTGCCCGATGTATCTTCTGGTGGACCAAAACGGGTGCATCCAACAAGCAGGCCCGACCCTGCAAAAACTGCGGCCTGAACTGCCGCTGGTGGGGCAGGGGTTTTTGGATGTGTTTGAACTGATCCGTCCCAGAACGGTTACGACCGTTCCCGCCTTGATGTCGATGGCCGGGGCAAAACTGCACCTGAAATTTCATGATGAGCCGCGCACAACGCTCAAAGGGTTGGTCGCCCCTTTGGCGCGTTCCGGTGGTGCCGTCATCAACTTGTCATTCGGGATTTCAATTCTGGATGCGGTTCGGGATTATGCGCTGACAAGTGCGGACTTCTCAGGAACTGATCTGGCTATCGAGTTGCTCTACCTGGTCGAAGCCAAATCCGCCGCAATGGAGGCGTCGCGTTCGCTGAACCTCAGGCTTCAAGGTGCCATGCTTGCTGCCGAGGAACAGGCTTATACCGACACGTTGACCGGATTAAAGAACCGCAGGGCTATGGACAACGAGTTGGCACATTTGATCTCGACCCGTTCCACCTTTGCCTTGATGCATCTGGATCTGGATTTCTTCAAATCCGTAAATGACAGGCTGGGCCACGCGGCTGGTGATTTCGTCCTGCAACAGGCGGCCCGGATCATGTTGGAGGAAACGCGCGGCGAGGACACGGTTGCCCGCGTGGGTGGGGACGAGTTTGTCATTATTTTCAAAGACCTGACTCAGGAAGATACATTGGAATCCATCGCGGATCGTCTGATCTCGCGACTGACTGAGCCGATGATGTTTCAGAACCAGCGATGTAGTATTTCAGCCAGTATTGGTACGGCCCTGTCCACTCATTTTCAGGCGCTGAAGGCCGCCGATATACTGCATGGGGCCGATCTGGCGTTGTATCAAGCGAAACTGGATGGCCGGTCGTGTCATCGGCTCTATTCGACACTGACCAACGCGCGATCCTGAGTGTTTGCGGGATTTCAGACCGACTCGAATGCCTCAGTGACCTTTTTTGCAATCTGGTTCTGGATGGGCGCGAGCTCTCCCACAACAGGCATAACAATACCTTTGAATTGGGCACGCTCCAGCTCTTCGGGTACGTCTTCCAGAACATGCCCTCCGGCACAGGCGAAGAACGGCAGGCAAATCGCCTGTTCTGATGCATCGCGGGCCGCCTCGGAAATCGAAGGTGGTTCTTCGACGAACCCAACGCGGATCGACTGGAACGCGATCTTCTTGGCAAGCTGAGTGGCAAACTCATTGGCCACGGCCGATGGGTTCCGGCTGCGGCCGGAACCGTGCGCAGCGATCACCAGATCAGTCGCAGACGCATCCCAATGCTCTTCCAGCAGTTTTGCCCTTAAGGCGAGCGCAGTGAGTGTGGGCAGATCGGGGTCAATGCCCAAAGGGTCCAAAATCTGCGCGGCGTGGTCCCCGACCCGTTTCGGCAAGGCGCTGGTCACGAACCATCCCTTCGCCATGAAAAGCGGATAGATCACCGCGTTTTCCGGAAGGCTGTCCAGTTTCACCTCTAAAGCGCCAGGCTTGGCCAGCGTTGCCGAATGCACCGTCACAGAATCAGTCATCGCCTCCACCTTCGCCGCAAATGCAGCCAGTGCGGCTTCGGCCGGATCCGGGTCGGATGGCTGGCCATGGGCGACGATAATAGCGTGTGACATTCGGATCTCCTGCTGCGGTCTGCGATAGGTGTTTCGGCACGACCTGAAGTCAACACTACAGTTAGCCCAGAAGCGTCAACCAAAGCCAGACGGTCAGAATGGAAGTGGCCGTTCCGATCAAAACGGACGACGCGGCAACGCGTTTGGCGCGGCCATACATATTGGCAAAGATATAGGCGTTGAATCCCGGCGCCATGGCAGCATTCAACACGCCTGAACGGAACAGATCCTGTGGCAGGCCAGTGGATGTGCCGAATATCCACACCAGGCTGGGATGCACCATCAGCGAGATGCAGCAAACAAAACCAATGGTACGCAGGTCGCCTTCCGGCTTGTATTTGACCAGCACCCCACCCAAGGCAAACAACGCACCAGGCAAGGCCGCGCGGGTGACTAGCCCAAGGGCTTCGTCGACCACCGCAGGGATGACCAAACCTGTCAGGTTGACCAGAAAACCAAGCGCAATTCCCAGAATCAGCGCGTTCTTGAACATCGCAGACAGAACCGAGCGTGCCATATGCACCCCGCCATTACCGCGATTGCGCACGACCTCCATCACTGTGATTCCAACGCCGTAACAGAACGGAGAATGGAAGGCGATGATCGCGTAGTTGCCGGTCAGATTCTCGGGTCCATAAGCACGTTCGGTAATCGGCAGGCCCAGCAGGACCGAGTTCGAGAACAGGCAACAGAAGCCTATGGCGACGCAATCTTCCCAATCACGGCCAAAGATGATCCTTGCCCCAAAGAGGCCCGCAGTGAAGCACAACGCAGCGGCAGAATAGAAGCTGGCCAGCAGCCGGGGATCGAAACTGGCGCTGAGGTCCAGATGCGCGATGGCCAGAAACAGCAGGCAGGGAATCGCAAAGCCTTGGGTGAACTTCATCAACCCATCGACATGCTCTTGTTTGAAATAACCTGTGCGGGTCGCCGTGTATCCGGCACCGATCACAAGGAAGACCGGAAGAATGACATCGATCAGGCTTTGTAGCATGTGGCCCCCGTGCGGCAGGCGCGCTGCGATATCTTGGGCGCGCGGGGCAGGGGCTTAGAGCGCCTGATGGATCACCATCCCGTCAAAGGCGGGGGTGATGTGGTCGGGCGTTTCTGCGTCAACCGTCGCATAGTCGAGATCGATATGCATGTTGGTCAAAATCGCGCGTTTCGGTTGCAGCTGTTCGATCCACCCCAGTGTCTTGTCCAAATGCGCGTGCGTTGGGTGCGGGGTGCGGCGCAGGGCATCGATGATCAGACAGTCCAGCCCCTCCATCTCGGGCCAGGCGTCGTCGTAAATTTCGGCGACATCCGGCAGATAGGCAATTTGACCGATGCGGAACCCAAGGGAATCGATCGATCCGTGGTTCACTTTGAACGGGCGAAGTGGAATGGGACCACCGGGGCCGTCGATCTCAAACGGGCCGTTGATAGACTTGAGATCCAGGATCGGTGGATAGGGTGAGCCTTCGGGCTGAATGAACGCGTATCCGAAACGTCCCAGCAAGGCGTTCTGTGTGTCACCGTCCGCCCAGACCGGCACGCGCGTTTTCATGTTGAACACGATCATGCGCAGGTCATCAATCCCGTGCACATGATCCGCGTGCGAATGGGTATAGACCACACCGTCCAACCGCCCGGTGCCCGTGTCCAGCAACTGGCTGCGCATATCCGGCGTGGTATCGACCAGAACCGAGGTCGTCCCATCCGGCCCATCACGTTCAATCAGCAGCGAGCAGCGGCGGCGCACGTTCTTCGGGTTCGACGGGTCACAATCACCCCATTGCCCGCCCAGCCGTGGTACGCCGCCCGAGGAACCGCAGCCCAGAATTGTAAGGCGCATCCCGGTCATGCAGCGGCCTTGTACAGCGCGGCTTTGGTAAACAGGCGGTCGAAATTTGCCTGGGTCTGGGCGGCAAAGGCAGTGTAATCCATGCTGAAGATTTCAGCCCCTTTTCGAGCTATGTGGGCCGTATAGGCGGGTTCGTTGCGTTTGCCGCGATAGGGCGGCGGGGCCAGATAGGGCGCGTCGGTTTCCACCAGAATGCGGTCCATTGGCGCGCTTGCGAAAATGTCCCGCAATTCCTGGCTTTTGGGGAAAGCGGCGATACCGGACATGGACAGGTAGAAGCCCAGGTCCAGTGCGGCTTTGGCCAATTCAGCAGAAGACGAGAAACAGTGCATGACGCAAGAATAGGCTGCGTTGCGATATTCCTCGGCCAGAATTCGGGCCATATCGTCATCCGCCGCGCGGGCATGAATGATCAGGGGCAGCCCAGTGCGCTGGGCCGCTTCGATATGGATGCGCAAAGACCGTTTCTGTACCTCGGCACTCTCGGCGGTGTAGTGATAATCGAGACCAGATTCACCGATACCGACGAATTTCGGGTGCTGGGCCAAGGCAACCAAGTCTTCGACCGAAGCCATCGGCTCTTCCGCCGCACTCATCGGGTGCGTACCGGCAGCATAGAACACGGGTGCGTGGGCTTCGGCAATCGCACGGACGCTGGGTTCGTTACGTAACTTTGTGCAGATCGTGACCATACGGGTCACGCCAGCCTCAGCTGCGCGCGCGATGATCTCGTCCAACTGGCCGTCAAAATCCGGGAAGTCCAGATGGCAGTGGCTGTCGGTAATCTGGGGGGTGTCGCTCATCTGTTCTGACCGGCGGTTTCCTGTATCTTGAACACCGTATCTAGAACCAGAGCGGCAGGGTCAAGGTTCACCGCCTGGCCGTGCCGTGCGCGGGCCGTGATTGTCGCGGCAACCTCGGCCCAGCGGCGGGCATGATCGGGAGAAGCTGAAAGACGCGCCAGCGTTTCGCCTTCGTTTGGCGCAGCCTCCGGGACGGGCGGAGCTCCGGTCGCCCCGGTCACGGCCAACCGTGACAAGGCGACATCGATCAGCGTCAGCAACAGCTCGAACCGCTCTGCCGCGCCGCGTTGGGCTGCGGCCTCGGCCAGCGCCAGTGCGCGTTGCCGATCCATACGGGGCAGGGTTCCCAGAATGGCAATCAGTTCAGTATAAATTTCAAGCCCGCCAAGATTTATCAGGCGCACCGCATCCCCCACCGAGCCAGCAGCCAATGCGGCGAGGTAACCGGTCTGGTTGGGCAGGTCGGTACCAGTTTGCGACAGGGCGGCCTGCATGTCGTCTGCGCCCAGCGGTCCAAGGCGCAAGGACCGGCAGCGAGAGCGGATCGTGGGCAGCAAGCGCGAGGGTTGGTGCGACACCAACAGCAAGGTGGTGCGCGCGGGCGGCTCTTCCAGCATTTTCAGCAGCGCGTTGGCGGCACTGACGTTCATTTCGTCTGCCGAATCCACAATTACGACACGACGTCCACCATCGGCAGAAGACAGTCCGAAGAACTTTCCGAGCTTGCGGATATCGTCCACGACAATCTCACCGCGCAGCCGCCCCTGATCATTCAGCGACCGGGTTATTGCCGCCAAACCCGGTTCCGCCCCCGCCTGAATGCGATGAACCACAGGGTGATCGGGATCAATGTCGAGCGTCACCGGCGGAG
This sequence comes from Ruegeria sp. CDSA021, assembly GCF_059612325.1. NCBI lineage: Bacteria > Pseudomonadati > Pseudomonadota > Alphaproteobacteria > Rhodobacterales > Roseobacteraceae > Ruegeria > Ruegeria sp. CDSA021. The sequence goes on from NZ_JBXWQJ010000003.1 coordinate 267,211, forward strand.
GCGGCGCGCCAAACAGCCCTTCGTCATCTGTCGGAGGTGTCGTAAGCAGAAATTGCGCGATCCGCCAAGCCAGTGTCGCCTTGCCGACGCCGCGCGGCCCGGTCAGCAACCAACCGTGATGCAGCCTGTCGGAATTGTAGGCAGTCAGAAATGCCTGTTCTGCCGCGTCCTGACCAAAAAGCCGCGCGGTCTCACGCGGGTGCGGTGCACCCGGCACCTGATCCGGAGAAGGGGTATCGTCGCTCATCGTTTACCGCAAAGCTGCCTGAACGATGTCTGTCACATCCTTTGCGACGCTGTCCATGTCTCTGTTGCCGTCCACGATGCGAAACCGGTCCGAGAATTCGTCAGCCAACGCCAGAAAACCTGCGCGCATTTTCTTTTGCAGATCGGGGCCGAAATCTTCGAACCGCTCTTCGGTGCCTTGCCGGCCTTTTGCGCGCGACAAGCCCGTTTCCGGGTCCATATCGATCAGCAGCGTCATGTCCGGTTCGCGCCCGATCATCAGGCTGTGCAATTGATCCACCAGACCGCGCAGATCGCCGCGCGACAGGCCCTGATACATCCGCGTGCTGTCGGCAAAACGGTCGCAGATCACCACTTTGCCCGCCGCAAGGGCGGGCTGGATGGTGCGTTCCAGATGGTCGCGGCGGGCTGCGGTGAACAGCAACAGTTCAGTTTCGGCAGACCAACGATCCGGGTCGCCTTCCAACACCAGTCGGCGAATTTCTTCAGCCCCCGGAGAGCCGCCGGGTTCGCGTGTCAGCACAACCTGATGACCCTGCGTGCGCAAGCGTTCCGCCAGCATCCGCGCCTGAGTTGACTTGCCTGATCCGTCAATGCCTTCGAAGGTCAGAAATAACCCCGCTTTGGTCACATCGACTCCAGCGGGTTGTTGATCACGTCTTTCAACACGATGCCGCCGACCGTCAACATGCGCACGACAAACCCACCAACGGCCACGTCCTCGGCGGCCACAAGCGGGCGTCGGATTTCCGGCAGCCCTTCGGGTTTGATCACCAGTTCCGCCAGTTGCTGGCCTTTTTGGACTGGCGCGTTGATGGGGCCGTCATACACAACTTCGGCCTCGACATTCTGAGTCCCCAGAACCGGAAACAGCACGTTCAGATCACCGTCGGGAACAAGCCCCACGGTCTTTTTCTCACCCATCCACAGCTTGGCTTGGGCTATCGGCGTTTCCGCGTCGGCAACCGTCCTCTCGACAAAATTTCGAAACGACCAGTTAACCACGGCCTCAGCCTCCTCTGCGCGCTGTCGTGTGGTGTCGAGGCCGGTTAGAACGAAGATCACTCGCCGATCACCTTGTTTGGCAGAGCCGACAAGACCATACCCGGCCTCTTGCGTGTGGCCGGTTTTCAAACCGTCCGCGCCGATGTTCAGGTTGAGCAGCGGGTTTCGGTTGCGGGCATTCGACGGCGCGCGGCCATCAAATTCAAACACTTCTTCCGCGAAGAGGGGGTAGTATTCGGGGAAGTCCGAGATCAACCGATCCGCAAGAACGGCCAGATCATGCACCGACATCATATGCCCGGCTGCAGGCCACCCGTTCGAGTTCGCAAAGTTCGAATTATTCATGCCCATCTGCTGCGCGCGCTGGGTCATGTAACGGGCGAACCCGGCCTCGGTTCCATCGGGGCTAAGCGCTTCGGCGATGACAACGCAGGCATCATTGCCCGACAAAACAATGATACCGCGCAGCAAATCCTCAACCGTGACTCGGTCCTGAGTGTTCAGGAACATGGTCGAGCCACCATAGCTCATCGCGTGCTCTGATACGGGAAGTGTTTCGTTCAGTGTCAATCGCCCGTCCCGCAGCGCTTCGAACGCGACATAGAGCGTCATGAGCTTGGACATCGACGCCGGAGGTAAGGGTTGGTCGGCTTCTTTCGACAACAACACGGTGCCGGTGGTTTGATCAATCACATAAGCCGCACGGGCGGATGTATCAAAGGCATGGGCAGGAATTGACATCAAGGCAATTCCAAAGGCCAGTACGGATGTTCGCAATGAGGATAGCACGCTGCGTCTCCCTGTATCAGTCGGACACGGTGAACGCGTCTTTGAAGCCAAGGTCTTTTACGTCCTTCTGAATGGCTTTGCGTTCGGCCCGGGTTGCGGCGGGGCCTACCAGCACCCGCCAGACGGTATTATTTGCGGTTTTCAGTTCCCGGACAACTGCCGACATGCCGTTCCGGCGCACCTTTTGGGCGGCAGAGTTGGCATTTGCCTCGACGCTGAAGGTTCCGATCTGAACAAACGGTTTGCTCAAGGGCGTCGACGATGTTGTGGCCGCGACTGCTGCGGGGGTGGTTTCGGTTGCATCAATCGCCGCCGCAGCGCCTTCGATCGGATCCAGTGGTGTTTCGGTGATCGCGGCAGGGTCTTTCTTCTGCCACCATTTCCGCTTGGCGGGCTGTTCTGCAGGTGCCTCGACCGGCGCGTCTGTCAGGGACGGAGGGGGTACAACCGCTGCAGCCTCGGTCGCAACTTCCGCGCCGTCTGTAGCTGCATCTGCTGCTGCGACCGCTGTTCCTGCTGCCGCAGCAGCCGGTGCTTTCTTCTGCCACCATTTCCGCTTGGCCGGTTTTTCAGCTTGCGTCTCGGCCTGCTCATCGGCCGCGGTTGCAGTCTCATCCGTTTCGCTGGACGTATCGGTGCTTTCCGCCTGTGTATTGGTGCTTTCCGCTTGTGTATCATCCGAGCTGGACGCACTCGCAGCAACTGCGGCGGTGCCGGCTGCTGCAACGGCTGTTTCTTTCTTCTGCCACCACTTCCGTTTGGCTGGCTGTTCCGGATCAACCGTGGCTTGGCTATCGGTTGCGGTATCCGCCGATGCAGTGGCGGTTTCTTCTGACGTTTCCTCGGCCTGAGGCGCTTCTTCAGGCGGAGCTTCTTCTATCTTTTCACGGCGCAAGGCCACAACGCTGAGCTTTGTCGGAGAACCCGCCAGCAACCCAAGCTGTTCCGCTGCGGCGGACGAGACCTGAAGCGCCGGGCCGGGCAAGTTGCGTTCGCGGCGGAACAGGGCGCCTGTTACCGTTTTGTTATTGGTGGTGTTCTTGATCGCCACGCGTTCGGGCTGGGTCACATCAGGGTGCGCAACCCAGATCCCACCCAGCGAAGGGCGCCCATCCCAAAGCCCTGCTTCGGTGACGTCGAACACATCCGGTGCCTCAATATCACGCTGCTTGCCACTGGTTACTTGGGGGAAAAGCTCGGTTTTGCCCGCAGTGTCCTGAGGTTTTTCCTCGGACTGTGCCGTGCCCAATGCTTCTTCGCATCCGGCCAATATCGTCAAACTCAACGCCAGATACGCCAGCCGTTTCGGCCCCGGGCGTGTCTCGATCGCTCGCTTCATCTGCTTATCCCTTGCCTGAAGGGGCCTCGTTTCACGAACCCCGCTGCCGGTCTGCTGGTTCTGGATGCCAGCCTGTGACGGTCTTTCCTGCAGATCATAACGTGGCTGAAGTGTCATGGAAAGACCGCTGAAAAGCCTTCGGCAAGATTTCCCGTTTTCGACTTGCCTCTGGTTGAACTTGGCCTTAGACCCTGCTTTCGACGGGGAGGTGGCAGAGTGGTCGAATGCGGCGGTCTTGAAAACCGTTGAACGTGAGAGCGTTCCCAGGGTTCGAATCCCTGTCTCCCCGCCACTGCCTTTTTCCTGAGCAAAAAATCGTCACCTCGTGCGTTCACCTGAACGAAACGAGGGATGAACGTGTGCTTCACTCGGTATGACCCCGAAAAAGATGCATAAAAGGATGTTTCTCCCTTACATTTTGGCTTAATATGTTAGCGCAAACTTTAACGTGTTGATTGGCGGGTGATTTCCTGCAGCACGGGTTTTGCAACAAGGGGAGGGAGAGACAGCAAGTGTATCTTGGTCTGGATCTGGGGACGTCCGGTCTCCGCGGAATTGTTGTCGATGAAAGTGGCCAGGTTCTTGCCGAGGCTGATGCAGGCGTTGAAACCTCAACACCACAGTCCGGGTGGTCGGAACAGGCGCCGGCGGATTGGGTGGAAGCATGCCAAAAGGTGGTTGCCCAATTGCGTACCGCGAATGGGGATGCGTTTTCCACTGTCCGGGCCATAGGTCTCAGCGGGCATATGCATGGTGCGACACTTCTGGATTCGAGTGGCAACGTTTTGCGGCCTTGTATCATGTGGAATGACACGCGGTCCGCGCCGGAAGCTGCCGCGTTGGACGGGACCCCAGAGATGCGCGCGATCACGGGGAATATCGTGTTTCCGGGCTTTACCGCGCCCAAACTTGAATGGGTGCGGCGACATGAGCCAGAGGTATTCGAAAAGGTTTCCAAGGTTCTGCTTCCAAAAGATTATTTGCGTTTGTGGCTGATTGGTGAATCTATCAGCGATTTGTCCGACAGTGCTGGCACCGCGTGGCTGGATGTTGGTCGCCGCGAATGGTCTGACACAGCGCTTGAGCATGGTCATATGCGTCGCGATCAGATGCCCGAACTGGTTGAGGGCAGCGCGATTGGAGGCCAGTTGCGGCCCGAGATATTGCAGAACTGGGGCTTGTCCGGGTCTGTGATTGTTGCCGGAGGGGCAGGCGACAACGCGGCGGCAGCCTGCGGCATTGGCAGCATAAACGAGGGGACGGGTTTCCTGTCGTTGGGTACCTCCGGGGTGATGCTGGTTGCTAAGGAAAGCTATGCACCCGCGCCGGAAACAGCGGTTCATTGCTTTTGTCACGCAGTGCCTGGACGTTGGATTCAGATGGGCGTGATTCTGTCGGCAACGAACAGCTTGAATTGGCTGTCCCGCAACTTGGATCAGCCTGTCGGGGCGTTGGCGTCAGCCCTGCCAGACAGAGTCGATGGGCCGTCGAGCACAGTGTTTTTGCCCTATCTGTCGGGGGAGCGGACCCCGCACAACGACAGTGCGATTCGAGGGGCATTCCTTGGTCTGGATATCGCCTCGGATCCGAAGGCTTTGACGCAATCCGTGATGGAGGGCGTTGCCTTTGCTATGCGTGATTGCCTTGAGGCGCTGAAAGGTACAGGAACAACACCTGAAAGCCTTCTGGTTGTGGGGGGTGGGGCACGATCCCGGTTCTGGCTGGAGACACTGGCGACCGTCCTGAACACTCCGCTTGCTCTGCCCAAGGGAAGTGAGTTCGGCGCTGCGATTGGCGCGGCGCGCCTGGCGGCTTGCGCATCTCAAGGGGCAGACCCGGCAGATGTCATGATACCTCCGGAAACTGCTGAGATCATCGCGCCCAGAACAGATCTGTGCGACGGTTATGAGAATGCCTATCAGCGGTATCGCCAGTATTACGCAGCCCTGTCGCCGTTCTCTGCGTCATGATGGCGGGACAAGGTGTCGAAACCATAGAACGGGTTGTGTTGGAAGACGGTGACATGTCCGTCTCCTTGCTCAGCTATGGTGCGATCACCCAAGGGTGGTGGATCGGGCAAACGCCGTTGATACTGGGCTATGATGCACTACAGGATTATCTGACGGACCCGTTTTATTTGGGTGCAATTGTGGGGCGCGTGGCCAACCGTGTCAGCGGGGCGACGTTCGCATTGCTGGGTGAAGTCCACCGACTGACGGCGAATGAAGGCAACAACACATTGCATGGCGGCCCGGTTGGCCTGTCCCAAGTAAATTGGACCGTCGATAAAATTGCTCCAAATCAAGCGGTTCTGTCGATGTATTCACCCGACGGTGATGGAGGGTTCCCCGGTGCGGTCCGGTTCGAGATAGGGGTTGAGCTGGCTTATCCGTGCCTGACCTACACGATCACCGCACATCCAGATCGGCCCGCGCCGATCAGTATCGCCCAGCACAATTATTACTCGCTTGGCTGCCCGCAGGGCATTCTGGAGTGCCATCTTAAACTGAAGGCCACTCACTCTCTGGAATTGAACGAAAGCGCGATACCAACCGGCCGAATTCTGAACACTGATGCCGAAAACCTGGATTTCTCGCACAATCGTGTAATAGGGCAAGAAGCTGGCCATCTTGACCACTACTTTGTTTTTGAAAGCGGACGAGACGTGACCATGCCGGTTGCGGAAGTCGAAACACCGTCGGGTTTGCGAATGAATGTTTATTCAGATCAACCGGGCGCGCAGGTCTATGCTGCGGCGCATTTGTCTGATCCGTTCAGACCCGGGGCGGCGCTTTGCATCGAACCCGCCGGATACACAGACGCGGTGAACAACCCTACCTTTCCCTCTGTGATCTGCACGCCGGAAAAGCCCTATCATCAGAAACTTACGCTAGAGATTGTCGAGGGGCGAGCATGAGAGGTCAGATTTCGGCAACTGCTGCGGGCCTTTGGCTAACGGTGTCGGCGGTTCAGGCGCAGGATCTTGGACCGATTCCGAAATTTGTTGAGCCAGACCTGGAACGTGTCGAGCTGGGGCAGTTGTTGTTTTATGACCCCATCCTGTCAGGGAACAAAAACATCAGTTGCGCCACTTGCCATCATCCAAAACTGGGCACGTCTGACGGTCTTTCGCTTGGGATTGGTGAGGGCGGCGTGGGGCTTGGGGCTGAACGCAAGATCACTCAGGACAACACGCCCGAACAGCGGATCCCGCGAAACTCTCCGGGGCTGTGGAACCTTGGCGCGTTGGAGTTCACGACCTTTTTCCATGATGGGCGGCTTGAGGCTGATCCGTCACAACCCAACGGCATCAGAACACCGTTGGGAACGGATATGCGGCCCGGCTTTCAATCAGCCCTGGCCGCGCAGGCCATGTTTCCGGTGCTTTCACCCGACGAAATGGCAGGGCACTATTCCGAGAACGAAGTAAGCAAGGCTGTGCGGCTGGGCTTGTTGACCCAAGAAGGCGGGGCCTGGGACCTGATCGCTGCGCGCGTGGCCGCGATACCAGACTATTCAGAGCGGTTTGAAGAAATTGCGCCCGGGGAAGAGATCACCTTTACCGCCATCGCCAATGTTATTGCGGATTTCATTGCCTTTGAATGGCGGGCAGATAACAGCCTTTTTGATCGCGCGATGCGGGGTGAGACGACTCTGCCCGCGTCGGCACAATTAGGCATGACCCTGTTTTATGGCGAGGCGGGGTGCAGCAGCTGCCATTCCGGATGGTTCCAGACGGATCACAGTTTCCATTCCATCGCCATGCCTCAGATCGGCCCAGGAAAAGCGGCCCGGTTCGAAAACCATGTGCGTGATGACGGGCGGTTGCGCGTGACAGGGGATGCAGGGGATGCGTTTGCCTTTCGAACACCGTCGCTGCGGAATGTGACATTGACTGCACCTTACGGGCACAGCGGCGCATATGCGCAGCTTGAGGATGTGGTGCGCCATCATTTGGACCCTGTCGGCGCATTGCGTCGCTATTCGGTCGAGAAAGCCGCTCTTCCTCAATTTGATGGGATAGAGGATGCCCAGGCCATGCAAGACCCTGCGCATGTCGAGGCAATTGCCGCTTCTAACGCACTGGTGCCGATCAGCCTGAGCGACGAAGACATCAGCGCCATCCTGAGTTTCCTCGGCACTCTGGAAGACCCGGCGGTGCGGTTGGGCGTGCCCAGCACGGTTCCAAGCGGTTTGCCCGTTGACCAATAGTCAGCGGGTAAGGTGTATCACCTGATTGGAGCTGACGGTCTGCCAATCACTTGCTTCACCGTCGGACCAGATCACCCTGATCTGCAAACTATCCGCATCGCCCAGACCAAAGTGGTGAAATCCAGCAATGCCACTGGCATGGCCGCCGCCAACTGTGACTTCACGGGTCTGCACTCCGGCGTCCGTTTTGACCTCGATAAAGCTGCCAACAGCAGAGCGGTTAGGGTTTGATTGCCTCAAGTCCACCATCACCCAATTGCCATCCTGTGGCTTGTTCTGAAACACCTCCAGCGATGAGCCGCGATTGACCACCACCATGTCCAGCCAGCCATCCCCGTTCAGATCGGCCAAGGCACCGCCGCGGGACTTTGCCATAGAAGCCACGCCTGCTTCTGATGCTGTTTCGACAAACTGACCATTGTCGTTTTGCATCAGCAGGTTGTTTGGATCGGTTTGCGCAGCGTCGGGCATCTGTTCGACATTACCCTTGGCGACAAAAATATCGTCCAGGCCGTCGTTATTCACATCGCCAAACTGGGCGTGCCAGCCGGTTGAGGGACGACCATCGCCACCGGTATGCGGCCTGTGTGCCGTCGTCCCCCGATCATAGGTCGCGTCCCGCCATGTCGGACCTGCAGTCGAAGGATCGAAGGTCTGAAACTTCTGATCTCCCATCGAGGTCAGATAAACATCTGGAAACCCGTCTCCGGTCAGATCGCGCGAGGCTATGCCCATGCCCCAGATCGAATAGGGCAGCCATCCGTCCGCCTGCCCATAAAGACGCGGGGTGTCTTCCATCGCCCATAATTGCTCTTGCCCATCGCGCACATAGTAGTGGCGGTCGTTGCTGACACGCAGATCCGCGCGCCCCGACCGCGCCCAGTCGGAAAACAGAATTGAAAGGGAACAGTGCCCGGGTTCCAGATGGATCGGAGCGCCATATGAGTTGCCATCCGGTCGGTACAGCAAGGTTGGCCCGCAGGTTTCAAATGGTCCATCCGGATCGCTGCGGTCAACATATGTGCCAAACGCCAAAGTCGGGAGAACTTGCCCGCTTTCCCAAGTGGCCGAGAAACCCGTGGTCCAATGATCCTCAGAATCGAAGTTCAACGTGTTGAAGGGTTCGAACGCGCAATCCGCCCCGCCGCGTAGCAACAGATCCGGACCCACGCGCAGAACTGCGAGGTCAAGCTGCCCGTCGCCATCCACATCTAGCGGGTATGCGCCGGTTACACCCGTCAGGGACAGCGCGCTGGGCGTGTCTGTCCGAAACCGAACATCTTTCTGGGATACGTTTACAAATAATTGGGCGGGGTTGGAGCCTCCGGCGGCATAAAGCTCGGGACGGTCATCGCCATTACAGTCAAAAACAGCGACCCCACCGCCGACAAAATGCTCCCACCCGCCGTCATAGACGTGGGATGGGACGTCAACGCCAAGAAACTGCGGAGAAGGTGCATCCGCTGCAACGGTTGTCGCCGCGGTCAGCAGAAAAGCCAGACTAGTTCGCATTTGCCGCCAATTCCCTGACTTTCAGGATCGACACTTGTTCGATTCCATAAGCGGCCGCCCCTTTGGCCCACATTGAATCGCCCCAGTGATTCACTTTGATTTCGGGCAACGGTGCGTCGACGCTGACGACGCCGCTTTTGACGCGGGCCATGACTTCTTCTGAATGCAAATACTCAAAACTGCCTCTTGTGCCGGACAGGATAATGCACTCGGGGTCGAACAGGTTGATCAGGTTTGACAGGCCCATGCCAAACATCTGCCCGGCGCGTGACAAAACGGAAATTGACCGTGTGTCTCCGGCTTGAGCCGCTGAAAGAATGTCAGAAAGCGTTTTGGGGTCGGTCATCTGGCTTGCAATCGTGGCTTCTCGGATCAGGGCATATTCGCCGACATAGGCCTCAAGGCAGCCGCGCTGACCGCACTGGCACAGCGCGCCGTCCAGTTGAACCTTCAGATGTCCGAATTCTGCCCCGCAACCGCGTTCACCGCGATAAAGCTTGCCATCAAACACGATACCCAGACCGATGCCGTGTTCGATGGTCACGACCAAAAAAGTCTTCAACCCTTTGCCCAGACCAAAAAGCTGTTCGGCCTTTGCCACCAGATTGGCGTCGTTTTCAATAAATGCGGCGCAGGGCAGGGCCTTGGACAGTAATGGGCTCAGGTCCACATTTCGCTCAGTCAAAGATGATGACCAATGCACAAAGTTTTTCTCTGCATCAATCAGCCCGGCGATTCCGATGCAGACGCCCGACAGATCTGTGAGCGAATGGTTTGCTGCGCCACAGGCAAGGTCGAGCGCTGAGCGGATCATCCGCGTGAAAGCCTCGGGTGCCATACGCGCCTCGTCCAAGGGGTGGGTATAGGACCCGATTTCTGTACCTTCGAAGTCCACCAAAATGACCGAGATCTGATGCCGCGCGACTTTCACGCCAGCGATACTGTGGCAGCCGCCTTGCAGTTTCAGAAGCACACGCGGCCTGCCGCGACGTGCGGATTTTGACTGTGGCTCCCCCTCGGTTTCCTGGATCAAGCCGGCGGATAACAGGTCTGCCGTGGCGGACGTGATCGTTGCGGGGCTGGTGTCAAGCGCGGTGGCAATATCGATTCGCGAAATGGCACGGGTCGCGCGAATCTGGTCCAGCACACGCAGCCGGGTGGTGTTCCTTTGGTCCGTGGCGTTTGAAGAAGCTTTGCTTTTCAGCATCTTGCCCTCGCGATTCTGGTCATTTCCCAAACCTAGGCGGTTTTCATGCTTTCGGATAGCATAAATATTTTACCGACTGAAATAAATATGCTACTCAGAGTTATCGGGGCCACGAATCATGAAACGATGGCTCAATGAAACCGGGAGGAAATCATGAAACGAATTCTCAGCGCTTCCGCTGTAGCGGTATTGATGGGTACGGTCGCCTTTGCCGAACCTGTTGTGGGCGTTAGCTGGTCGAATTTCCAGGAAGAGCGTTGGAAGACCGATGAAGCCGCGATCAAAGCCGCGCTTGAGGCAGGCGGTGCCGAATACATTTCGTCGGATGCGCAATCGTCGTCGGCCAAGCAATTGTCGGATGTTGAAAGCCTGATTGCCCAGGGCGTTGATGCGCTGATCATTCTCGCGCAGGATTCTCAGGCCATTGGTCCGGCGGTTCAGGCCGCTGCTGACGAAGGAATTCCAGTCATCGCGTATGACCGCCTGATCGAAGACGACCGTGCGTTTTATCTGACCTTCGACAACGTTGAAGTCGGCCGGATGCAGGCGCGAGCGGTGTTCGACGCGATGCCCAAAGGCAACTACGTGATGATCAAGGGCTCTCCCACCGACCCGAACGCGGATTTCCTGCGCGGTGGTCAACAAGAGATCATTCAGGGTGCCGTTGACAGTGGCGACATTGTAATTGTGGGCGAGGCTTACACCGACGGTTGGTTGCCAGCGAATGCGCAGCGTAACATGGAACAGATCCTGACCGCGAACGAGAACAACGTTGACGCGGTCGTGGCCTCGAATGACGGTACAGCTGGTGGTGTTGTTGCAGCACTGACCGCGCAAGGTATGGACGGCATTCCGGTGTCGGGTCAGGATGGCGACCACGCTGCGCTGAACCGCGTTGCTAAAGGTACGCAAACCGTCTCGGTCTGGAAAGACGCACGTGAGCTGGGCAAAGCTGCCGGTGAAATCGCGGTCGCGTTGACCAGTGGAACAAGCCCTGCGGATGTTGAAGGCGCGATCAGCTGGACCTCACCCGGTGGAACCGAGATGAATTCGGTCTTCCTGGCACCTGTGCCGATCACCAAAGACAACCTGACCGTTGTGGTCGATGCTGGCTGGATTCCCCTGGAAGACCTGTGCCAGGGCGTCGAAAACGGCCCTGCGCCCTGTAACTAAACCAAGTTCCAAACCATAACGTCTCTGGCCTGCAAGGGTGGGCCAGAGATCATAGCTGAACATGAAAGATCGGATATGACCGAAACTTCGTCTCAGCCGGTACCCCAAAAAGCAAAGACCAACCTGTTCCAGCAGCTGGAACTGGATATGCGGCTATTGGGCATGATCGGCGCCTTCATCATCCTGTGCATCGGCTTCAACATCTTTACGGATGGCCGTTTTCTGACGCCCAGAAATCTGTTCAACCTGTCGATACAGACCGTCTCGGTCGCCATCATGGCCTGTGGCATGGTGTTCATCATCGTGATGCGCCACATCGACCTGTCGGTCGGAGCTTTGCTGGCGACCACATCTGCCGTCATGGCGATGACCCAGACAGAGCTGTTGCCAAACGTGCTGGGAATAGGTTTGAACCACCCGGCGACATGGGCGATCACATTGGTGGTGGGCCTTGTGGTGGGCACATTGATCGGCGCTTTCCACGGTTGGATGGTGGGCTATCTGACCATACCGGCCTTTATTGTGACACTTGGTGGTTTTCTGGTCTGGCGCAACGTTGCCTGGTACATGACGGATGGCCAGACGATCGGACCGCTGGACAGTACCTTCCTGATGTTTGGGGGGACAAACGGAACGTTGGGCACAACAGTCAGCTTGCTGGTCGGCCTTGCGGCTACGGCAATTGCGATCTGGGCATTGTGGAGCGGTCGCCGATCCAAAGCCGCCCACGGGTTTCCTGTGAAACCTATTTGGGCCGAAACAACGCTGGCCGCGATCATCGGCATTGCCATTATGGGCTATGTCTTCATCGTCAACAGCTATGCGATCCCGACCCGCCGTCTTGAGCGGATGTTCGAAGCGCAGGGTGAGACCATGCCCGAGGGGCTGGTTGTCGGCTACGGCATTCCGATCTCAGTCCTGATCCTGATCCTTGTGGCCGTGACATTGACCGTTGTGGCCCGCAAAACCCGCTTTGGCCGCTATATCTTTGCCACCGGCGGCAACCCGGACGCAGCAGAATTGTCGGGCATCAACACCCGCATGATGACTGTCAAAATCTTTGCCCTGATGGGGTTCCTGTGTGCGTTGTCGGCGGTTGTGGCCTCGGCCCGTCTGGCCAACCATTCGAACGATATCGGTACGCTGGATGAGTTGCGCGTGATTGCCGCCGCCGTGATTGGTGGAACGGCGCTGTCTGGCGGTATTGGCACGATCTATGGCGCAATCCTTGGCGCATTGATCATGCAGGCGCTGCAATCAGGCATGGCCATGGTCGGCGTGGATGCACCGTTCCAGAACATCGTCGTCGGCTCCGTTCTGGTTTTGGCTGTCTATATCGACATCGTCTATCGCAAACGTCTGGGGGCGAAATGATGCAAGATCAAGAAACACAGAAGCGAACTTCGGGTCGTGGGTCCGGCCAGCCGCCTTTGGTGGAAATGCGCGATATCTCGATTTCCTTCGGGGGGATCAAGGCGGTAGACCACGTTTCGGTCGATCTTTATCCGGGCGAAGTTGTGGGCCTTCTGGGTCACAACGGGGCAGGTAAATCCACCCTGATCAAGGTGCTTTCGGGCGCCTATCAGATGGACCATGGCGAGATTCTGATCGACGGCAATAAGGTTGAGATCAACAACCCCCGGGATGCTCGGGCGAACAATATCGAGACGATCTATCAGACGCTGGCACTGGCGGATAATCTGGATGCAAGCTCGAACCTGTTTTTGGGGCGCGAGATGGTCACACCTTTTGGTCTGGTCAACGACGCCGCGATGGAGGCCGAGTGCCGCAAGATCATGGCGCAGCTGAATCCGAACTTTCAGAAGTTCAACGATCCGGTCTCGGCCCTGTCGGGCGGTCAGCGACAATCGGTGGCAATTGCGCGCGCGGTGTATTTCAATGCACGTATCCTGATCATGGACGAACCCACGGCAGCGCTGGGTCCACATGAAACGCAGATGGTGGCGGACCTGATCCAACAGCTAAAGGCGCAGGGGATCGGGATTTTCCTGATCGACCACGATGTGCACGCGGTGATGGAACTGTGCGACCGGGCCTCGGTCATGAAAAACGGGCAACTGGTTGGCACCGTGGACATCCCAGACGTCACCGATGACGATCTGTTGTCGATGATCATTCTGGGCAAAAAGCCCGGCGAAAAGACAGAGTGAGGTGAACGAAATGACGCGCGGTTTCTTTCAGAGTATCGAACAGGTCCAATTCGAGGGCGAGGACAGCAGGAACCCGCTCGCATTTCGCCACTACAACCCGGACGAGATTGTCATGGGCAAGCGCATGGAAGATCACCTGCGTTTTGCCGTAGCGTGGTGGCACTCGTTCGCGTGGGAGGGTGGAGACCCGTTTGGCGGCCCCACCTTCGAGCGCCCCTGGCATCCGCAGGACGACATGGGTCGGGCCAAGATGAAGGCTGATGTCGCCTTTGAGATGTTCGATATCCTGGGCCAACCATACTTCTGCTGGCATGACGCCGACATTCGCCCAGAGCAAGGAAATTTCGCGGGTAATCTGCGGACACTGAACGAGATCACCGATTATATCGGCGAAAAGATGCAGGTGTCGGGCACCAAGCTGTTGTGGGGCACTGCCAATATGTTCAGCCACCGCCGCTGGATGGGCGGTGCCAGCACCAACCCTGACCCGGATGTCTTTGCCTTTGCTGCCGCCACAGTGAAGTCCTGCATGGATGCCACCCATAAGCTGGGCGGCGAGAACTATGTGCTTTGGGGCGGGCGTGAAGGCTATGAGACGCTGCTCAACACCGACTTGAAGGCCGAGCTGGACCATATGGGCCAGTTCCTGAACATGGTGGTCGAATACAAGCACAAGATCGGGTTCAAGGGCGCGATCCTTGTTGAACCCAAACCGCAGGAACCGTCAAAGCACCAGTATGATTTTGACGCTGCCACCTGCATCGGGTTCCTGCGCAAGTATGGGCTTGAGGATGAGGTCAAATTGAACCTTGAACAAGGGCACGCGATCCTTGCCGGGCATAGCTTTGAACATGAGATTGCCGTGGCTGCAGCCGAAGGGATGCTGGGGTCCATCGATATGAACCGAAACGACTATCAATCGGGTTGGGACACGGATCAGTTCCCCAACAACACGCCCGAAGTCGCGTTGGCCTTTTACCACATCCTGAAAGCAGGCGGGTTTACCTCAGGCGGTACCAATTTCGACGCCAAGCTGCGCAGGCAGTCCATCGATGCCGAAGATCTGATCGCCGCGCATGTGGGTGGGATGGACATCTGCGCCCGGGGTTTGAAAGCGGCGGCCGCGATGATTGAAGACGGCGGTTTGGAGCAAATGCTGGCTGACCGGTATTCGGGCTGGAAAACGCCCGAGGCGCAAGCGATGCTGACCACTGGCCTGGACGAGATTGCCGCGCTGGTGCTGGCCGAGGGGATAAACCCGCAACCGCGCTCCGGTCGTCAGGAAGTTCTGGAAAACTACGTCAACAGATTTGTCTAAGACGAAATCCGGGTGGGGGCGGTAAGCGCCGCCCCCGTGCTGGTCAATTGTCCTGAACGACTTGCTGGTGGACTTCGATCACATTGCCTTCGGGGTCGTGAAAGAACACCTGGTGCCACTCTTTTGCGAAAGTGGTGCCGTAGTCGGAATAGGGGATCCCGCGCTCATCCAGCATTTTGAGGAAAGCGGGCAGATCATCGGTGCGAAAGGCGATATGGCCACGCTCGACCGGGTTGATCACTCGCCCGTTCTTGAAGGCCACGTCAAAGGCGCGTTCGGCCAGATGCATCTGCATGTTGCCCTCTGTCGCAAAGCGGATTTTGCCGTCATAGCCTCTCTTGCTGTTGGCCTCGGTGCGCGGGAAGTTGTCCTGCGGGATATCATCCAGACCCAGCACATTTGTGTAAAAATCATGCATACGATCAACGTCATCAGCCACGAAGTTGATGTGGTGGAATTCCAGTTTCATGCTCTGCTTTCGCCTTGGATCATCAGTGTTTCGGCTGTTCTAACACGCCCTTGCGGGGCTGTGGATGCCAAAACAGGACGAAAGGTCGTGTCAGGCGACCGACCTCATCAGCAAAGCTCGGGATGAAACCGTTGACGCGTGGCGGTGATCTGTGATGCTGGCTCGGTAGAACACAGAGCATGACAGGTTAGAATGTCCAACCAATCCCAAACCGAAGCCGTATTCCTCAGCGGCAGTCTGATGCGGCATGTCACCCGCATGTCGTTGACGACGAGTATCGGATTGATGGCCATCTTTGCCGTCGACTTTGTGGACATGGTCTTCATTTCGATGCTGGGCAACGACGCGCTGGCGGCGGCAGTGGGCTATGCTGGAACACTGCTGTTTTTCACCAATGCGATCAATATCGGCCTTTCTATATCCGCCGGGGCGCTGGTGGCGCGTGAACTTGGGGCGGGACGAGCCGAACAGGCCCGGCACTATGCGTCCAGTGTGGCGGTGCTGGGTCTGATCGTTGGGTTGGTCGTTCCGGTGTTGGTCTTGTTGAACCTCAGCCATCTGCTGTCACTGCTTGGCGCGGAAGATGAGGTTCTGAGGCTGGCGATGCGTTATGTCTCGATCATCCTGCCGACAATGTGCGTCATGTCGATTGCGATGGCGGCTATGGCCGTGCTGCGCGCCCATGGCGATGCGCGGCGGTCGATGATGGCC
Organism: Ruegeria sp. CDSA021; assembly: GCF_059612325.1. Lineage (NCBI taxonomy): Bacteria > Pseudomonadati > Pseudomonadota > Alphaproteobacteria > Rhodobacterales > Roseobacteraceae > Ruegeria > Ruegeria sp. CDSA021. The sequence continues at coordinate 283,363 of NZ_JBXWQJ010000003.1, forward strand.
ACGATCTACGGCGGTGTGGTGAATGCGGTCTTGGACCCGATCCTGATTTTTGCCGTGGGGCTGGGACTGGATGGGGCCGCGATAGCCTCGGTACTGGCGCGGCTTTGCATGTTGGGGGCGGCCTTATGGCCTGCGCTGCGGGTGCATCAAGGGTTTGCGCGCCCGTCGCTCAAACAAGTGAAGCAGGACTTGCGCCCCGTGCGAGCCATCGCAATTCCTGCCGTTCTGACGAATGTGGCCACACCGATCGGGAATGCCATCGTGGTGCGAGAAATTGCGCAATATGGAACGGATGCGGTGGCGGGTATGGCCGTCATAGGGCGGCTGCTGCCAGTTGCCTTTTCGGTCATCTTTGCCCTATCGGGCGCAATTGGGCCAATCATCGGACAGAATTTCGGGGCAGAGAAACTCGATCGCGTGCGCGCCGCCTTTCTGGCCGGGATCAAATTTACTGCGCTATATGTTCTGGTCATGGCCGCGATCTTGTTTCTGCTGCGGGCTCCGATTGCGGATTTGTTTGCGGCGCAAGGTGAAACCCGGGTTCTGATTTACCTGTTCTGTGGGCCTCTGGCGCTGGCATCGTTTTTTAATGGTGTGATTTTTGTATCAAATGCCAGCTTCAACAATCTTGGACATCCGGTCTATTCCACATGGATCAATTGGGGGCGTCACACGATTGGAACGTGGGTGTTTGCAACCATCGGGTCCAATCTTGCAGGGGCGTCCGGTGTTCTGCTGGGCCAGGCCTTTGGAGGCGTCATTTTTGCCATAATCAGCTGGGTTATGGTCGAGCGTGTGGTGGCGCGTTTGGGACGTGCTCACGCGCCCGAGCCGTTTGTGGATCAAGGTCGAATCCACTCTCTGTTCGGGCGTCGTGGCTGGTGAAGCGACGGCATCAATTGCCCTGATTGCGCGCTTCAAGACGTTCCAGATTGACCACGGTCGACAGCATCAGGCGATCATGGCTCCAGCCTTGAGTCTGCTGGATCGAAGCTGCCCCCAGCGCCAGAAGGGTGGCGAAGGTCAGTGACATGCCAAGGAACAACGCGGGCAGGGGAGCTTCGGCAGGTTGTGCATCGGTCAATGCAATCACACGCTGACGCAGCACACGTTTGGCTCTGCCACCGGTCACGAAAGCGACATTCAGAACGCGCGGATTTCGGGCTGAAACTGTCCGCGCACAATAGTCCAACAGGCACGTTGTGTATTCACGCGCATCGATCCTTTTGCGCGCGACGACAGACTGGTCACAGGCAAGTTCTCGCAACCGGCCGAACTGATACTTGAGCATCAGGTAGGCGGGGTTCCAAAACAGCAATGGGCGCAGAAGTTCAAAACCAAGTTCCCATTCTACATCGCCGGCCCGAATGTGTTGAAACTCATGCGCCAGCGCAAAGCGCAACTCGCGTGGTGTGTCCAGCAGATGGCTGGGCAGAACGACATGGCGGCGTAGCCCGCGTACCGCAAATGGCACAGTAATACGATCAGAAAGGCGTATATCCACTTTTGCCGATTGCCGCCAAAGGAAGCTGGATTTGACCGTCTGACGGATCATCATTGCGTCCCGAAAGGCGCGACCGGCGAACACAGCGGCTACAAGAGTGAACAGGGTGGCAAGCACCGTGATCGCGGGCTGTTGTCCTGACAAAGCAAAATCGACCCACCTTTCGCGGGTATTCAGCATGGCTTCGAACTGTGTGGCAGGCATGGCGATGTCGCCGCGCAGATAGGCTGCCACCGCGATATCACCAAGGGCGACAGCGCTCCCTGGCCATGCGTAAGCGGCCAGATATGATACGCCCAATGCAAGAAAAGGGCTGACCAGAATGCAAACGCACAGAACCTTGAGTGCGCGCAATTGTGCGACATAGCCATGGCGCAGGCTGGTGCGGGTCAGGGCAGCACGTGCCAGCAGCCAAATAATGGCCGACAAGGCCAGCACGATGTTGAGTTCGATATATGCGTCGAGAACCGGTCTAACCGCTGTCATTTTGCAGTCTCCTCTCTACCAGTGCTCGAATTTCCTCAAGATCGGCTTCGCTCAGCCCGGCATCATCGACAAGCCGCGCCACCAGCGTGGCTGGGGTGTCGTCGAACAATGTGCGGGACAGGTTTTGCAGCGAACGGGCCTGATATCTGTCCTTTTCCAGAAGCGGCGTATAGATCAGGGTCTTCCCTGCCTTACGGCTTTCCACAAAACCCTTTTCATCCAGAATACGCAGGATCGTGGCACCGGATGTGTAGGCCAGATTGCGTTCTGAGGGCAGGCGGTCCAGGACATCGCGCACCGAGCCTTCCCCGAGGGCCCAGAGCTCGTTCATGAACTCCAGTTCGACCTCGGTCAGCAGATTTGTCGTCTTTTTCTTTCGCATCGATCTCGGTGCCGTCATGTTTAGTATGCCTGACAGACAAGCATCCTTTCGCTATTTCGCAAAGCTTAAACTTTCCAGAAGACGAAGATACCCCATCCGACGGACAGGAAAAGCGGCGTCCAGACAGGTTGTCCGACAATTCCCAACCAGGCGAGGAAGATATACGCCGAGCCAAGCAAGGTGATGAACAGCCGGTCGCCCAACGTGGTTGTCAGCCCTAGCACACCACGCCGTTCGATCCCGTCGCGGTACTTGAAGCCTTCGAGCAGACCGATCACGGCAATGGCCGAGAAGATACCCACGAACAAGGCCAGAGTTGCTGGCGTCCATGCCATCCAGAAATCGGGCCAGAGCGGATCGGTCCAAGAGAACCCTTTTTCCTCTTGCTGTCCGACGTTGCCCCAACCGGCTTGCTGGGCGAAGGCCATGGTGGGCAGGAAGGGGAGGGTGAGAAGAAGAAGTTTACGCATATTGAACCTCACACGCGTCCCATCGCGAAACCACGCGCGATGTAGTTGCGGACAAACCAGATGACGATCGCGCCGGGGATGATGGTCAGGGTTCCGGCAGCAGCCAGCAGGCCCAGTTCATACCCCGCGCTGGATGCGGTGCGTGTCATCACGGCTGCGATGGGTTTTGCCTCGACCGCAGTCAGGGTTTTGGCCAGCAGCATTTCCACCCACGAGAACATGAAGCAGAAGAAAGCCGCGACGCCGACGCCTGCTTTGATGTTGGGCAAGAAGATCGTCACGAAGAAGCGCGGGAAGGAATAGCCGTCGACATAGGCTGTTTCATCCAACTCCTTCGGGATGCCGCGCATGAAGCCTTCCAGAATCCAAACCGCCAGCGGCACGTTGAACAGTGTGTGGGCCAGCGCCACTGCCAGATACGTGTCAAACAGACCGATGGAGGAATAGAGCTGAAAGAAGGGCAGCGCGAAGACCGCCGCCGGGGCCATCCGGTTGGTCAGCAGCCAGAAGAACAGCTGCTTGTCACCCAGAAACCGATAGCGCGAGAACGCATAGGCTGCGGGCAGGGCGACACAGACCGAAAGCACAGTGTTCAGCGTCACATAGATGATCGAGTTGATGTAACCCCAATACCATGTCGGATCGGTGAAGATGGTGATGTAGTTCTCCAGCGTGAAGGTCTGGGGAAACAGGGAAAAACCCGACAGGATCTCGTTCGTGGTCTTGAAGGACATTGCAACCAGCCAATAGATCGGCAGCATCAGGAACGCGATATAGAGGATCGGGATAAGGGACCGCTTCTTCATTGCGCGTCATCCTTTGTCATCAGAGTGTAGAAGACCCAAGAGACCAGCAGCGTGATGGCGAAGTAGATCAGGCTCATCGCCGCCGCAGGGCCAAGGTCGAACTGTCCCAACGCGATTTTCACAAGGTCGATCGACAGAAGGGTGGTGGAGTTGCCGGGGCCGCCGCCGGTCAGAACGAAGGGTTCCGTATAGATGTTGAAACTGTCCATGAAGCGCAGCAGAATGGCGATGGTCAGGACGGTTTTCATCTTGGGCAGTTGGATGTAGCGGAACACGGACCACGGGCTGGCGCCGTCGATCTTGGCCGCCTGATAGTAGGCGTCCGGGATCGAGACGAGGCCCGCATAGCACAGCAGCACCACAAGTGAAGTCCAGTGCCAGACATCCATGACGATGACGGTGATCCAGGCCGACAATGGCTGTTGGGTCATGTCATAGTTGATGCCAAGGACATCATTCAGGAAGTATCCCAGCAGGCCGATCTTGGGCAGGGTAAAGATGTTCCACATCGAACCGACCACGTTCCAAGGGATCAGCATGGGCAGGGCCATCAGGACCAGGCAAACCGGCACCCAAAAGCCTTTGCGCGGCATTGACAGGGCCACGATGATGCCCAGAGGGACCTCGATTATCAGGATCAGGAAGGTGAACAGGAATTGCCGCCCCAGAGCGGCCTGAAACCGGTCGGACCGCAGAATCTGTTCAAACCAGCCCAGTCCTTCCCAGAAGAACTGGTTGTTGCCGAAGGTTTCCTGCACCGAGTAATTGACCACCGTCATCATCGGAACAAGTGCGTTGAACGCGACCAGCGCCAGCACCGGCAGGACAAAGAACCATGCCCTTTGGTTTTCCGTTCTCATTGCGCCCGCTCCTGAGTTGCGATCCAGCCGTCACGGTAGACGCGGGATTGTTCTGGTTTGAATTGCAGGAAGACCTGCGACCCGGGTTCAGGGACCTCGTGTTCCGTAACGGCCTTAAGGGCGGTGTTGCCGACCATCGCGCTGACCACAAAGTGACGGCCAATGTCCGAGACCTTGGTTACATGCGCCGGGATGCCCGTGTCGCCGAAGCCCACATACTCGGGGCGGATACCCAGATCAGTGCGACCGCCGTCGCCGTGGGTTGGGCCTTCCAGCATCACCTCGTGCCCTTCAAACAAGGCACGGTCGCCTTTTGCCTCACAGGGCAGGACATTCATTCCGGGCGAACCGATAAAGTGACCGACAAATGTGTGCTGAGGGCGTTCGAACAGTTCGACCGGTGTGCCGATCTGAACCACTTCTCCCTCCTGCATCACGACCACTTCGTCTGCAAAGGTCAGCGCCTCGGTCTGGTCGTGGGTCACGTAGATCATCGTCGCTTTGACGCGCTGGTGCAGCTCTTTCAGCTTCGATCGTAGTTTCCATTTCAGATGCGGGTCGATCACAGTCAGCGGTTCATCAAACATCACCGCGTTTACGTCGTCACGGACCAGACCGCGCCCCATCGAGATCTTCTGCTTGTTGTCCGGGCTCAGACCAGAAGCCTTGGTGTTCAGCATGTCCGTGACGTCCAGCATCTCGGCAATCTCATCGACGCGACGCTTGATCGTCGCGGGGTCAACGCCTCGGTTCTTCAGCGGGAAGGTCAGGTTCTCACCCACGGTCATCGTGTCGTATATCACTGGGAACTGGAACACCTGTGCAATGTTGCGCTGATCCGGGGGCAGGGCGGTGACGTCCTGACCGTCGAACAGAATTTGCCCTTCGGAGGGCATCAGCAGGCCCGAGATGATGTTCAGCAGCGTGGATTTGCCACAACCCGACGGCCCGAGCAGAGCGTAGGCCCCACCGTCGCGCCATGTGACGTCGATTTCCTTGAGCGCATAGTCCTCGGGGCCTTTCGGCACGGGCAAATAGCTGTGTCGCAGGTTTGAAAGCTTTATCTGTGCCATGTCAGACCACCCTCTTGCCGTCTTGGTCGAAATACCGGCAATGGGCCGGGTTCATGTAGAAACTGTGATCCTCGCCGACCTGGTAGGGGTGTACACCGGTAGCCAGTGAAACCCAGGCGTCATCCCCATGTTGGAAATGCGCGCTGGAATCCGAACCGGACAGTTCCGTCACGATCACGCGGCCTGTCAGCTCTACGTCAGCGTCAGACGTACGGAACGGCGTCACGCGATGAGGGCGCACGGCGACCATATACTTTCCATCGGCCATGTCAGAAACTGCCCAGCCACCACCGCCTGCCAGCTGCGCCCGAGCGTCTGATACGGTGATTTGCGCGACGTTGATCGGCGGGTCCGAGAACACCCGCGCGGCGGCGATGTTTTCAGGGTTGCGGTATATGTCTGCGGTTGGACCGAATTGGGTCACACGGCCATCTTCCATCAATGCAGTGTAACCGCCCAGCAAAAGGGCCTCTTCGGGTTCTGAAGTGGCGTAAACCACGACTGCGCCACGGCCTGCGAACAAATCAGGCAGTTGTTCGCGCAGTTCTTCACGCAGTTTGTAGTCAAGGTTGGCCAGCGGCTCATCAAGGAACACGGCGCGGCTCTCTTTCGCAATTGCGCGGGCCAGTGCCGTTCGTTGTTGTTGCCCGCCTGACAGCTCATGAGGGCGGCGGTGCAGCATGGGGCGTAATTGAAGCAGATCGGCGGCCTCTTCCACGCGACCTTCGATCTCAGATTTCGCCATGCCCGCCACACGTAGCGGCGAGGCGATGTTGTCGAATACGGTCATATGCGGGTAGTTCACGAAGAACTGGTGCACCAGGCTGATCTGCCGCTTTTGCGTGTTCAGCCGTGTGACGTCCTGACCATCCATCAGGACCTTGCCCGAGGCGATCGGGTCTAGCCCGGCCATCATCTTGATAAGAGAGGTCTTGCCCGATCCCGTCGCGCCCAGCAGCACATTGAAATGGCCGGTTTGTAGCGCCAGGTTCGTGGGCTTAATATGGATGACGTTACCGACCCGTTTGGTCGCGTCTTGAAGTTCAATCATGTCCGTGGATTCCGGTCCTTCAGTGCACCGCACTGGCCTTGGTGTGGGGATGCCGCAAACGGCACCCCCGGTTTCAACAGCTTACTGAGACTGCCAGCGCTGAACCAGTTCGTCATAGTTGACGGTCTGGCCCTGCGGCTTTTCGTTCTCAAGCTTGGCCTTGGGTGAACCTGCTTTTTCCAGCCAGAAGGCGGGATCCTGTGGTTCGTTCAGGCGCGGTCCGCAACCGCCATAGACGTTGGCAGCCTCATCTGCGGCCTGCATACGGCCCATGGTGATGTCCATCTCTTCAGCCAGACGATCCATCGCCTCTTGCGGGGTGAAGGCGCCTGAGTTCACGTCACCGATCTGCTGCCACCAGATCTGGGCAAGCTTCGGATAATCAGGAACGTTGATGCCGGTCGGCGACCATGCCACACGGTCAGGCGAACGATAGAACTCGACCAGGCCACCCAGCTTGGGTGCACGTTCGGTGAACGACTCGTGGTTGACCGAACTGTCGCGGATGAAGGTCAGACCCACATGGGACTTCTTCACATCGACAGTCTTGGACGTCACAAACTGGGCATAAAGCCAAGCTGCCTGCGCACGATCTGAGGGGGTCGATTTCAGGAACGTCCAAGAGCCCACGTCTTGATACCCAACTTTCTGGCCATCTTCCCAGTATGGGCCATGCGGGCTGGGTGCCATCCGCCACAGCGGCGTACCTTCGTCGTCCACGGTGTTGTTGCCTTCAGACTTCGGCTTCACCATGTCGGCGGTAAAGGCAGTGTACCAGAAGATCTGCTGGGCCACATTGCCTTGGCTGAGCGCGGGCAGCGACTGGTAGAAGTCATAAGACGCCGCACCCGGAGGCGCATAGGCCCGCAGCCATTCGTCCCATTTGCGGATCGCATAGACCGCCGCTGGACCGTTCGCTGCACCACCACGCGACACCGAAGCGCCGACCGGGTTACAGGTGCCCGCTTCCATGCGGATGCCCCATTCGTCGACGGGGATGCCATTGGGTTCACCCACATCGCCGGCACCAGCCATCGACAGCCAGGCGTCGGTCATACGCCAGCCCAGGTCAGGCGCGCGCTTGCCGTAGTCCATGTGGCCGTAGATCGTCACACCGTCGACTTCTTTCACGTCATTGGTGAAGAACTCGGCGATGTCCTCATAGGCCGACCAGTTGACCGGAACGCCCAGATCATAGCCATACTTTTCCTTGAATGCGGCCTTGTTGGCCTCATCATCGAACCAGTCTTTGCGGAACCAGTAGAGGTTTGCAAACTGCTGGTCGGGCAGCTGATACAGCTTGCCGTCCGGACCAGTGGTGAACTGAATGCCCATGAAGTCATCCAGATCCAGCGTCGGCGAGGTTGTACCCGCCCAGTCGCCGCCCATCATGTCGGTCAGCGGGTAGGCCAGTTGCAGACGCGAGTGCGTACCGATCAGGTCACTGTCGTTGACATAGCCGTCATACAGGTTCCGGCCCGTTTGCATCTGGGTCTGAACGGCCTGAACCACTTCGCCCTCACCGAGGATCTGGTGGTTGACCTTGATTCCAGTGATTTCTTCGAATGCCTTGGTCAGAACCTCGGACTCGTAAGAATGGGTCGGGATGCCCTCGGACAGGACGTTGATTTCCATGCCAGCATAGGGTTGTGCAGCTTCGATGAACCACTGCATTTCACCCATCTGTTCGTCTTTCGACAAGGTCGATGGCTGGAATTCGTCGTCGATCCAACGTTGTGCTGCGGCTTCGTCGGCCCAAGCAGGACCGTGCCCCGCAATGACGGCAGCCGCCGCCACTGCGGAAAGTAGATGTCTCCGCATCTGTCTCCTCCCAAAGATTGTGGTTTCCGGCGTAAACCGGATGCCGGACAGCATCAGCGATTTTTTGCGTATGTGTCAAACTAAATTTTTAGTAATTGACGATCAGGCATCCGAGGAAGGGTGAAATAGAACTCATTTGCCAATTTGTGAATTCGTTGTAAGCTGGAGCTACTATTATAAAAAATGCCGGTGAACGACGCGGCGCGCTTTGAAAAAAACAACTTGAACCAGCGAGGATAGATGATGTCCCGAAGCCTGTTGAAGTACACGCGAGTTCTGGAAATTGTTGGAGACACGATCAAGGTTCGGGTACCGGTTGAGGGTGACGGAAACCCTGCTGTTCGGTTCAACGACCTCGCGGTCATCGAGACCGTTGATGGCCGTAAAACGCTGGCGCAGGCGATCTTCATCGACCGGGATGTTGTCACGCTTCAGGTGTTTTCCGGCACTAAGGGAATCTCGACCGAGGCGACAGCGACCTTTCTTGGCCACCCCATGCAAACACCGTATTCTGCCAATATTCTGGGGCGGGTCTTTGATGGCGCTGGGGTACCGATAGACGGTGGCCCAGATCTGTCTTCCGAGCCGCGAATCGACATCGGTGGACCGACCGTAAACCCGGCTGAACGCGCAGTGCCCAACAAAATGATCCGCACCGATGTGCCGATGATCGACGTTTTCAACACGCTGGTTGAAAGCCAGAAGATCCCGATCTTTTCGGTTTCGGGCGAGCCATTCAACGCCTTCCTGAGCCGAATCGGTATTCAGGCGGACGCGGATATCGTGGTCTTTGGCGGGCTCGGGCTGATCTTTGATGATTATTACACGTTCCGAACCTCGTTTGAGGATGCGGGCGTGTTTTCGCGTTCTGTCATGTTCGTCAATCAGGCGATGGATCCTCTGGTTGAACGTTTGCTGGTGCCCGACATGGCCTTGGCCGTGGCCGAGAAGTTTGCGGTGGAAGAGGGTAAGCGTGTCCTGGTCCTGCTGACTGACATGACAGCATACGCCGACGCGATGAAAGAGGTGGGGATCAGCCAGGAAAGGGTGCCGTCGCAGCGCGGATATATGGGGGATCTCTATTCCCAGTTGGCGCGCCGATATGAAAAGGCATGTGACTATGCCAAGGGCGGATCGGTCACGGTTCTGACTGTGACAACAATGCCCGGCAATGACGTAACCCACCCCGTACCTGATAATACCGGCTATATCACTGAAGGGCAGATCTATCTGCACTCGGGTGTGATTGATCCCTTTGGCAGCCTGTCGCGCCTGAAGCAGAATGTGATCGGCAAGACCACGCGCGAAGATCACGGTCAGATCATGAACACGATGATCCGTTTCTACTCCGAAAGTCGCGACGCTGCGCAAAAACAGGCGATGGCGTTTGATCTGTCAGACTATGACCATCAGTTGTTGAAATTTGGCGCCTTATTCAGTGCGCGGTTCATGGACATCAACGTTTCGATCCCGCTGGAGGAGGCGCTGGATCTGGGCTGGAAAACGCTGGCCGAATGTTTCGCTCCGGAACAGTTGCTGATGAAACAGGCCTTGATCGACAAGTATTTCCCAAAGGATACCGATGGCGCGGTTGCAGCTGAATAAATCGTCACTGGCGCGCCAGCAGACACAGCTGAAAAGCTATGAGCGGTTTCTGCCGTCGCTGGACCTGAAGCGCCAGCAATTAATGGCGGAACGGGTGAAGGCGCGCGAGGATGTCAAACGTCTTCAGGATGAGGTGCAGGCCCTTGCGCAGCAGGTTGGCGAAAAGCTTCCGATGCTGGCCCAGCAGGGCATTGATCTGGATGGGCTGGTTGAGCTTAGGGATTACAAGGTCAAAGAGGTCAACGTAGTGGGCGTCAAGATGCCCGACCTGGACCGGATCGAAGTTGTCGTCCGTCCGTATTCCGTACTTGCCAAACCCCATTGGGTTGATACCGCCGCGCAGTTGCTGCACGACATGATCGAAGCGCGCCTGCGGGTCAAAATTGCCGAAGAACGTGTACGCATTTTCGACAAGGCAGTGGCCACGATTACGCAGCGGGTCAACCTATTCGAAAAGGTTCTGATCCCGCGCGCCAAAGCCAATATCAAAAAGATTCGCATCTATCTGAGCGACGAACAGATGCAGGCGGTGGTGCGGTCGAAGATTTCAAAGCGCAAACACGCGCAGGAGGCTTTGGCATGAGTGTGGCGCGTTTGAAAAAGATGTCTCTGGTAGGTCCGGCAACACATAAGGCGGACACGCTTGAGGCGTTACAGGACCTCGGCTGTATGCACGTTCTTCCGCTTGTTCCCCCACCGAATGAACCTGAAAAAATCAGCGATCGTGGTGCAAGAGAAGCGTATAAAGCGTTGCGTTTCCTTGCAGAAGTTCCTGAACCACGGCGTCAGATTCAGCGAGACCCCGACTTTGACATGGACCGTTTTGTGCATGAAGTGACTGACCTCATGCAGCGCACTCGGGATACGATGGACCAACGGGATTTTCTGGTACATCGTATTGCTCAGGTGCGGCCGTGGGGCGATTTGGACTTCCCGCCAACAGATGTTTTGGCTGGTAATCGCCTGTGGTTCTATCAGCTTCCATTGAAGCATCGTGAGGCTTTGGCAGAAGTCAAACTGCCCTGGGCCATATTGGAAGAAGACCACCGATTTCTTTACGCTGTGCTGATCTCGCCCGATGAACCTGACGACGATATTCTTCCGATCCCGCGCACGCATGTTGGCTCGTTGCCCATTCACGAGCTTGAAGCGCAGCTGGAAGAGGCTGAAATCGCGCTGGAGGCGCTCGAGGCTGAGCGTGTGGCGCAAACCCGCTATCTGACCCTTATGCGTCAGAACCTGTCCGTCGCCGAGAGCGCCGCCGAACTGGCCCATGCAAAGCAGAAAATACGCGACGCAGAAGCCATGTTTGCGTTGCAGGGGTGGGTGCCTGAGGATCGGATCGACGCAGTTCTGGACATGGCGCATTCCAAAGGGTCAGCTGCATTGATTGAAGAACCGGGCCCGGACGACACGCCTCCGACATTGTTGGAGCAGCCTGAGAAGCGCAGCGCTGCGGTCGATCTGGCGCTGTTTTATCAGGTGCCCGGATATCAGGATTGGGACCCCAGCGTCATCGTCTCGGCATCCTTCGCGATCTTCTTTGCCATGATTGTCGCGGATGCCGGATATGGCGCTGTCATCCTGCTGGGGATGCTGGCGTTTTGGAAACGGATGGATGGCACAGCTGGACTAAGGTCCTGGCGCCGCTTTGGTCTGATTATTTCGGGGGCTACGATTCTGTACGGCGTCATGGTTGGGAGCTATTTTGGGGCGTCCCCGTCTGCTGGCTCGATTTGGGCAAAGCTCAAGGTTTTGGATTTGAACAATTTCAGCGCAATGATGATGGTCTCGATTGTGGTTGGTGTCTTGCATCTGGTTCTGGCCAACGCGCTGGCGGCCCGTGCCGCGTGGGGGCAACGCAAGGCGATCGCCAATCTGGGTTGGATTGCTGCTCTGATCGGCGGGTTTGCCCTATGGCTCAGCTATATGAACGGCAAATCACCTGTGCCCGGCACATCTACTCTGATCGTTGGTGTTGTCGCGATTGTTTTGTTTTCCAGCGAAAGGATCATCCGAAAGCCGACAGATTGGATCTGGCGGCTGATCGAAGGATTTCAAAGCCTTGCCGGGGCGATGGGCGCCTTTGGCGACGTGCTAAGTTATATGCGCCTGTTCGCGCTGGGCCTTGCTTCGGCCTCACTGGCGATCACGTTCAACGATTTGGCCGTTTCCGTCATGCACGCGCTCAAAGGGCCGGGCATTCTGTTTGGGTTGCTGATCCTGATCATCGGTCACGTCTTGAATTTCGCCCTCGCCATGATGAGCGGCGTCGTCCACGGCTTACGTCTCAATTACATCGAATTCTTTAAATGGGGTCTGCCGGATGAAGGCATCGTCTTTCGTCCGTTTGCCCGCAAGGAGGTTCAGGAATGAATGAGCTTGTTCTCACACTGGGTTGGCTGGGCATCTACGCGCCAATGGCGTTGGGGGCTGCGTCAAGCGCCATAGGGTGCTCGATTGCCGGGATGGCCAGCATCGGGGCCATGACAGAAACCGAAGGTGGCTATGGCCGTTTTGTTGGTGTTTCAGCCTTTCCGTCAACGATGGTGATCTATGGAATTGTCATCATGTTCACCCTGAACCGTGACGTGACGCCGGAAAACGCAGGAGGTCTGTTTGGCATCGGCATTTTGTCTGGAATTGCCCTTATGTATTGCGGCATCTGGCAGGGCCGGGCTTGTGCCGCTGCGATCAACGCCACCAAGGAAAAGCCCGAGATATTTGGCCTCGCGCTTGCACCGGCAGCGATCATCGAAGGCTTTGGTGTTTTTGCCTTTGTGTTCGCTTTGGTCATTAGTGCGGGGATCAGCTGATGGCACAGAACGGAACGATTTCGCATGGCGTTGACGCCCTGATCGACAAGCTGCGCAATGATGGGGTAGCTGCCGGTCAGGCCGAAGCCGAGAAGCTGCGCGACGATGCCAAGGCCGAGGCTGCGCGCATTTTAGCGGATGCAAAGCGCGAAGCTGAAGAGTTCAAAAAGAAGGCGCGCACAGAATCCGACAACTATCGGTCTGCGGGTGAAGAAGCGTTGAACACCGCGATGCGGGATGCCGTGTTGACCATGAAGGCCGGCCTGACGGATCGCTTCAAGGAAGATGTTGAACGTCTTGTCACCAAAGAAATGTCCGATCCTGAGCTTCTCAAGCAAATGATACTTGAGGTTGTCGGCCGGGCCGGGGAAGGTGCCAACCTTGACGGCAAGGTTCAGGTCATTTTGCCCACCAAGGTCGCCACGCAGGAAGACATCAAGCAAAACGCTGATGACATTCAATCGGGCAAATTGACGAAGTACGTTCTTGGACTGACGGCGAAGATGCTTCGCGAGAATGTTGAACTGCACGTGGCAGACAACACTCAGGAAGGTATTCGCGTTCGGGCGGAAGATCAGGGAGTCGTGCTGGACCTGACCGACAAGGCTGTCGCTTCGTTGTTGATGGAGCATTTGCAACCCCGGTTCCGTGCGGTGCTGGAAGGGGTCATCCGCTGAGATGTCAGGGCAGGACGCCTATATCGCGTTGATGTGCAGTCTTCCGGGATCGGAACGGTTGTTCGTTGCCAAACAGCCGCCGCTGTCGCGTATCAGGCTCGAGCGTCGGTTGACGGCTCTGACAGCAAAAGATGCCGAGGTCTTGAATGTGCTGGAGCATACGCTGACCTGGAGTGCCTATGACATGGATGTCACAGACGTTCAGGCGATCCAGCGCTGCAAACAGGCGTTGCAAAACATCCCGCAGCCCACATTGCGCAAGCTCTTCATGGAACGCATGGAGCTACGCTCGGTAGTTGCAGCACTGCGTCTGAGAAAACGCGGAGACCCCGCGCCTTCAGGATCATTCGGCGTGGGACGATGGAGCCGCCATATTCCAGCCCACTGGGCCGATCCTACATTTGGGCTTGATACCCCGATGCCATGGTTGAAAGAGGCGCACCAATTGCTCGAAGACGAAGATCCGCTTGGTCTGGAACGTCTGCTTTTGTCTATCAGCCACAAGCAACTCAAGCGATATGCAGCTCGCCACATGTTCGATTTTGAAGCGGTCGCGATCTACGTCCTGATCTGGAACATTTTTGACCGCTGGGCGCAAAGCAGCGCCACGGAAGCGGCCAAGAGATTTGAGAAACTGGCGCAGCAGGCGATGGCCGATGTCGCCGATATCGATTTTGAGGGAGCAAGCGCATGACAGCCCCAACCTCAGCTAAACAAACGTCGACCGCACGTGTCGTCTCGGTTCAGGAAGGGCTTGTGAAGATACAGGCCAACCCGGACGTGACCGGTCAGCCCGGCCAATTGGTCAAAAACGAAGTTGTATTCATCCTGCCATCACGCCCCGGCCCCGGTGGGCGTCAGGAACGTCTAAAAGCCGAGGTGCTGCGTGTGCGTGGCGACACCGCAGACGTACAGGTCTATGAAAGCACCGACGGGGTGGCCGTTGGCGATCTGGTTGAGCAATCGGGTCAGTTGCTGTCGGTTGAGCTGGGGCCGGGACTTCTGGGGCAGGTGTTTGACGGGTTGCAGTCGCCTCTGCCCAAAGTGGCCGCCGAATTCGGCACCTTCCTGCCGCGCGGCGCAGATGTGGCACCGTTGGATGAGCTGGCAAAATGGTCCTTTACGCCCTCGGTCAAGGTTGGCGACACAGTAACTGCCGGGGACAGTATCGGGACGGTGCCCGAGGGCCACTTTAGCCACAAGATCATGCTGCCGTTCAATTGGTCCGGCACTTACAAGGTCGTCTGGGTGCAAAAGGGTGCGGCCACGATTCATGACCTTGTGGCCCGTCTGGAAGACGAAAACGGCGGCGAGCATACTTTGACACTTTCGCAGAAATGGCCGGTTCGGCGGCCATTGCCGGAAAACATCTTGAAACGCACCTTGTCAGAGCGCCTGTATCCGACCGAACCCGTTCTGACCTCGCAACGTCTGATCGACACATTCTTCCCGATCGCCCGCGGCGGAACCGCCTGTATTCCTGGGCCTTTCGGGGCAGGCAAGACCGTGCTGCAGAACCTGATTGCGCGGAATGCGAAAGTGGACATCGTGATCGTTGTGGCCTGCGGTGAGCGCGCGGGTGAGGTGGTTGAGACCATCGCGGAATTTCCGAAGATGACCGATCCGACCACGGGCGGTAGCCTGATGGACAGAACGATCATCATCTGTAACACGTCCTCTATGCCGGTTGCTGCGCGCGAAGCATCGATCTTCACCGGAATTACGTTGGGCGAATACTACCGTCAGATGGGCTATGACGTGCTGCTGATCGCGGACAGTACCAGCCGCTGGGCACAAGCCATGCGGGAAACCTCTGGCAAGCTCGAGGAGATCCCGGGTGAGGAAGGATTCCCCGCCTATCTGGAAAGCTCGATCAAAGGGTTGTACGAGCGCGCAGGGGCCTTGAAAACCAATGACGGTGATCTGGGCAGCCTGACGCTGATCGGAACGGTTTCACCTGCTGGCGGCAACTTTGACGAGCCGGTGACGCAATCCACACTGTCCACGGTCAAGTGCTTCCTCGGCCTGTCGTCCGAGCGCGCCTATAAGCGCTTTTATCCAGCCGTTGATCCGATGCTCAGCTGGTCTCGGTACTCGGACCAGTTGTCTGACTGGTACGACAAGAATGCCGAACCAGGCTGGACAGACAAAGTGCGCGCCCTTCTCGCCCTGATCGAAAAAGGTGAACAGGTTGATCAGATGATGCAGGTCACGGGGGAAGAGGGCGTCACAATCGACGATTTTGTTACGCAGCAAAAGGCGCTGTTTGTCGATATGGTCTATCTGCAGCAGGACGCCTTCGACAAGGTTGATGCGACCGTACCGCTGGAGCGGCAGAAAATGACGTTCAAACTTGTCTATGGCGTCACACAATCCACGGCCGCCTTCTCGGACAAGGGCGAAGTGCGACAAGTGTTTACGCAGCTGACCGGATTGATGAAGAATTTCCACTATGCGGCGGAAAACACGCCGGAATACAAATCGATCTGGACGCAGATCGAAGATCTGTGTCGCGAAAAGTTCGAAATTTAAAGAAGTAAATGGTAGCCCGTAGGGGAATCGAACCCCTCTTTCCAGGTTGAAAACCTGGCGTCCTAACCGATAGACGAACGGGCCATATGGTACTGGCACAAGCACAAGTGGTAGCCCGTAGGGGAATCGAACCCCTCTTTCCAGGTTGAAAACCTGGCGTCCTAACCGATAGACGAACGGGCCACGCTGGCTTGTGGAGGGCCTTTTACGGTTTCACCGTGACCCCCGCAAGCGGAAAAATGCAGGGACGTGAAAGTTTTTTGGGCCACTGCCGCAGAGTGTCAATTGGCCTCTGCTGCATCCTCCAGCCTGAGTTGCACGGATTGACGTCCGCCCCATGTGTTCACCTCAAGCCGACCCGCGAAATGGAAGCGCGCACCACCATGATTTGACAGCTTCTCACCCATCGGCCCATCAAAGGCACCAAAGGCAATTGCGTCCAGCCCACCACCCATGCCATCGGCGAGCGACAGTTTCAGATGCGTTTCCCCCACACGTTTGGCAAAGCGCACCTGCAGATCCGGCAAAGCATAGCGCGGGGCAGGGGCCGCAGCCCCAAATGGCCCTGCCTGTTCAACTTGTTCGATCAGATCAACCGTTGCCGCACCGGGCATGAGCGTGCCATCCAGTTTCAGGTCGGTCGGGCCACTCTGACCGGCCCCTTGTTTGGCCAGCAATTCGCTCAGACGTTCCATGGCAGGTTCAAGCTTGTCGCGCATCACCGTCAGACCCGCCGCCATTTTATGACCGCCGCCTTTAACCAGCAGCCCTTCGGCGGCGAGGCGCTGGATTGAAGCCCCCAGATCAACGCCCGAAACCGATCGTCCGGAACCTTTGCCTTCTTCGCCGTCAAAGCCGATCACGATGGCCGGACGGTTGGCGGTTTCCTTCAGGCGCGAGGCCACAATCCCCACCACGCCGGGGTGCCAGCCTTCACCTGCTGCCCACACCAATGGCGCGTCCATACCGCGGTCCTCGGCCTGTTCCATCGCAGCGGCGCGAACCGCGTTTTCAATGTCACGACGTTCCGTGTTCAAAGCGTCCAGACGTTCGGACAAGGCCTGTGCTTCGTGCAGAGACTCTGTGCTCAACAATCGCGCACCCAAATCGGCCTGACCGACCCGCCCACCTGCGTTCACGCGGGGGCCAAGCAGGAAACCTAGGTGGTAGCTGTTTGGCGCCGTATCCATGCGTGAGACATCGGACAGGGCCACAAGACCGGGGCGCTGCCGCTGCGCCATCACCTTCAAGCCTTGCCGAACCAGAGCGCGATTGGCGTCGATCAGAGGTGCAACATCGGCCACAGTGGCCAACGCCACCAGATCCAGCATGGACATCAGATCCGGCCCTTTTGTGCCTGCTTCGCGCAATTGGCGTCCGGCTTCGACCAGCATCAGAAACACAACGCCCGCCGCGCACAGATAGCCCAGATCACCGCTTTCATCCTGACGGTTGGGGTTCACGACAGCGACGCAATCCGGCAGCGTCTCGCCGCCAAGGTGATGATCCAGCACGATTACGTCGGCCCCTTTGGCCGCTGCGATCGGATCATGGCTGAGCGTCCCGCAATCGACGCATATGATCAGGTCATGCGCCGCCGCCAGGTCCCGCATGGCGGGCACATTGGGGCCGTACCCTTCGTCTATCCGGTCGGGCACATACAGCGTCGCCTGCAGGCCCATCTGCCGCAGCCAGACCAGTAGCAACGCGGCAGAGCTGCCGCCGTCGACATCGTAATCCGCAAACACAGCGATCTTTTGGCCATGTCGAACAGCTGCCAGAAAGCGTGCCGCCGCAGCCTCCATGTCTTTCATCGCACGAGGGTCAGGCAGCAATTCCTTGAGTTTGGGGTCCAGAAAGCTGCGTGCCTCCATAACCGGTACGCCGCGTCGGGCCAGAACCTGACACACCGCGCGTGGCAGGTCGGTCTGTTGTGCCATCATCTCAGAGGCGCGCTCTACCTCGGCGGCGGGACCAACCCAACGCCGCCCTGTCAACGATTGCTCAACCCCAAGAAAACTCATGTCCCGCCTCTTATGCGCCAAGGCCGGACCCTTGCGGATCCGGCCTCTTCATCTTTTCAGAAATACTCGCGCCGAAGGCAATGGCGCAAGCCGTTACGCTTCGTCGTGTGGCCATGTGGGCGTGCGATAGGACATGCGGCGCACCGACCCGGTTTTCGACCGCATCAGCAGCGTCGTGGTTTCCACCCAACCCGGTTCGCGTTTGATGCGCGGCAGCAACGAACCGCCAGTCACACCCGTTGCGGCAAAAATGACATCCGCAGTCACCATCTCATCGCGCGCATACACACGGTCCAGATCGGTGATGCCTGCCTTGGCGGCCCGACCACGTTCGTCATCGTTGCGGAACACCAAACGACCAAAGATCTGACCGCCCATACACTTCAGGGCCGCGGCAGCCAGAACACCTTCGGGTGCGCCGCCCTGACCCATATACATGTCGATGCCGGTCACTTCACTTTCGGCACAATGCATGACGCCAGCCACGTCACCATCGGTGATCAGGCGGATCGAGGCACCGGTTTCGCGTACCTCGGCAATCATCGCTTCGTGGCGGGGGCGCTCCAGAATGCAAACGGTGATGTCGGCCGGTTTGCAGTCCTTGGCCTTTGCCAGAGCTTCCACCCGTTCTCGCGGGGACATGTCCAGGTCGACCACGCCCTCGGGCAAACCCGGACCAACAGCCAGCTTGTCCATGTAAACGTCCGGCGCGTGTAGCATCGATCCACGAGGGCCCATTGCGATCACGGTCAGCGCGTTGGGCATATCCTTGGCAGTCAGCGTGGTGCCTTCCAGCGGGTCCAGCGCGATGTCCACACCGGGGCCGCTTCCGGTGCCGACCTCTTCACCGATATACAACATTGGTGCTTCATCGCGTTCACCTTCACCGATCACCACAACACCGGCAATGTCCAGCAGGTTCAGCTGTTCGCGCATGGCGTTTACGGCTGCCTGATCGGCGGCTTTCTCATCGCCACGCCCCACAAGCGAGGCCGAGGCCAGTGCAGCCTGTTCCGCCACCCTTGCAAGCCCCAGAGACAGCAGGCGGTCGTTAAAATCGGTTCTGGCAGCACTCATTGTTCAGTATCCCTTGATCAGTAAAGCCGTTTCTACCGGCATAGCTTGCGTTTCATGCAGGCCGCAAGATCAAACCTCTTCAATCCGCAAAGCAACAGGCTCACCTGCCACCACATCCGTGTTTCGGCACCCGTCCAGCGCAACGTCCAGTGCGGCGCGGGTGGTTTTGTGAGTGACGATCAGCACAGGCGCTGTGCTTTCAGCATGGGCATACTGGCGCATCCTGTCGATCGAAACACCGGCATCGCCCAAAATGGCAGCCACCTTGGCCAGTGCACCTGGCTTGTCCAACAGGCCCAGCCGTAAATAATAGGGCGCAGGCAGTCCGGTGACGGCCGGTTTGGCGGCCTCGAGCGAGGTGGCAGGCCGGCCAAAGGTCGGGATTTGCAGTCCACGCGCCAGATCGCAAACATCGCCCATCACGGCGCTGGCTGTTGGACCTTCGCCTGCTCCGGGACCACGCAACACGACCTGTTCGACCGAGTCGCCTTCGATCACCACCATATTGGTGCCGCCTTCCAACTGACCCAGCGGCGAGTCGCTGGGTACGAGGCAAGGTTGCATACGTTGCTCAAGTCCGCGCGCGGTGCGCTGCGCGACACCCAGCAGCTTGATGCGAAAGCCCATGTCCTCGGCCTGATCGATATCGTCGAGGCTGATTTGCTGAATACCTTCAATCTCGATGCCGTTAAAATTTGGTTTGGTGCCAAAGGCGATTGAGGCAAGCAATGCCAGTTTATGCGCCGCGTCGATACCGCCCACGTCCAGATTGGGGTCGGCTTCCAGGTACCCAAGTTCGGCGCACTCATCGAACAGGGCATTATATCCCTGACGCTGCGATTGCATCCGTGTCAGGATGTAGTTGCAGGTTCCGTTCATCACGCCCATGACGCGTGTGATCTCGTTTCCGGCCAGACCTTCAGTGAGGGATTTGATCACCGGGATGCCACCAGCAACTGCAGCCTCAAAGCGGATGACACGACCCGCGGCCTCGGCCTGTTCTGCCAACTCTTGACCGTGGATGGCCAGCAATGCCTTGTTGGCAGTGACAACATCCTTGCCCGAGGCCAAGGCTGCCTCGACCGAAGCTTTGGCGGGGCCGTTTTCACCACCCATCAACTCGACATAAACATCGATATCGTCGCGTTTCGCCAACGTGACTGGATCGGTTTCCCAGGCATAACCCGACAGGTTTACACCGCGATCTTTGTTGGGATCTCGTGCAGACACTGCCACGATCTCAATCGAACGGCCTGTGCGCGCTTTCAGCAAATCGGCATGGCGGCGGACAATCTTGACGACACCGACGCCGACTGTTCCCAAGCCCGCAATTCCCAGCCGCAGTGCCTGTGTCATGTCGTGTGTCCCTTTCCGCCGGAATCTAACTGAATTCGGACGTTTGTCCGATCAGCGCTGCCTTATCGGGTTCGGACCAATGGTGCAATCCGTCACCGGGCAATTGTAGGGGTGAAATACCGCGCTTTAGTTGGTGGGTGCGTTTTGCAGCGCTTCTGCCTTTTGCGCCAATGCTTCGCTGCGCTGTGTCAGGTCTTCTTCGACCGCTGCAGCCTCGCTGACCGGATCAATGGCAGGCCCTAGTGTTTCTTGCAATGGAACAAGGCGCGGGTAGGGGGCTTTTTTGACCGAGGCCGCTTCGCTGCCTTCCAACTCGGGGAAATCTGCGCATCCGGCGCAAAGAAGAACAAACGGCAGTAATGGCAGCAGTTTCATTGGGTGCGCTTTTTCTGGTGTTACGTGCCCCATTGTGATGCACGTTTTGGCACCGTCGATCAAGCGGGGTTCTATCTGAACAATTGTTCAGATATTGTGAGTACATGGCACGTACTCAAGGCTCTCATTCCGACATAACCGGCCCACGCATTCGCAAGGCCGCGCTGAACCTGTTTGCGCGTCACGGCTATGCGGCTGTTTCGATGCGGCAAATCGCAAAAGAAGTCGGCGTGCAGGCCGGGGCGTTGTACAACTACACACCAGACAAGCAACATTTGTTGTTCCGGTTGATGCGGGAACATATGCAAGAACTGCTTTCGGCACTTGGTGACTTGCAGCTAGGCCAAGACGCACAAGAAGCGCTGCGCCAGTTCGTGGGGTTCCATATCCGGTTCCACCTGCAACGCCCCGATGAAGTCTTTATCGCGTATATGGAGTTGCGAAACCTTACGCCTGAGAACTTTGCTGAAATTGAAGACCTTCGCCGACAGTACGAAAACGCACTGGAAAACATCCTTCACACCGGACAACAGGCCGGTCAGTTTGCGATACCGGATACCAAGATTGCAACGCTTGCTGTGATTGCCATGTTGAACGGTGTGATGACCTGGTACCGATCCGGTGGCCGACTGTCGCTGGATGAGGTTGAACAGATCTATTGGAACATGGTGCACAAAGCGGTGACGGCCTGACAAGGTCAGACCGCCATTATGCTAGTGCGCGGGGCGAATGAACGTCCCGTTTCGCAGTTCCCGAAACGCCTGTTCCAGTTCGGTCCGGGTGTTCATCACGATGGGACCATGCCATGCGACTGGCTCATCGATTGGAGCGCCAGATATCAACAGGAACCGAACACCTTCCGGGCCTGCCTGAACCGTGATTTCATCCCCGGTGCCAAAACGAACAAGGGTTCTGTCGCCGGACATGTCGCGGATGTTGACCTCTTGCCCTGCGACCTCTTTCTCCAAGAGCACTCCTGCCGGCTGCGATGCGTCGGCAAAGGCGGCCTGGCCCTGAAACACATAGGCGAAAGCCCGGCGATAGGTGTCGATCCGAAACGTCTTTTTCACACCTGCCGGGACAGAGATGTCCAGGTATTGCGGGTCTGCCGCGATACCATCTACAGGCCCGGTTTTACCCCAAAAATCACCGACAATCACCCGCACGGTCGTGCCGTCGTCATCGGTGATTTCGGGAATGTCCTTGCTTTGAACATCCTGATACCGAGGGGTGGTCATCTTCTGGTCTGAAGGCAGGTTGCCCCACAGTTGGAAACCGTGCATCTGGCCCGAGGCGTTTCCGTGCGGCATTTCCTGATGCAAAATACCTGAACCCGCCGTCATCCATTGCACATCGCCAGCACCTAAGGTGCCAGTGTTGCCCAATGAATCGGAATGCTCGACCGATCCAGCCAGAACATAGGTGATCGTTTCGATCCCCCGATGCGGATGCCAGGGAAACCCGGCCTGATAGTCCTGCGGCTGATCGTTTCGAAAATCGTCGAACAGCAGGAAAGGATCCAGTTCCGATGGATCCTGAAACCCGAATGCACGATGCAGCTTTACTCCGGCCCCTTCCATCGTGGGAATAGCCTTGCGCGTTTCCAATGTAGGTCTGAGAGACATGGTAACCTCCGGTTCGTTTGAGCAGCATTTAAGTTCTGCGCTCATGCAGTCAATTTACGCAAATAAACCAAACCTGTGCGAATTTGCATCGCAAGCAAACCTCTGTTGTTTCCCGTTCAAAGTAGCTAAGTCGAGTGGGATGAAACAGGAGGCTTCCATGCAGGACGAAGTGCTGGCAACGATTCAGGCATCCACGCCCAGACGTTGGGCCGGGGTAGGGATGCTGACGACGGTCGGGGTCTTGGTGACTTACGTCGCCGTGGTATCGCCACCCGAACCGGTGTGGCAAATCTTCCTGTTTGCAATCGGCGGAGCGTCGCTTTGGCTGGCATATTCAGTCTGGCGCGCAACCGAAGACTGCATAGAGCTGACTCAGACCGAGATACGTTCGGGGTCCGGTGAAGTCATTGCAAAAGTGGAAAACATCGAGGCCGTGGATCGGGGTGTCTTCGCATTCAAACCGTCAAATGGTTTTCTGGTTCGTATGCGCCACAAAATGCCGAACCGTTGGGCGCCCGGTCTGTGGTGGCGCGTGGGCCGCAGGGTTGGCGTGGGCGGCATGACAGCTGCCGCCGAAGCCAAGTTTATGTCGGAAGCTTTAAGCGTTCTTATCGCAGACGAAAGGTGTCTTCGCTAGGTTACAAGCGACTTCGTTGGTAAAGCGGGGGCGGGTAAAAATGAAGTTTTCAAAAGTGATACCCGTCGCAAAATCCCAACCCGGTTTGAATGTTGGAATGTATTCGTTGGAAGTCTCAACTAAAATTACCGTGTCCTGATTAGTCATCGGAGGCAGGCGGTTTTCGATACCCTGGATGCTATTGTCGTTCCATTCCTTATCAAAGCCGCGCACGGTTGACCAACGCACATAATGGCGGTCATCGTCTGCGTCGTAAACGATCAGCGAAACCCGCATCTTTATTTCAGACCGGTTGTTGATCATCTTCCCTGCCAAGTCGTGCAGCGAGTCAAAGTACACATCTGTCACAGCCTGCGTTTCGCGCGAGATCAGATCACTGACCGTGTAGGCTGCTTTCAGGTTGGACGCACTTTGACGAAATCCTTCAAAAGCCGTGAAGGTGAACGTGATTGTCCAAAGCATCAGCGGGAAAATCATGAGTGCTTCTACCGTCAGAATCCCACTTTCGTCGTTCTTGAAGGCTTTGACGCGGCTTTTCAGGTTTTTGAGTACAGACATGATCTTAAATCGGCTCCTGTACGAATGCTGTTGTCGCGGTTACCGCGTAGTGGCCGGACCCGTCAGGGACAACTTTTGCAATGGCCGACGTCTCAAGAACTGGATCAATGCGAAGGCAGGCCCGCAAAATCATTAGTTCATTGGATTGGCCACTTTTGAAATCCAAGACAGGCTTGGGATCTTCGGAACTGTCCGTGCAGGGGACATCATCTGAAAGAACGATGCCTGCAAATGCGTCCTGTTGGACCATCTGCAGCCGCAGGTTGCCTGAACAGTCCTTGATACCGGAAACATTACAAATCCGGTTCTTGATCTCATCATGATTCCAGTTGGTGCCTGTACCCAGTCGAATGTCCCGTACGACCAAATCTACACCACGTTCAAGGGCAGCGTGCTGCATTGTAATGATCGACAGCTCGGTTCCTGCCACAAGAAGAGCTAGGAAGCCCGGAACGAGCATGACAAACTCGATCGTTGCATTTCCTGTCTCGGATCGCCGGAAGGGGCCGAGCTTTGACAGCATTTTCCGGATCATTGGGTCAGTCTCAATTTGTGGATGGATGAGGCAATTGATTCGAATGCTTTTTCAAGATTTAGACCGCTAACGTCATAGACGTGGCTATCCGAACTGGCACAGTCTTGGAGCGTTCTGAAGCCAGCACGCGGTGCTTCAAATGCGATTCCATAGACAATGATACCTTCGTCTTTCGCTGCGCCACACACGTGTTTTGTGTGTTGGTTCTTTGCCGAAGTTTCTACCTTGGAGTAAGCTTTGGAATACCATTCCGCCCAACCGCTGGATTGCCAGTAGTAATTGTATCTGGCGTTCCAGGCCAATGAGGTACGGTTAAACAGTTCGGGATAGGTCAAGCGAACCGCCGTCCCGGTTTCCTCGTTCAAAGGTGTCTCAGGCTCGGGGTTTCCGAAGGGGTGATCCGCCCACACGTTTTGCTGGGGCCAGAAAAAGTTCGGACGGCCTTGAGAATGGTAAACGGTATATTCGCCTGCTTCGGAATTGTACCAAACGTCCGACATACCTTCGCGCAACGAGGGATTGAGCATATATTGGTCTGTGTTCTGCCCGTCGGTCATGACAATGATAATTTTCAAGACGTCCGAATTATAGTCTGTCGGGCGCACCGAAAACTTGCTTGGAACGATCGTTGACGGTGCATATGCCGGGTCTTGTTCTGTCGATAGTTGCTGTACAATTGACCGAGTACTGGGGTCCAAAAGGGCAGTTCCCCACTTCACTCCGATATCGATTGATGTGTTCCCGCCCGGCGTGAGCGATGCAATTTGCCCAAGGAGCTTATTCATATTGTCCGTCACAGGTGTGATTGCGCTGCCTGCGCGAACTGGGCAAACGGGCAGGTCAATTGAACCTTCAGAATAGGTGAAGGGATCGAAATGAGCCGTGCGTTCCAACGTATCACCTACGTGCAAGTCAGCATCGCTGTACTGCTCCGGAATAAAGTTTACGCAATGCGAATAGCTATGCTCCTGCGTTACGTTAGTAAACTTGTCCAGAATTGGAGCACCAGCATTTACCTGAGTTGCATATGGGACGATCGAGATTGAAATTTGACCTTCCCCTGGTTTGTCTAACATCAGACGGACAAATTCCGAGGCGGCCTCGCGCAGCACAGCGATCTTGGTTTTCGAAGGCGTGGCCGAAACGCGAGACATGGACCCAGAAATATCGAGAACTAGCGAAATTTCCACCGCGCCGATCGATTCTTCAGCCGCACTATTCGCTTGCATCGCCAATTCTGTAACCTTGCCAAACCGTAGGTAACGCGTTGGCATGACAGCATCGGCCGTTGCCGTTACGCTTCTGGAGCCAAAACCTTCTGTAACCGTGGTAACGGCTTCAAGATTGCCCAGCCCGGCCTTGTCCATGTACGCATCGACAACCTCTTTGGCTGGAAGTTTCTGGTCAAGGTCGGCGGCCGCCAGCACAGCACGGTCCAGGGTGGACTGAAGGCTTGCACGGTCGCGTTCATATTTCATGACATCCATTGACATGCCGGTGATCGCAAGCATCAAGACTACCATGAACAGCACGAAAATAGTAAACGTGCCGTCTTCTTCTTTGGCAAACTTACGAATATAAGTAGGCTGAAGCTTCGGCTTCAAACCATTCTTCTGAGTTGAAAATGTGTTCATTGTGATGACTCCGCCCCGCGTTTATTTCATGCGGTCAAGAAAAGAACTTTGCGTTAACACTAGCCTTCAATCGTGGCGCGAATTAGGCAGAAAAGGCTTGGTTTTGGCCTTTTTGCGCACTTTTCAGCTATAAAGACGGCCGCCACGCGCCATCTGTCAATGAATTGAAAACAATCCGTTAAGGTTTGAGAAAGAGTGGGCGACTCATCCTCAGCCGATCAGAACTTTATGACGGAAATGATGAAAAAAAGTGCATTGTTTGATTGCAGCCTGTTCTAACTGGTGCGACAAAACGACATGACGTCGCGTCTGATACCTAATCGGAGGATTGTATGACCAGCATCAAAGAACCCAGCTTTCGTGAAAGCGTTGATCTGATGTTTAACAGGGCGGCGTCCCTAATGGACCTGCCGCCGGGATTGGAGCAAAAGATCCGGGTTTGCAACGCGACCTATACCGTTCGGTTCGGTGTACGCTTACGCGGTGAAATTCACACATTCACGGGGTATCGTTCCGTGCATTCCGAGCATATGGAGCCTGTCAAAGGCGGCATTCGTTACGCAACAGCGGTGAACCAGGACGAAGTTGAGGCGCTGGCCGCTCTGATGACGTATAAATGCGCTCTGGTTGAAACGCCTTTTGGCGGATCGAAAGGCGGATTGTGCATCGACCCACGCAAATACGAAGAATATGAGATGGAGCAGATCACCCGGCGCTTTGCCTATGAGTTGGCCAAGCGTGACCTGATCAACCCGTCCCAGAACGTCCCGGCCCCGGATATGGGAACGGGCGAGCGAGAGATGGCATGGATGGCCGACCAATACGCACGGATGAATACGACTGATATCAACGCGCGCGCCTGTGTGACCGGGAAACCTTTGAACGCGGGCGGCATTGCTGGTCGGGTTGAGGCGACGGGACGCGGCATTCAATACGCGCTGCGCGAGTTTTTCCGTCATCCCGAAGATGTCCAGAAAGCCGGCCTGTCGGGCAAACTGGACGGCAAACGCGTCGTCGTGCAGGGATTGGGCAACGTGGGATATCACGCGGCCAAGTTCCTAAGTGAGCAGGACGGTTCAATCATTGTTGGTATCATCGAATGGGACGGCGCGCTTTATAACCCCGAAGGTATCGACGTCGAAGCGGTTCGGCAGTGGATCGTCAAACATGGCGGCGTCAAGGATTATCCCGATGCAACGCATTCGGCCGAAGGTGCAAGCGTGCTGGAATCGGATTGCGACATCCTGATCCCGGCTGCTTTGGAGGGGGTGATCAACCTGT
This sequence comes from Ruegeria sp. CDSA021, assembly GCF_059612325.1. Classification (NCBI taxonomy): domain Bacteria; kingdom Pseudomonadati; phylum Pseudomonadota; class Alphaproteobacteria; order Rhodobacterales; family Roseobacteraceae; genus Ruegeria; species Ruegeria sp. CDSA021. Next base: position 310,548 of record NZ_JBXWQJ010000003.1, read on the forward strand.
CCAATGCCGAACGGATCAAAGCCCCATTGATCATCGAAGCAGCCAATGGGCCGGTGACGGCGGGTGCGGATGAAATTCTGCGTAAGAAAGGCACGGTGATCATACCGGACATGTATGCCAACGCGGGCGGTGTGACGGTCTCGTACTTCGAGTGGGTCAAGAACCTCAGCCATATTCGCTTTGGCCGGATGCAGCGCCGACAGGAAGAAGCCCGGCATGAGTTGATCGTCAGCGAACTGGAAAGGCTCGACCGCTATTTGGGTGATGCCTGGACCATGTCGCCCGACTTTAAGTCGCAATATCTGAAGGGGGCCGATGAGCTGGAGCTGGTTCGGTCCGGTCTGGATGACACCATGCGCATTGCTTACCAGTCGATGCGCGAGGTCTGGCACAGCCGCGATGATGTCGAGGATCTGCGGACGGCGGCCTATATCGTGGCCATCGACCGCGTTGCGAAAAGTTATCGCGCCAAAGGGCTCTGATCTTAAATTGAGTGGGGCAGGTCGGCTGCCCCGCTCTGACGCTGCCGTGATGCCAAGTGTTGAAATGGATGATGGCAGCCCAAAGTTCTGACGGGTAAGCTGTGCCGAAAGAAACGAATCCGGGAGAACCCCATGTTGCGTATCGCCATCGTCGCGGCCTTGCTTGCCACCCCTTCACTGGCTCAGGACAGCGCCGAGCAAAGCTGTAAATATCAGGCCGATGTGGTGGCCGCGATCCAGAAGGCGCGGTTGGACAAGGTCAAAGAGCGCGACGTCGCGCAGGCGATTACGGACAACTCGCCAACGTGGCCGGAAAACTATAACGCGGCCATTCCGCTGATTGCGCCTTGGGTCTATGAACAAAAGATGCGCGATGTGCGCAAGAAGGACCTGGGCGCGGCGTGGTTGGAGCTGTGTCTGCAGCAATAATCCACAACCAAGCCAATTCTCTGTGGATAAGCCCGCGCCGTCCCCTTGGCGCGGGTTGTCATTTCTGGCAGGTTTGATCCATGTCTTTGCCCCCCGGATTTCTGGATGAGTTGCGCACCCGGCTAAGCCTGTCTCAGGTCGTTGGGCGCAAAGTCATGTGGGATCAGCGCAAGTCAAATCAGGGCAAGGGCGATATGTGGGCCCCATGCCCGTTTCACCATGAAAAGACAGCTTCGTTCCACGTGGACGATCAGAAGGGGTTTTATTACTGCTTCGGTTGTCATGCGAAAGGTGACGCCATCAGCTTTGTGAAAGAGACCGAGAATGTCTCGTTCATCGAAGCGGTTGAGATTCTGGCGCGTGAGGCTGGGATGCCCATGCCCGCCCGTGATCCCAAAGCGCAAGAAAAGCAGGACCGCCGGTCGCAATTGGCCGATGTGATGGAGCAGGCGGCGCAATTCTTCCGTCTGCAGCTCAAGACCGGGGCGGGGGCATCTGCACGTGATTACCTGGTAAGCCGTGGTCTGGATGCACAAGCACTGGATCGGTGGGAGATTGGCTTTGCCCCGGATGGTTGGCAGGCCTTGTGGGATCATCTGCGCGGCAAGAATGTGGCCGATGATCTGATCCTTGGGGCAGGGCTGGTCAAGCCCTCGAACAAGGGAAAGAAGCCGTATGACACCTTCCGCAACCGCATCATGTTTCCTATTCGCGATCCGCGCGGGCGTTGCATCGCGTTTGGCGGGCGGGCTATGGACCCAAATGACAACGCCAAATACCTGAACTCGCCCGAGACCGAATTGTTCGACAAAGGGCGCAGCCTGTATAACCATGGACCCGCGCGGCAGGCGGCAGGGAAAGGGCAGCCGCTGATCGTTGCCGAAGGGTATATGGACGTAATCGCGCTGGCCGAGGCGGGCTTTGGCGCGTCGGTTGCCCCCTTGGGCACCGCGATCACCGAGCATCAGCTGCAATTGCTCTGGCGCGTTTCCAATGAGCCGGTCATTGCGCTGGATGGCGACACGGCAGGTTTACGCGCTGCGATGCGGGCGGTCGATTTGGCCTTGCCGTTGCTCGAAGCGGGAAAATCCCTGCGCTTTGCACTGATGCCCGAAGGCAAAGATCCTGACGATCTGTTGCGGGCAGAGGGGCCGGGCGCTGTTCAGACTGTACTGGAAGGTGCCATTCCGATGGTCAAACTGCTGTGGCAGCGGGAGACTGAGGGTAAGATCTTTGACAGCCCGGAGCGCAAGGCGGCGCTGGATAAATCCCTGCGGGACAAGATCAAGCTGATCCGCGACCCGTCGATCCGCTCGCATTATGGGCAAGAGATCAAGGATTTGCGCTGGCAGCTTTTCCGTCCCCAACGCCAGCCGCAGAACCGACAGTGGCAACCGCGTGGGAAATGGAAACCGCCCCAATCGGCAACGCCGGGTGCGCGTTCATCTTTCCTGGCCTCGTCCGAGACGGCTGATATCCAACTGCGCGAGGCAGCCATTCTGGCCATCGCCATCCTCAACCCAAAAGTTGTCGTGCAGTTCGAGCACCAGCTTGAGGATATGGAGTGTCACGATCCAGATCACGCAGCGTTGCGCGACGTTGTCCTGCGTCATGCGATCGATGACCCGGACCACCTGAAAGACCACATTATGGAGTCTTTAGGCCCCCAGCCCCTTGAAAACCTGCTGGCCCTTCGCCATGTCGCAGTGATCCCCTGCGTGTACAAACCGGGCGACGTTGAAAAGGCCGAGATGACGCTGGCCGAGGAACTCGCAAAGATCAAAGCGCTCCAGGGGTTGGATGCTGAGATTGCCGAAGCGGCGGAGGAATTGTCTGATCTGGCCGATGAGGCGCTGACATATCGGCTGGCGCAAGCCGCCGAAGAGCGCAACCGCACAAGCCGCAGCCAGAACGAGGACCGGGCCGTGTTCGACATTGCCGACAATGGCGCGCGAATCAACCGCGACGAGAAAGACGCGTTCAAGGCAATCATGTCCGGCATCAATTTTGAACGGAAACGCCGGTAAAATGGTGTTTTCGTAAGGCACTGGAAAAGAAAAACGGGTAAACGGGTGGCCGAATCACTTCAACGCGCTAATGATTCGGTTCAAACGAATCACCCATCCCTGCAGGAGCATTGAATGGCCGCCAAGGATACAAACGAAGACCGCAAATCCGACGAGCAGGAACAGGAAATCTCGCTGGACATGAGTCAGGCCAACGTCAAGAAGATGATCGCCGAGGCCCGCGAGAAAGGTTACATCACCTACGACCAGCTCAATCAGGTTCTGCCGCCTGACCAGGTCAGCTCGGAACAGATCGAAGACGTCATGTCGATGCTGTCCGAGATGGGCATCAACATTATCGAAGATGAAGAAGCCGAAGAGGAAGAGAACAAAGGCTCGACCGAACTGACCACTACCGATAGCAACCGCGAGGTTGTGTTGGCTGGGGCCGCCACCGAAAAGCTGGACCGCACTGATGATCCCGTCCGCATGTATCTGCGTGAGATGGGGTCTGTTGAACTGCTGAGCCGCGAGGGCGAGATTGCCATCGCCAAGCGGATCGAGGCCGGTCGCAACACCATGATTGCCGGTCTGTGCGAAAGCCCACTGACCTTCCAGGCGATCACCATCTGGCATGACGAATTGCTGTCCGAAGACATTCTTCTACGGGATGTCATTGATCTGGAAACTACGTTCGGCAACCAGCTGGACGAAGATGGCGATGTTGAAGAACCGGTGGTTGATACGTCGGCGGTGCAGGCGGCGAAGCCGGCCAAAGACACCGGCCCAGAACTGGATGCGGATGGCAACCCGCTGAACAACGATGATGACGACGACGATGATGATCAGGCCAACATGTCTCTGGCCGCGATGGAAGCGGCGCTGAAAGATCAGGTTCTGACCACGTTGGAACGAATCTCGACCGACTTCTCGATGCTGTCGGAGATGCAGGACAGCCGGATTTCGGCTACGTTGAACGAAGACGGCACGTTCAGCGCAAAGGACGAAGAGACCTATCAGAAACTGCGTGCCGAGATTGTCGAACTGGTGAACGGTTTGCATCTGCACAACAACCGGATCGAAGCGCTGATTGACCAGCTTTATGGCATCAACCGCCGGATTATGTCGCTGGACAGTTCGATGGTGAAACTGGCCGACCAGGCCCGTATCAACCGCCGCGAATTCATCGACGCTTATCGCGGGCGCGAGCTGGACCCGAACTGGATGTCGGATATGGCTGAAAAGCCGGGCCGCGGCTGGCAAATGTTCATCGAACGTTCAACTGCCAAGGTCGAAGAACTGCGCAACGATATGGCGCAAGTCGGTCAGTATGTTGGTCTCGATATCTCTGAATTCCGCCGCATCGTGCAGCAGGTTCAGAAGGGCGAGAAAGAGGCGCGGCAGGCCAAGAAGGAAATGGTCGAAGCCAACCTGCGCCTGGTGATTTCGATCGCCAAAAAGTACACGAACCGTGGTCTGCAATTCCTTGATCTTATTCAGGAAGGTAACATTGGCCTGATGAAGGCCGTGGACAAGTTCGAATACCGTCGCGGCTACAAGTTCTCGACCTATGCGACCTGGTGGATCCGTCAGGCGATCACGCGCTCGATAGCGGATCAGGCCCGCACGATCCGTATTCCGGTGCACATGATCGAAACGATCAACAAGCTGGTCCGGACCGGCCGTCAGATGCTACACGAAATCGGCCGCGAACCCACGCCGGAAGAACTGGCCGAAAAGCTGCAAATGCCGCTCGAGAAGGTTCGCAAGGTGATGAAGATCGCCAAGGAACCGATCTCGCTGGAAACCCCGATTGGCGACGAAGAAGACAGCCAACTGGGCGATTTCATCGAGGACAAGAATGCAGTGCTGCCACTGGACAGCGCCATTCAGGAAAACCTGAAGGAAACCACCACACGGGTTCTGGCCTCGCTCACGCCGCGTGAGGAGCGGGTCCTGCGGATGCGTTTCGGCATCGGTATGAACACTGACCACACTCTGGAAGAGGTTGGCCAGCAGTTCAGCGTGACCCGCGAACGGATCCGTCAGATCGAGGCGAAGGCGCTGCGCAAGTTGAAGCACCCCAGCCGGTCACGAAAACTGCGGTCTTTCTTGGATCAGTAAGTCGAAAGGCGCCTCACCCGAGGCGCCTTTTTTTATTCGGTCATCACGATGGCCTGTTCTCTCATCACATTGGCGGGATATCACACGGGATGGGCGGTGCCCTTGTCTATATCGGTTTTGTCCACTCATGGGACAGGGCCGGGGCGAGGTTTTTTGGCTGATGACCCCCGGTCTCACGTTCGAAGGGGATGCTCGACGCGGGTCTTGAAGGCGCTTGGCGGTTGGCCAGTCCAGCGCTTGAATGCGGTTGAGAAGGCGGCCTGATCTGCATACCCAAGTGAAAATGAAATCTCAGACAGAGACATCTGGTTGGTCAGGAAGGTCTGGGCCAGATCGCATCTGAGGTCGTCCACGATGTCGCGATAGCTTGTGCCTTCTTCCTTAAGGCGCCGGCTAAAGGTTCTGAGACTCATTCCAAGGTCAGAGGCGATAGTCTCGGCCTGCGGGATCGTGCCGGGCAGGGACCGGGTGATAAGCCCTTCGGTAAGTGCGCGGATCGAATGATCGGGTTTCGTGCATTCTGCCAACAGACGTTCACCGTATTCCAGCAGATGCTCGCGCAGTTTAGGGTCATAAGTCGGTACCGATATATCCAGCGCCGAGAGAGGCAGGACAATCTCAATCTTCTCCGACCCAAAGACCACTGGAAAACCTGCGAGTTTTTCAAACCTTTTGGCGTGATCCCCAACCTTGTGCTGAAATCGTATCTCAATTGGGTTCAGGTTGACCTGAGTCAGGTTCCGCATTCTTGCGAGGGCCGCGAAGATCAGAAATTCTGTGCGTCGGTGAAAACGGGCAAACCCTGCATCTTTCCAATCGGCTTCCAGAGCAGCAAAATTCCCGGCAATGCGCAGACTGAGCGCGATAGCCGGGTCAATGATTCCGTGAAAACGTGAAAGATTCTCCATTACCTGTTTCAGATCGCGTGAATACTTGCTGATATAGGCCGTCACGGTCGATGCGGATGTGACCTCAAGCCCAGTACGGGCCGCAAAGGTAATGTCTTTGGTCGCGTCACAGGCGTAGCGGACGAACAGGGCCTCTTTCTGAATGCTGCAGGTTTCAACCGGAGGGGCGATGTCCTGCGGCCTGAGGCCGGTTTTCTTCAGGACAGCCCGAGACATATCATGATTGCCGCTGTGGCGATCGAGCGCCTGAATAAAGAAATGAAGACGGCCAACATTCACGTCCATCGCACAACAATACCTTACGATTACAAAACCATAGGCAGATTATCACAAAAATCTGCGTGATAGTTGGGTTTTTCGCGACCTTCTGGCAGCAGATGGCCGAACCAAAAAAAGGATTGACCGGATCGCGCATGTTCATATTGGGTCAGGCCCCCAGATAAGCTGTGTTGCCGGGTCAGCACCTTTATGGGGATGAGGTCAGAGCCGCCGGAGAAATCACCACTCTCTGTTCAGCGCTCCCCGGCACGCATTTACCTTTCGCAGATGTCGCATTGCTCTGACGTAAGGGATTTGTCACCTTGCCGTCAAAGCGGCCTATTGGTGTCGGGATCATGCAGGACCATGCTGAAATTACAGAAGCCTATGGCCGGAACCTGATCGTGTTCGACGGCGAATGCGTGCTGTGTTCGGGGTTCTTCAATTTCATGCTCAGACACGATCGATCCCATCGCTTTCAGTTCGCAACCGCACAATCCCCGCTTGGCCAAAAACTCTACCAGGTGCTTGAATTGCCGACGCAGGATTTTGAAACCAATTTGGTGATCGTGGATGGGGTGATCTATCAACACTTGGATGCGTTTGCCGCAGCGATGCGTCAGCTGCAGGGATTGTGGCGGGTGTTGTCGTTGTGCCGGTTTCTACCCAAGGCGATCAAGGACCCTGCGTATCGATTGATTGCACGGAACAGATACCGGCTGTTTGGAAGGTCCGGCACATGTTTGGTGCCCGAGCCTGATATTGTGGCGCGTTTTGCTCGTGATGGGTTTTGATGGCGGCCGACCCCTTTCTTAAGGCGTTGGGCCCGGTTGAGGATCTGCCCGAAGCTGTCAGTCAGTTGCACATGACCGACGGCCGGTTTTCCGGCCAATGTGATATTGTGCGCGGTGCTGGCATCCTGGCGTCTTTTGCGACGCGCCTGGCTGGGTTTCCGCCGAATGGACATGATGTTCCGGTTTCCGTCACGATAAGCGCCGAGGGCGAAGCCTTGAGTTGGCAGCGCGACTTTGGCGGGCATTGCACCACATCGCATCTGACCTATGACGCTAAACGAAACTGCGTCCGCGAAGATTTCGGAGCGATTTCAATCTGGCTTCAACCCAACTTGCAGAATGGGTCCTTATGCATCAAAATTCTTCGCTTGACGGTCCTTGGCATTCCGATGCCCACCTTTTCCCTGCCGCGCTCGGACACACGGGAATGGCAGGACGCGCTGGGCCGATTTCGATTTGATGTTTCCGCTGAAGCACCGGGGTTGGGGCTGCTGATCCGATACCAGGGCTGGCTCACTCTGGATCACGCAATGCACGAGGCGGGTTGAATTGATCGTGAGGTGCCCTGTGCACTTGGTAAAGTTCGACTAACCTATTTGGAACAGACAATCAGGGAAGAATTAACGATGAAACAGTTTTTCACCTTCGCCGCGCTTGCGGCCCTGGCTCTCAGTATTCCCGTGACCGCAGATGCTGCGCCGAACGGGTATCGAACAGAACCCATAAATGCCACCGATTTTGAGGTTGTCCCACGCGGCGATCAACGCACGGAAGGCTATTGGTGTGCGGCCGCAGATTATGCACGCCGGACTTTAGGTTTGGGTTGGCAAGACAGGATCTACGTGTTGCGCGGATACGGGCCCAGTGTCACCACCGGGCGCAGAACGGCGGTTCAGTTTTCGATCAAGCAACCTCAATCCGTCGATGTACAACCCAGCAGCTTTGTCTCGTACGGCTTTCAGCCTGGCAACAGTGAATCTGTACAAGGTGCAAACGCACGGTGTAACTATCGGCCGTTCTTCAACGACTGATAATTTCACGGGATCGCCACGATGCAGACTGAATTCGTTGTGCACACCCAAGGGGCCGGGCTTTACGAATTCACGTCTGACGTGCGGAATTGGCTTGCTCAAGGGGTGTCCGATGGCGTTTTGACGTTGTTCGTCCGCCATACCTCCTGTTCCTTGCTGATTCAGGAAAACGCCGACCCTGAGGTTCAAACCGATTTGCAGGCTTTTTTCGAAAGGCTTGTGCCGCCTTCCAATCACCCGGCCATGTCCTATTTGCGGCACACGTATGAAGGGCCAGACGACATGCCCGCGCATATCAAGGCGACACTTATGCCTGTGTCGTTGTCGATCCCGGTGTCACGGGGTCGGATGGTGCTTGGAACCTGGCAGGGGATTTATCTGTTTGAGCACCGAACAGCGCCGCATCCCAGACGTGTCGTTGCGCACCTGGTCTGACCCTTTATCTAGCGGTTGAAATTTCCGACTACCCAAACCCTAGCGGCTGCCCTATAGTTGTGGATAAGTAAGCCGGAGCGCTTACAAAAAGAGGCCGAACTTGGGACGAGGAGACGGCGGATGCGCTGCCCGTTTTGCGGAAATATCGACACTCAGGTAAAAGACTCACGCCCGGCAGAGGACCACGTGGCAATCCGCCGACGCCGGTTCTGTCCTGCCTGTGGTGGGCGGTTCACGACGTATGAGCGTGTGCAGCTGCGTGACCTGGTTGTCATCAAGACCAACGGAAAGCGCGAGGATTTCGACCGCGACAAGCTGGAGCGTTCGATACGTATCTCGATGCAGAAGCGGCCTGTTGATCCGGAACGGATAGATCAGATGATCTCGGGCATCGTGCGCCGGCTGGAAAGCATGGGCGACACGGATATTCCGTCCAACAAGATCGGCGAGATCGTTATGGAAGCTCTGGCGCGGATCGACACCGTCGCCTATGTTCGCTTTGCGAGTGTGTACAAGAATTTCCAGGCGGCCGATGATTTCGAGGAGTTTGTCCACGAACTGCGCCCGCCGCAGCCTCCGACGGACGAGTGAACGAAACAGATAAGCGATTTATGGCGCTGGCCCTGTCTTTGGGGCGGCGCGGCCAAGGAACGTGCTGGCCGAACCCCGCTGTCGGCTGCGTCATTGTGCGCGACGACCGGATCATCGGGCGTGGCTGGACCCAACCCGGCGGGCGCCCTCATGCCGAGACCGAGGCGTTGGCCCAAGCCGGACAGGCCGCAAGCGGCGCAACAGCCTACGTGACCTTGGAACCGTGTTCCCATCACGGAAAAACGCCACCTTGTGCCGAGGCGTTGATTGCGGCTGGCGTGTCACGCGTAGTGGCCGCCGTGGAAGACAGCGACCCGCGTGTGGCCGGGCAGGGCTTTGCCGTGTTGCGCGAGGCGGGGATCGAGGTCGTCACAGGTGTTCTTGCAGAACAGGCCGAGCGTGATCTGGCCGGTTTTTTCCTGAAAACCGAACAGGGGCGGCCCTTTGTAACCCTAAAACTGGCCAGCAGCTTTGACGGGCGGATTGCAACTTCGACCGGGCACAGTCAATGGATCACCGGCCCAAAGGCGCGTCGCGTAGTTCATGCGATGCGCGCGCGTCATGATGCGGTCATGGTTGGGGCAGGGACGGCGCGTGCCGATGACCCCTCGTTAACCGTGCGGGACCTTGGTGTCGCGCATCAGCCCGTGCGTGTTGTGGTATCGCGCCACATGGACATATCGCTGATGGGTCAGCTGGCACGCACAGCCTCAAACATTCCCGTCTGGCTGTGTCACGCCCATCACCCGGATGCCGAGCGCGCCCGCGCCTGGGAGGGGTTGGGCGCGAAACTGATCCCTTGCGCGTTGAAAGATCACCATATCGATGCGGTGGACTTGCTTCAGCAATTGGGGCAGGCCGGTCTGACCAGTGTTTTCTGCGAAGGCGGGGCCGCTCTTGCGGCGTCTCTTCTGGCCGAAGATCTGGTGGATGAACTGATCGGCTTCACTGCCGGGCTGACCATCGGGGCCGACGGGCTTTCAGCGGTTGGATCATTGGGCCTTGAAACGCTGGAGGCCGCGCCGCGATTCCAGCTTGTTGAATCGCTGAACGTGGGGGGGGATATCCTGCACCGGTGGCGCAAAATGCCGCTTTAGGATCAACGCCAAAGATGGGCGTGTGTCGCAAACACGCCCTGAAGTTTTGACAGCATACGATTGAACGGACCCGTAGGGGCAGAATGCCCCTGCGACAGACGCTCTGCCGCCACTTCAACAGGGCAGGGTTGGCGAGTGATGGGATCGAAGTAGCGGGGATAATCGATCAGGGCGGCATGGACCAAACCCATCAGTGATGGTCTTGCGCCCCGCCGGACCGGGACTGCCCCAAGGTCGGTGGTCAGACCCCAACCGGCGTAAAACGGAGCACCCAACGTTGTGACCTTTACCCCACGCAACAAAGCCTCGAACCCCAGAAGTGAGGTCATCGTCCACACCTCTTGGACGTGGGGCAGCAGCGCGGCGGGATCAGTGTGGGGCAGGACAACGTCAGCCAATGCCGCCGCGTCGATTCTGCCTTCGCGCAATCCGGCCTCGACATCGGGATGCGGCTTGTAGATCAGGATCGCGTTTGGATTGGCGTCTCGTGCGGCTTGCAAAAGATCCTGATTGTTGCGCACCGTGCTGGCGCCCAAGAGGATCGAAGCATCATCCTCGACCTGCCCCGGCACCAGAATACGATGCCCTTCAGGCAAGACGGGGGTGGGCTGACCCGTGTTGTATTTGCTCAACCCCTCCGCCAGCAACCGATCGATCAGGCGCTCGGCCCGCAATTCCTGATCCGGGCGCAGAGTTTCTCGCCGACTGATCAGGTCTTCCAACTGGCTGGGTTTTGTGGGGTCGTAGTAAATGCCGATGTCATCCGTCACCAACGAAAGCGGCGGCACAAGCTCTGCCCCCAATCCACGTGATCTGAGAAATCCGTCTTCGACCCGTACCGCCCCTTCGATGTTTCGCGCCTGACTGGCCCAGGCCATATGCGGGCGATTAGAGGTTTCGGGCTGCGTGGCTGTAAAGCGCAGCTTTCTGTGTTGCCCGAAAATCTGTTGTAGATGTTTGCGTTTCCACATTCGCATACCCGAGGCGGTCCATCCGTTCCGATCCTGCCGCCAGGCGCGCGTTTGCGCCTCAAGCGTGTCTAGCACAGTTTCCAGATCGCAGGTCTTGTCCCGATAGGGATCATACCATGTGGGGTACAGCAGCATGGCTGCCGCGAAAAGCTGCGCCCGGGTCAGGTTGCGCTGTCGGCGCGCAATCGGGTCTTCATCCCGTGTCAGGCCCCATCCGGCGTAAAAGGGTTTGCCAAAAACGCGTGGATTGTGCCCGGCCAAAATGGCTTCAAACCCCAGTTGCGAAGACACCGTGTAGACTGCGACAGCACCTTCCAGAAGAGGCCAGGGACTGATCGGGTCGCGGAACAGCGAGATCCGATCTGAAAGGTCCTGATCGGTGAAATGCCCGTGGCGATGACCCGCCTGAGTTTCCGGATGCGTCTTGATCAGGATACGTGCCCCGGGGTTTTCCTCTTGCGCGACGAACAGCATTTCAAGGAAGCGGGCCCGGTCTGCGCCGCTGGCTGTGACCGCAGCGTCGCCAACTGTCTGATCTATGACCAGAACATATCCGGGGTCAGGCGGGGCCAGGTCCAGATCAAAAGCGGAATATTTGCTGAGTTGATTTTCTTTGATCCGTTCGATCGCAGCCCGAGCACGGTTCAGCAGTGCGGTGTCGTCCAGCGGGTCAGTGATCAGGATCTTCTCAAGATCCGATGGTCCGGACGCGTCGAAATGCAGGCCCGAGCGATCCAGCAGCAAGCCCAAGGGGGGCTCTCCCTCGCGTCCTGGATGTAACGATCTGAGGAACGCGTCTTCAATACGCAAAACCGGCGCGCCGTGTTTTTCGGCAACCTTTTGACCCCGATGGGCCGTGGGGCTGTTGCCCCAGACTCCTACGTAATGCCGGCTTTGGGGAATGCCCAGGCGAACATCGTAGCCAGAAAGAGACAGGATTCGCCTAAGACGCTTTTGCGTCAAAAACCCGCCATTATAGACAAACAACCGGGTGCGACTGACCTCGGCTGAGCTGTCTGCATCAGGGATCATGCATCAGCTGCCTGTCAGCGTGGCAACGTTTGCAAGGGGCGTCAGGCCACCAGCGATAAGCGAGATCGATTTGCTCCACTGAGAATAGGGCGCTTCGGTCACGTAGATCGTGTCGTCATCGCGGATCACAAAGTCTCGAGCGATGAACAGGCCGTTGGGTGCTGTCAAGTTCAGCAGATAGATTACGCGCTGGTCGCCTTTCAGATCAGCGCGCCCGGTGATGTTGCGAGCCACACTCTCGCGTTCCTTGCGCAGGATGAAAATACCTGTCGGGTCCGACGACAGCGTCAACAAGCCGCCCACCTGGGCCAGAGCCTCAAGCGCAGACAAGTCCTGGCTTTCAAATGCTACGCGGGACTGACCGCCCGTGGCGCCCAGGGCGATATAAGATCTGCTGTCTTCTTCCACTAGGATACGATCACCGCCACGCAGGGCCACATCCAGTTTGGGGTTGCGGTACAGGTCCTCGTACCAGACGGTGCCTTTCTGGCCCCCTCGGATCAAAGTCACCAGCGCGATATCGGACGCGACCGAGACGCCCCCGGCTTGAGACAACATGCCCAGCAAGGACCGGGTGGGCCGTTCGATCGGGTAAATTCCTGGTGCCCCAACGGTACCGGTCAGCGAAACGGTGGACCCGTCGCCCGCCACGCGTCGTACTTCAACTTGCGGGTCGGGCGTCTGTTCCCGCAATTTGTTCGTGATCAGAACACGCAATTGCTCTGGCGTGTTTCCTGCGGCGCGCATCCGGCCTGCATAGGGGACAAAGATGAAACCCTCGCTGTCGACTTGAACTTCGTCCAGCGCGGTCGCTGTGCCGGTTTCCCCCGACAGAAGGCCATCATCGACGTTTTCCCAGATGGTCAGACCCAGCACATCGCCGGGCCGCACCGTGTCGGCAGTTAGAGTTTGGGCGCTGCTGAACGAGGAAGAGAAGCCGAATTGCGGAATGGCTGAAGTGGCACGCGTTACCCGATCATCGACTTCGACGACAAAAGCGTTGCCACCATTCTGAACGGAACCGGCCAGAATCTCGGTTTTGTTCGGCCCGGATTTCGGAAGCTGACAGGCGGCCAGCAAACCGATTGCTACCACAAGGGACGCCCCCCGCATCCAACGCATAGGAGAGATGTTCACTGCCGGATATCCTCAGTCTTTTTTTGTACTTGGGCGCAGCCTACCCGGTCAGGCGCTCAACTTCCAGTCACAGAGTGGCCCTGTCCTTCGACGATTCTCAACTGTGGCGTCCACGCCTCGTTCTTGTTGAGGATCGCTTGATAAGGGTCATTGGCGTTTAGCATCATGTCTGCCGCACGCCGCAAAACCTGCCGTCGTCCACGGCGGGAATAGAACCCGCCCGGCACCTGACTGGTTTCCAAAAGGAACTTCCGGTAGCAGCGGTAGGCTTCGTTGTCGGGGCGTTTCGGGTTCGCAAAAAACGCCGCAATCGGTTGCTGAGATACGAATTCGGGCTTGTCATAAACCGACCGCCCGAAGATCCGCAGGGGAATGCCGCGCCACAAAACCTGCTGCCCTGCCGTCGAGTTCACGGTCACGGCCGAATGCGCCTCATCCAAAAGCTTGGCCAGTTTTCCGCCGGGGACATAGTGAACCCGTTCTTGGATACCGTGTTGTCTTGCGCGTTCTGTCGCGTGACGTCGCAATGGTTCGCGGTGGTTTTCCAACGGGTGCTCTTTGATAACCAGCCTGTGATGGGCGGGCGCGCCCTGCGCGAAGCCCTCGATCGCCTGATCCAGAAATTCGCACATACCAGAATAGCCGGAATGTGCCCGGACCGAGCTGTCATGCCCCAATTGCAGCAGAACAAGGTGATACGGATAGCCGCCCCACCTGACCCGGGCTGTCGCAAGACTACGGCGCAGTCTATGAAAAGGCATCAATATCAGCCGCTTAAAGTAAAGCTTGAACTCAGTTGACACCGGCAGTTCCCGATGTCTTCGGAAGTTGCGGTATCGTCCATTCAGGAACATCACGAACCAATGATAGAGGGCACCGTAGAAAATGTGCTGCCGCATGTCCCCCCAATGTGATGGTGGAGGGGGCGTGCTGCTTTCTGCCACTTTCAATGCCTGCCGCATTTGTGCCGCATCCAGCGACATGAGCCGAGAGTTCCCGTTTGACCCGTTCCGCTCATACGTCACCCACCAAGGGCGCAGGTAGCCTTCTTCGAACACATGAACAGTGACCCCGCGCGCTTTCGTGGCTTGAATGGCTTGTGCGTGGATCGGACGTGTGTCCCCATAGAGTACGATATCGGTGACGCCCTTTTCGCTGACGATCGCGTTCAGGGTATTTGGCCAAGCGTCAGGATTGTCCAGGAACGGGATAAAACTTGCCTTGTCGAACCAGAACGCCTGATCGCCGGCGTTGAACCCAACGCGCCAGACCTGCGCCCCCGTGGCGCGCAGCATTCTCCCCAATGCCGAAAAAAACGGCCCATGTGGTCCCTGAAGGAACAGAAATACGCGGTCTTTTGGGCCTGAAGGCGCATACTGCATCTGGACTGCTCGTTTGGTTTTTATTGTCAATATTATGCCTGTTTGAACAAAGTACGGCAAGGCAGGGCTTGCCCGCGCGGTCCGATACGCTTACCTCGGCTGTGATAGTCAGGCACAGGGTAGAGACTGAGGGTTAACGGAATGTTCACAGGGATCGTCACCGACATAGGCACCGTCACCGAACTGGAGCAGAATGGAGACCTGCGTGCCCGGATCAAAACGGCTTATGAAACTGCTGGCATAGATATCGGAGCCTCGATTGCCAGCGACGGCGTGTGTCTGACAGTGATCGCTTTGGGCGATGATTGGTATGACGTTCAGATCAGTGCCGAGACGGTCTCAAAAACCAACCTCGATACTTGGACAATCGGCAAACCCGTCAATCTTGAGCGTGCGCTCAAGGTCGGCGATGAGCTCGGTGGCCATATCGTGTCCGGTCACGTGGATGGCGTGGCCGAAGTGGTTGCGGTCGAAGACGAAGGTGACAGCACCCGCGTGACCTTGCGTGCGCCCAAAGATCTGGCGCGGTTTGTTGCCCCAAAGGGTTCGGTTGCGCTGAATGGTACTTCGTTGACAGTCAACGAAGTGAAAGAGTGCGATTTCGGTATCAACTTCATTCCGCACACCAAAGAGGTGACCACCTGGGGCAATGTCCAAGTAGGTGATCGGGTCAACCTTGAGATCGATACGTTAGCCCGCTACGTGGCGCGTCTGGCCGAGATGTCCTGATACGTCGCGTCGGTCCCGAGCGGCGCCGTTTGCAGGCTGGTCTTTGGGGCCTGAGTGGTCTATTCCGCCGTGCAAACACGCCATCTGAAAGGCTGCCCCATGAGCTTTGAAACCCCCGGTCCAGTTGAGGCCCAGCTGCGCGACGCGATCAGCCCGATCGAAGACATCATCGAAGAGGCACGTGCAGGCCGGATGTATATTCTGGTCGACCACGAAGATCGCGAGAACGAAGGTGATCTGGTGATCGCCGCCGAATTCGCCGATGCCGAGGCAATCAACTTCATGGCCACCCATGGGCGCGGCCTGATTTGTTTGCCAATGACGGCAGAACGGGTGGATGCATTGGGTCTGCCGATGATGGCCGTGAACAACTCGTCCCGGCACGAGACCGCATTCACAGTGTCAATTGAAGCACGCGAAGGTGTCAGCACGGGAATTTCCGCCGCTGACCGTGCGCTGACTGTGGCAACCGCGATCAACGAACAAAACACGATGGCGCATATCGCCACCCCAGGCCATATCTTCCCTTTGCGGGCCAAGCGGGGCGGGGTGCTGGTGCGCGCGGGTCATACCGAGGCGGCCGTTGATATCTCGCGTCTGGCAGGGCTGAACCCGTCTGGCGTGATTTGTGAGATCATGAAACCCGACGGCACCATGGCGCGCCTGCCTGATCTGGTTGAATTCGCGCAGGCGCACGACATGAAGATCGGCACGATCAGTGACCTGATCAGCTATCGTTCGCGCAATGACAATCTGGTGGTGGAAACCTCGCGTCAGACTGTCACGTCAGAGTATGGCGGCGCATGGGAGATGCGGATTTTCACCGATCAGACCCACGGAATCGAACATGTGGTCATGATCAAAGGTGACATTACCACGCCAGAACCGGTTCTGACCCGTACGCACGCACTGCATGAAGCGCCGGATATTCTGGGCCTTGGACCGAAGTCTTCACGTGAATTGCCGCGCGCGATGGAGAAGATCGCCGAAGAGGGGCGAGGTGTTGTCTGTCTGTTCCGGCAACCGCGCAACTCGCTTTACGCTGTTGATGATGATGGCCCGCGAACCATTAAGCAGACTGGCCTTGGCGCGCAGATTTTGTCCAAGATGGGCGTTCAGAAACTGGTGTTGCTGACCGACTCGCCGGAAACCGTGTATCTAGGGCTCGACGCGTTTGGACTGTCCATCGTGGGTACCCGTTCGATTCTAAAGGAAGAGTGAGCTCATGGCTGAACAAGACAAACACGGCATCCTGCCGACGCCCAGTTTCGACAAGCCAGTGAAGCTGCTGATCGTGGCGGCCCCGTTCTATCGCGCCATTGCCGACAATCTGATCGCTGGGGCCAAGGCCGAGATCGAAGCGGCAGGCGGCACCTGCGACGTCGTTGAAGTGCCCGGCGCGCTGGAGATCCCCACCGCTATTGCGATGGCTGACCGTCAGTGCAATTTCGACGGTTATGTTGCGCTGGGCTGCGTTATCCGTGGTGAGACCACGCATTATGAGACCGTCTGCAACGACTCGAGCCGTGCCATCCAACTGATGGGCCTGCAAGGGCTGTGCATCGGCAACGGTATTCTGACTGTTGAGAATGACGAACAGGCCGAAGTGCGTGCCGACCCCGAAAAGATGAATAAAGGCGGAGGAGCCGCCGCTGCGGCCTTGCATCTTATCGCACTCAGCCGTAAGTGGGGCTCTTCCAAAAAGGGCGTTGGCTTCAAGCCGCCGTCCGAGTCCATCCTTGTGGCGGGCGACAGCAATGGACCCACAACAGCATGACCAAGACAGACGCGCCGAAGTCGGCCAACCAGAAACGCCTGATGAAATCTGCCGCCCGGCTTTATGCCGTGCAAGCGCTGTTCCAGATGGAACAGTCGGGCCAGACGACCGAACAGGTTGTGAATGAGTTTCTGGATCACCGTTTTGGTGCCGTCTACGAGGGCGATGAAATGCTGGATGGCGACATTAGTGTGTTCCGGTCGCTGATCGACAACGCGGTGAACTATCAGGCCACGATCGATCAGATGACCGACCGTGCTCTGGTCGCCAAATGGCCGATCGCGCGCATCGACCCGACCCTGCGCGCAGTATTCCGCGCAGCGGGTGCCGAGCTGACCCAAAGCAATACGCCGCCCAAGGTGGTCATTACTGAGTTTGTCGATGTCGCGCGCGCTTTCTTCCCCGAAGGTAAAGAGCCCAAATTCGTCAATGCCGTGCTTGACCACATGGCGCGCGAGGCACAGCCCGAAGCGTTCTGAACGCAGCAGAACGGCGCTGAAAAAAGGCGCGGTGGTCGAGTGACCAATCCGCGCCCGAACTTCTGAAATACATTCTCAAAAACATCGACGAATTCGACCAAGCACAGGTTATATCCACTGCTTGAACAGCTTAGCGTCTTCAAACGTCAAAACTCGTTATCGTTTCCGATAGGGTGTGGGCGAAAACAGCCCCAATTGCATCGCTTGCACCAAGGCGGATTCACGGGTAGGAGCCTGCAGTTTCTGACGTGCACTTTGCAAATGGGCGCGGACCGTAATCTCGGACAGGTTCAGCCTGTCTGCGATCCTGCCGGGCCGTTACCTGATGCATTTCGGGGCGGTCCGAGGCCAGAACGACCAGTTTTGCTTCGTTCTCGGGGCAGGGGCCACCAGCGAAAATAGGTAAATATAGCCTACGTTGCTCAGCCCGTGATTCAACCCCAAGGCCAGATCAGAATGACCATCTTCGGCGCGCAGGCTGGCCGCTTGTACATACAGGCTTTTGGTACCGTTAAAGACCTGCGCCAGCATCGGGTCAGCCTCGGAATGTCCCCCGCGTTTATATTGGTTCAGTCGGGGTTTAGACATCGAACTGCGCACCCAGTGAATCTATCCTGTCTTTGGGGTGAAACGCAAAATGTTTAGGGCGTTGATGCCCAGTTCAGCCAATCGGTTTAGGGTGGATTCCCAGCGATCGCTGTCAATCGGATATGAAGAAAAGTCGTCAACAAGGTCCAGAACGAATTGGTCCAGTGCGCTCATGGCGTCTCTGTTAAATTGCCGCACCTGGTGCGGTTTACTGCACCCAAGCATGCGCTATCATATTCTCGATAGGCAAGGAGAGATGCGATGCCGAAACTGATCCGCCTGTATATCACACAAGTTGCCTGGGGCTTTGTTATTTCGGCCGTTTTCGTCGGTGTGCTATTGGCGCTGAACGTTGCTAACCTGCGCCACTTGATTACTGGCTCCGAAGTCGGCCTGGTCGCTCTGGTGATGATCTGGTTCATGAACGGTATCGTCTTTGCCGGTGTTCAGTTCGCTTACAAGATCATGAGCATGGCAGAAAAGCCACAGGGTCCACGCCGGGGAACACCGGTCGTTCACAGCTTTGAACCGGCAACGGTCAAACAGGAGGCCCACGCAGGGCGCTGATATTTCGTGGAAAGTGCGGCGGGACCACCAGTCAACCGTGTGGTTTGATTCCCGAGGACCTGTATGTACAGGTGGGCGCCAGGTAATCAGGCCAGGACCTGAACAGAGCCAGCCCCCTCGGAATTGCTTAAGGCCACCAGAATGCTACCTGTCACAAGAAGGGCAGAACCCGCCACGCGCTTAAGTAGGGCGTCTGACGGGTTCGCACAAGGGGTTACGCATCAACAGTTTCGTGCATCGCTGTGCGCATCTTGCCGAAATGTTCGTCCCAGCCGTTGTCCAGTGCCAAGATCAGGCCGAAGGCCTCGGCGGTTTGCGGCAGTCCTTCGTGCAGCAGGCTCAGTCTTGTTCCGCCCGCAACAGGGGACAGCGTCCATTTGACTACGCTGACGGCGTCACCCATCGGTTTGACGGTGAAGGTATACTCCAGATATTCCGGCGCGCGCGCTTCGCGCACTTCCCCCCAGATCAGAAGATCGCCGCTGGTGGTCCCGAACATCTCAAGCTTTTGTCCCTTTGCCAATGTGCGCTGGGGTTTGTGAAACCATTCCGCCAGCCGTTCGGGTTCGGTCAAATAGGCCCATACGGTTTCCGGTTTGGCCCGCAGAAAGATCGTTTTTTGCAATACAGAATCGGTCATTTTTCTTCCCTTTCAACAGCTTCCTTGAGAGAATTGAGGCGATCATCCCAGAATTGGTCAAAGTAGCTGAGCCAATCCAGAACAGGGGCCATCCCAAGTGGTTCAAGTCGGTTAATACGTTCTCGACCGCGCACTTCGACCGAGATCAACCCACCATCAGACAGCACCGTCAGGTGTTTCTTGACCGCAGCGCGGGTCATGTCGAACCGGTCGGTCAACTGCCCGATCGTCATGTCCTGAACCGCGAGCAGTTGCACGATGCCTCTGCGGGTTGGGTCCGCAAGCGCGCGAAACGCGTTTTGAGTTTGGTTTTCCATAAGCACCCTCAAATGAGATACCATTAGGTATTACATTAATGAAGTACCAAAGGGTATCATGTCAAGCCTGAAGGGGTGCTTTACTTTTGTTCGCTAATTGTTCACATTTGCGAAATGGTTTTGGATTTGCAACCCGGACAGAAACTGGCGCGCGGTGTCGCACGGCACCTTGCGGCGCATGGCTTTGTTTCTCTTGAGGAATTTGTTCCGGCACGTGGCCTGCGTGTCGATGTGATGGGGTTGGGCCCTAAGGGTGAACTTTGGGTGATCGAATGCAAATCCAGCCGGGCCGATTATCAGTCAGATTCGAAATGGCAGGGCTATTTAGAGTGGTGCGACCGATTCTTCTGGGCTGTGGATACCGAGTTTCCGACCGACCTGTTGCCCGATGAAACAGGACTGATCATTGCCGATGCCTATGACGCCGAGATTGTGCGTATGGCGCCCGAAGACAAGCTTGCCCCTGCGCGACGCAAGAAGATGATCCAGAAGTTTGCAACAGATGCAGCGCGTCGTCTGCACGCACTGCGCGATCCACGATTGTGAGATCAGCCTTTCACCGCCAGGGCGGCCTGTATTGCGGCGCGGATCTCATCGGCGATTTCTTCGGCTTCTTCCGGTTCGAAATCCATCGGAATTTCCACGCCATCGGCTTCAATGAACAAGCGTACCATACCCTGATCGGTCGGACCGATTTGCAGATTTGCCTGAATGTCGCGTTCGGTGTTGATGCCCATCTGTGCCTCCGAGACTGAGCGTTCGTGCTAGCGTGCGCGGGGTTGAGAATCAAGTCACCAATGTAGTCAGATAAGATATGGATGATGTCGTTCTCAGAGCTTTCCAGCCCGATGATGCCGCTTGGCTGGTTGAACAGCATGGTGTGCTCTATGCACGTGATGAGGGGTTCGATGACAGCTTCGCGCCTTTGGTGGCACGTATCCTTGACGGCTTCATCACATCCCACGATCCCATCCGCGAAAAGGGTTGGATCGTAGAGCAAGGCGGGCAACGACTGGGCAGCATTTTTTGTGTAAGTGTCGATCAGCACACTGC
Organism: Ruegeria sp. CDSA021; assembly: GCF_059612325.1. Taxonomy (NCBI): domain Bacteria; kingdom Pseudomonadati; phylum Pseudomonadota; class Alphaproteobacteria; order Rhodobacterales; family Roseobacteraceae; genus Ruegeria; species Ruegeria sp. CDSA021. The sequence goes on from NZ_JBXWQJ010000003.1 coordinate 331,375, forward strand.
CAAACTACGACTGTTTCTGGTTGTCCCCGAGGCACGTGGTAAAGGGGTGGGAAAACGGCTGCTAGAATCCTGTACCGACTTTGCTAGGGAGGCAGGATACCAGGAAATGGTTCTGTGGACCCATGAAAGCCACACGGCGGCATGTGCGCTTTATCGGGCGTTTGGCTGGGAATTAACGGGCAGCAAACCGGTGCATTCCTTTGGCGTCGATCTTGTCGAGCAAAGCTGGAAATTTCGACTTTAATCCTCTTGCAATCCTGCGGCGCGTTCGGTACATCGCCCCTCACGAGTGCCGCCTTAGCTCAGTTGGTTAGAGCGCTGGATTGTGGATCCAGAGGTCCCCTGTTCAAGCCAGGGAGGCGGTACCACTTCTCTTAAAACTGGTTTGTTTTTCGCAAGACTGCGTGCGTTGAGCCGTTGGTTTGATTTTGACCGTGAGGCGACAGGCGCGCTGTGTCTCAGCGCGCCAGATTCAGCCGAAAGCGCATCTTGGTCTGTCTGGCAGCTGGAAGGTGCCGGTTCAGGCGCTTGTTGATCATGCCAAATCCCCAGACGATCACCAATGTCAGCAGGATGAAGTAGAACGCCAGAATAGGATAGGGAACGAATGGGTTGAATGTCTTGTCGGCAAAGTAGCTGGCGTAATACAGCGCGTCTCCGCGTTGTTGCCAGGCTGGGAAAGCCGAGAAGAAGACCAGTGTGGTGGCGTGGAACAGAAAGATCGCCTCGTTCGTGTACGCCGGCCATGCCAGTCGCAACATCGTCGGCCAGACGATCCGGCGGAAGCGGGCCCAGCCAGACATGCCATAGGCATCCGCTGCCTCGATATCACCCTTGGGGATCGAGCGCAGTGCGCCATAGAAGATCTCGCCTGAATAGGCGGCGGTGTTCAGGAACAGCACGATCAGCGCGCCCAGCCAGGCCGAGGTGAACGCGTCAAACATCGGGTAGGATTTCTTCAGCGACAGGAAGAAGAAATAGGCAAAGAAGAACTGGATAAACAAGGGCGAGCCGCGAAACAGGAAGATGAACCATTCCGAGGGCTTGCGCAGCCATTTGTTCTGCGATGCTTTGCCAACCGCCAGGGCGGTGGCAAAAAGGAACCCGGTCGCCAGTGCCATGATACCGAAATACACGTTCCAGATCATGCCCGACCCGATCAGAGTGAACTGTTCGCACAAGGTGAAGTCGTTCTTGGGAAGCAGGCGTTCGCCAATACCAAGAGAACGGAGGCCATAGTCATGAATGGTCTGCAAGCAGCTCATGCCGTGGTCTCCTTGCGCAGAAGTTCACCGCCCGAGGTGGCTTGTCCATGCGACAGCTTACGCATCAGTTTTTCCAATCCGATCTCGGACACGCGGGTCATGCCAAGATAGAAGACAAGCAGGAACAGGAAGTACCACATGCGCCAGTCTCCGTGCGGGTATTGGGTAAACTTGGACGTCTTGGTACCGCCCAGTTCGCGGGCCCAGTAGACGATGTCTTCGATGCCCAGCAGGAACAGCAGCGGCGTGGCTTTGATAAGCACCATCCAAAGGTTCGACAAACCGGGCAGGGCGTAGACCCACATCTGCGGCACAAGGATTCGCCAGAATGTCTGGCGACGGGACATGCCATAGGCTTCGGCGGTTTCAAGCTGTGCGTGCGGAACGGCTCGCATCCCACCAAACAGGACGTTGGCGGCAAATGCACCGAAGACGATGGAAAAGGTGATGACGGCGAGGAAAAAGCCATAGGTTTCATGTGCCCATTCCGGGGCTGAGCCCAGGGGCAGTTTGGCCGCCTGACAGACGATGAAGTCATTGCCCTGACGGATCGGGTCGGTCCATTCCGGGCACAGGATTTTATGCCGCGTCCATTCGAATGCCTGATCCAAGGCAATGACAAAAAACAAGAAGAAAGCGATGTCCGGAACACCACGCACAATGGCGATATATCCTTTTCCCAGCCAGCTCAGCGGTGGAAAATGCGACCGGGCTGCCATAGCGCCCATAAATCCAAACGCCAAAGCAACAGGCGCGGTCACGGCCAGCAATCCCAACACCTTGAGAAATGACAGGTAGAAGGAAAAGTGAACACCGTTGGTCAGGTAACAAGAGAACCAACGGAGTGTTCCGAGCGTGTCAGGATCAGCGCAGTAGGAAAACATGTAGCGTCTTTCGAACGTCGTGCCCGCTTAGCTGCCGGGCGAGGTTCGGCGCAACAGGCGCGCCGAACTGCTGTTTGATGCGGTTTAGTTTGTAACGACTGAACCGTCAGCGTTGTAGGTCGGAACGCCTTCGCCAAACCATTTGCCGATCAGCTCGTTCAGTGTGCCATCCGCTTTCATCGAAGTGATCGCTTCGTCGAACTTGCCACGCAGTTCGCTGTCCGATTCACGGATGCCCAGGCCGATACCACCGCCCAGCGGGACATCATCGCCAACGAAAACCAGCTCACCGCCCGATTCGTCGACGATCGGCACCAGAAAGTCTTTGTCAGCAAAGACGGCATCGGCTTCGCCATTGCGAACGGCTGCGATGGTTTCTTCCGGGGTTGCGAACTCGACCAGGGTTGCACCCGATTCAGCCACGTGACCGGCCTGAATGGTCGCGGTTTGCGCCGCAACGATACCGCTGGCGACATCAACACCTTCCGCTGCGCCTACATAGGCCGAAGCCGCAGGCGGGAAGTAGTTCTGAGTAAAGTCGATGACTTCGTCACGCTCGTCGGTGATCGACATGCCCGCGATGATGGTGTCGTAGTTGCCTGAGACCAGGTTCGGGATGATCGAATCCCAGTCGTTCTTGACCCATTCGCATTCCAGGTTTGCGCGCTTGCACAGCTCGTCGCCGACCTCACGCTCGAATCCGTCAATCTCACCGGCATCGTTGATGAAGTTGTACGGAGGGTAGGCGCCCTCGGTGCCCATGCGGACCGTGTCGGCCATGGCGATACCGGCGGTCAACGCCAGTGCTGCGGTGGACAGAATCAGGTTTTTCATTGGTTACTCCCCAGTTTGGTTCTGTTTTGATTTTAAGCCGCCTGAGTGGCGGAGAGAAAGCCCCGAAGCCGTTCGGATTCGGGTGACGTAAAGATATCTTCGGGTGTGCCTTCTTCTTCGATCAAGCCCTGATGCAGGAAGACTACGTGGCTTGAAATGTCGGCAGCCATTTTCATGTCATGAGTCACGATGATCATGGTGCGCCCTTCGGCGGCCAGATCCTTGATCACCTTGATGACCTCTTGTTCAAGCTCGGGGTCCAGCGCCGAGGTTGGTTCGTCGAACAGCAGCGCCTCAGGCTCCATACACAAGCCGCGCGCAATGGCGGCACGCTGTTGCTGACCGCCGGACAATTGGGCGGGGTAAACGTCGCATTTGTCGCCGATGCCGACCTTCTCCAGATACGCGCGTGCGCTGTCTTCGACCTCGGCCCTATCGCGGCCCAAGACGGTTACGGGGGCTTCCATAACGTTCTGGAGGATGGTCAAATGCGCCCAGAGATTAAACTGCTGAAACACCATCGACAGGTTGGTGCGAATGCGCAAAACCTGTTTGGAATCCGCCGGGCGGCGTCCGTGATGGGTTCCAGTCCACTGGACCGGTTCGCCCTTGAACAGAATCTCACCCTGCTGGCTGTCTTCCAGCAGATTGCAGCAGCGCAGCAGTGTCGATTTTCCCGACCCTGATGAGCCGATCAGCGAAACCACGTCGCCGCGATGAGCTGTGATATCCACCCCCTTCAACACCTCGAGATGACCGAAGCTTTTGTGAAGGTCTTTGATTTCGATGACGGGAGCGGTTTCTGTCACGGGCAATCCAGCGGTTGGTGGTGTTGGAGCGGTACTAGGGCTTAAAAAAAAGGTCAATGCAATGCGCAAAAGACAGAATCAAGACCTCAAACGCTCAAAATGACCAAATGCGTTCGACAATTTGGTCAACTGACTGAATGTAAAGCTTTTGGAGTAGGCGGGTTGGGAACAGACAGGTAATCGGCAGGTGGGATATCGATCAGTCCTCTGAGATGCAGCTGTTGCCGATCTCCTTCCTCCAGCCCGTCGATAGCCGCACGCACCGCGAGTGCAATCCGGGCGGCATCCTGCCCCTGTGCGGTAATGTAAGGCAGTGCTGGGGTCGGCGAGGTGCCTGTTAGACCTTGCAAGTGTTCACCCAGATCAGTGTGTTCTTGCAGCAGGCGCCATGTCAGCGCATCCAGCGCGGCAAAATCAGCTTTTCCCATGGCCACAGCCTGTGCTGACAGGGCGTGCCCTCCCGTTTCCACAAGGGTCGCAGGACGCAGGTTCATCAGTTTCATATGCGCTATAGGGGCTGCCCAACCGGACTGAGACAGCGCCTCGTTATACGCAAAGGTACCGTCCGCCAGATCTTTCAGGTCACGTGTATCATCTCTGCGTGTGACGAAGACCGAGTTATAGTATCCGGCCGGGCAATCGGGCAGGTCGTGATCCGGCGTTCCCACCAGTTGGACCTGACCATGCAACCGGGTTCGGTAGGGCATCCCGCATGTCTGCGCCAGAATCAGACCCGGGTCCTGCCATACGTCCCACATATTATGATCGCGGGTCAGTCGATCTGGACCAAAGCTCAGATCATCGCGTATCAGGTTCCAGAAACGATCATGAGCTGCTTGAAGCGCAGGCATGTCATACATGCCCAGCATCGCAATCACGACTTTGCAGCCCTTTGACGCGCCAAGGCCGAATCCACGTCACTCACGCCCAACAGGCTGACCACAAGGCGCAGCAATGAATCCTCTTCGCCTGTGCGATGACCGTCAGCCAATGCCACGGACCACAACGCCTGTACCACGGCCAGCCGATCCTCGTACGCGACGGCTTCCTTGATGGCGCGGGTAAAGCGAACCGTGTCTGGGGCTTCGGCCTCCAGATCTTCGGCGCGGGCGCGCAATGCGGCGCTTTCGAATGGGGACAACCCATATCGTTCTGCCGAGATACGGTCGATGCGCGCCATCTCGGTATCAGAGTAGTCATTGTCGGAACGTGCCAAACGTACCAATAGGGCCGTCAATGCAAGGCGGGCGTCATCTTCGACAAGCGGGGCGGGTTGAGGCTGCGTGAGCCTGGAAAGAAATTCACTGAACATGAGTTAGATATAGCGAGCGTCTAACTTACATCCAAGCGGCTTTGAACGCGTTCGCGTGCGGCTTGGCTGTCATTGAAGCTCAGCCCCATGGCAACGCGGGCTTCTTCGACGATCTTCATCTCGCCCTCATCCGTGCTGCCATCGGCCAGAACAACTTCCCATAATGCATCCAGCGCGGCCAGACGCTCTTTCAGGTCCGTTGTCTCCCGGATCAGCTTGCCAAAAGTGTCGGTATCGGGCGCCGCGGCATGAAGCTTTTCGCAGGTGGCCCGCACTTTTGCTGCCTCGATCGCGTTATGCTGGTAAAGACGGGCCAGAATCTTATCGATCAGACTGATCTCTTCCAATTTGTAATCCCGATCCGCCTGCGCCACACGCACCATAAGCGCGCCCAGGGCAAGCTCGGCGTCGGGATCTGGCAGGTGTTCATGTTGAGGCGGCCTGAGCGCCTGGAGAAACTTTTTCAACATAGGATCAGGTTATTCCATATTTTGTGGCTCGCCAAGCGAAGACTACCCGTCATAGCCCTGAATGATCACAAGATCGCCGATCAAACGGGTTTGGGCAGCACTCTGATGCACCGCCCAGCTAGGTTCAACCAAAAGGTGAAGAAAAACCGTCTTGAGGGCAATCCCAAGCCTGTTGGGACGATTAGCCCCGGTATTGCAGCGCGGTCTGTGCTTGCTCGGTCAGCCATTTGATCATCTGCCGGTAAGGGACAGGCCCATAGCTGATGCGCGCCACGCCCAGTTCAGCCAGCTTGGAGGAATCAGGCGTCCCAGGGAGGGCGATGATGTTCACGGGCAGGTCGGTTGTTGCGCACAAACGACCAATAAGGGATTCGCCTTTCAGGCCGGGAGCAAAAAAACCACTGGCTCCGGCCGCTTCATAGGCAGCAGCGCGGGCGATGGCGTCGTCCAGCATGGCCTCATCATGGGCCTCAGCGGAAGCTTTGAGAAAGAGATCCGTGCGTGCATTGACGTAAGCGGGGATGCCCGCGCTTTCGCACGCCTCACACATGGCTTCGACGCGCTTGGCTTGAACCGCCACATCGTAAAGCCCCGCACCTCCGATGATCTGATCTTCGAAGTTGAAGCCAACCACGCCGCAATCCAGAGCGCGCTTCACATTTTCTGAGATCCCCTGCACGTCTTCTGCATAAGCGCCTTCGAAATCCAGTGTCACCGGCAGATCGACCGCAGATACAATGCGGCGGGCGTTGTCCAAAGCGGCGTCGATCGGGATGTTTTGTCCGTCGCTGAACCCTTGAGCCATGGCAACCGGGGCGCTACCGGTCGCAATCGCCTGTGCGCCAGCATCCCGCACTGCGCCCGCGCTGCCTGCGTCCCAGATGTTGAAAAGGATGACCGGATCGCCTTTTTTGTGAAGGCTGGTGAAGGTCTTCGCGTTCTGGATCTGGTCGGTCATCGGAACTCTCCTGTTGTCGTCAGCGCAACAGTTAGCCACTTGCAAGACAGGGGAATAGAGGTTTTTCGGCCCCACACGTCACTTTGAAGAGACGACACAGGCTTTGCAGGCACGCTCCGTAGAACCTTTAGCTGCCTGTGTCGTCTGATAGGTTGGTTCGATAACCGTCAGGCTTGGTCTGCCACACCGGAGACAAATTTTGCACTGAAGTTGGAATCGCCAAGACGTTTCAGCAGGCTCAGCTGAGTTTCCAACCACTCTTTGTGCCCTTCTTCTTCCAACAGGATGCGTTCGAAGAGGGTGCGTGAGCCGACATCTCCGGCCTCAGCGGCCTGTAGCGCGGCTTTGGTATAGAAATCGACGGCTTCGGTTTCGTCCTTCAGGTCGGCAGAGAACATCTCTTCCAGAGAACCTGCTGCTGCCGGGCTTTTTTGAAACTCAAGCTCGGGTACGCCGCCAAGGAACAGAATGCGCTCAATGAACGCGTCAGAGTGGCCCAATTCTTCCTGCATCTCGCCGCGCATCTTTTCGGCCAGGATATCCAGGCCCCAATCCTCCAGCACATGGGCGTGCAGCTGGTACTGATGCGCCGCCGTCAGCTCCATATGCAGCGCTTGCTGGAGGTTTGTGATCGTTGTTGCGTTGCTCATCGGAAATCTCCTGAATCTCTGAACTGCATCCAAACTGCGAAGCAGAAACTCCGCATCCTCATACAGTTAAGAGATCAGCCCCCACAAAACAACGCGGGGGCGACAGTCCGACACAGCGGTATATCAAACCAGACGCGAAGTGTCTTTTGCTGCGCGCACGAAGTCGCGGAACAGCGGGTGCGGATCAAACGGCTTGGACTTGAGTTCCGGGTGGTACTGAACGCCGATGAACCAGGGGTGATCCGACCATTCGACAATTTCCGGCAACCGGCCATCCGGCGACATGCCCGAGAAGTTCAGGCCTGCTTTCTCAAGCTGCTCACGGTACTTGATGTCCACCTCATAGCGGTGACGGTGGCGTTCTTCGATCTGGGTGTTGCCATAGACGTCAGCAACTTTGGACCCTTCGGCCAGTACCGCGTTGTAAGCGCCCAAACGCATGGTGCCGCCTTTGTCGTCGCCGACTTTGCGTTCAACCTTGTGATTGCCCTGTACCCATTCTTTCAGGTGGTAAACCACAGGTTCAAACCGCTTTTTACCGGCCTCGTGGTCGAACTCTTCCGAGCCTGCTTCTGTGATTCCCGCCGCATTCCGAGCGGCTTCGATCACGGCCATCTGCATACCCAGACAGATACCCAGATAAGGCACCTTGTGTTCGCGCGCATACTGAGCGGCCTTGATCTTGCCTTCGGTGCCACGCTCGCCAAACCCGCCGGGTACGAGAATGGCGTGGAAGCCTTCCAGATGCGGTGCGGCGTCTTCGGTGTCGAACACCTCGGCATCGACCCACTCGACTTTCACCTTCACCCGGTTGGCCATACCGCCATGGGTCAACGCCTCGGCAATCGATTTATAGGCGTCTTCGAGCTGTGTGTATTTGCCGACGATGGCGACCTTCACTTCGCCTTCGGCGTTGTGAATACGGTCGCTGACGTCTTCCCACTTGGCCAGATCGGGTTTTGGGGCGGGGCTGATCTGGAACGCGTCCAGAACGGCCTGATCCAATCCTTCACGGTGATAGGCCAGCGGGGCGTCATAGATCGTGGAAAGGTCCTGCGCCGCGATCACGCTGTCGGGGCGGACGTTACAGAACAGGGCCAGTTTTTCGCGTTCCTTGGTCGGGATCGGACCCTCGGACCGGCACACCAGAATATCAGGGGCCAGACCAATCGAGCGCAACTCTTTCACCGAATGCTGAGTTGGTTTGGTTTTCAACTCGCCTGAGGCTTTGATGAATGGCAGCAGCGTCAGATGCATGAAAAGACATTGCCCGCGCGGTTTGTCCTGACTGAACTGACGGATGGCTTCAAAGAAGGGCAGGCCTTCGATATCGCCGACGGTGCCGCCAATCTCACACAGCATGAAATCAACCTCATCCTCGCCAATGGCGATGAAGTCCTTGATCTCGTTGGTGACGTGCGGGATGACCTGAATGGTCTTGCCAAGGTAATCACCACGGCGCTCTTTCTCGAGCACATTCGAATAAATGCGCCCCGAACTGACCGAGTCGGTCTTGCGGGCGGCCACACCGGTGAAACGTTCATAGTGGCCAAGGTCCAGATCGGTTTCGGCCCCATCGTCGGTGACGAACACTTCGCCATGTTCAAACGGCGACATCGTGCCAGGATCGACGTTCAGATAGGGGTCCAGTTTGCGCAGGCGTACCGAGTATCCCCGCGCCTGCAACAGTGCACCCAAAGCCGCCGAAGCCAGTCCTTTGCCCAAGGACGAAACCACACCACCAGTGATGAAAATAAAACGCGCCATAGTTTTTCGGCTGCTCCCGTGAGACGTCAAAATCAGCTGCCCGGCGGTTCCGAAAAACCGCTGCACCACGGGACTTCACATATAAAGGATTCGCGCCAATAGCGCAAGAGAACCGCAAGATGCTGTTGCAGTTCTCTTTCTGGTTTCTAGGTTTTGTGGATCAGTCCGCCTGCGGGATCAGTGGCGCGTTGTCGCCCTGTGCCGGCGGCAGAAGGTCATCTGCCGACGGAATCGCCGGAGTGCTTTCTTCGGTCGAAGCCGGCGCCTGACCACCCAGACGATCAATCACCGAGTTGCCCGAGGACTTCTGAGCGGCCAGAATGGTCAGCGTGACTGAAGTCACGATGAAGCACGCAGCCAGAATCCATGTCACCTTGCCCAAAGCGGTTGCCGCTGCACGGCCTGTCATGGCGCCACCGCCGCCACCGCCCATACCAAGGCCACCGCCTTCGGACCGCTGCATCAGAACAACGGCAATCAGGCCCAGAGCCAAAAGAAGATGGATGATGAGAACGACGTTTTCCATGGTGTTCCTGTACAGCGTGGCGTGTATCGCGTGGTACTTATGCAAGTTTGTCAGCGGGGGCAAGTCAGGAGTTCGCATCACGACGCGTGATGTATCATATCACGGTAAAGGGACTGGACAGAACGCCGTAGCGTAACGCAGGCTGCGGCCCATGCCACATGACGATCACGACCACCCGCACGCTTTACTGCCGCCGGAACCTGCTTTGCGAGTAAAGGCACTGGAAACGATTCTGACCCGTAAAGGGCTGATCGACCCGGCGGCACTGGATGAAATCACTGACACTTATCAGAACAGGATTGGCCCGCAGAACGGTGCGCGCGTCGTTGCCAAAGCGTGGAGCGACCCGGCTTTCAAGGCGGCCTTGCTGGAAAACGCCACGCCTGTGGTGGCTGATCTTGGCTATTATGGTCGGCAGGGTGAACATATGGTTGTTGTCGAGAACGCGCCAGCCCAGCACAACATGGTCGTCTGCACCTTGTGCAGCTGCTACCCGTGGCCGTTGTTGGGTATCCCGCCCGGCTGGTACAAGTCGGACGCCTACCGGGCCCGAGCCGTGCGGGAACCGCGCAAAGTGCTGGCTGAATTTGGCGTCACCCTGCCCGAGGGCACTTCGGTGCGGGTCTGGGATTCGACCGCCGAGATTCGCTACCTCGTTCTGCCGATGCGTCCCGAAGGCACAGATGGGTTGAGTGAAGACAAACTTGCCGCGCTGGTGACACGCGACAGTATGATCGGCACCGGCCTTCCCAGGGTGCCCTCATGACGCGCGTTCATGACATGGGGGGGCGTTTTGGGGATGGGCCGATAAACCCCGAAGCAGAAGACGCGCCGGTATTTGCCGAGGAGTGGCACGCTCGAGCCTTGGCCGTGACACTCGCGTCTGGGTTTCTGGGGCAGTGGAACATTGATGTATCCCGCCATGCGCGCGAACGGCTGTCACCCAAGGATTACACGCGGTTTTCGTACTATGAGAAATGGATCTCGGGGCTGACCGATTTGTTGGTCGAGAACGGAGTATTGACCCTTGAAGATCTGCGTGGTGGTGGAGAGAACGAACCGCACCCGCTGGCTGATAGAATGCTGAAAGCGGAAGCTGTGTCCGCGGCATTGGCGAAAGGTGGTCCTGCAGACAGGCCCTCAAACATCGCGGTGCGCTATTCTGTCGGGCAAGAGGTTGTCACGACTCGGCGTGCAGCGAATCGCCTTGTAGATGGCGGCCATACACGCCTGCCGATCTATGCATCTGGCGCCAAGGGGCGCATCTTACGCCTGCACGGAACCCATGTTCTGCCCGATTCCAATGCGCATGGTTTGGGCGAAGCGCCTGAACCGATCTTTGCGGTGGTTTTCCCGGCGTCGGAACTATGGTCTAGTCCTGAACACCCTGATGACGAAGTAGTGCTGGATCTGTGGCAAAGCTATCTGGAGCCGGCATGAGCGATTGCATCACCCACAGCGCGCCAGAGCCTGTCTTCGCTGAACCCTGGCACGCGCAGCTCTTTGCCGTCACAGTTGCGCTGAACGAGGCAGGGCGGTTTGACTGGCCAGACTGGGCGGCACGTTTTTCGGACACACTTAAACGCAATGGCCTTGATCGGGAACTGGATGGTTGCGACGACTATTTCCATGCTTGGCTGGAAACGCTTGAGTGTTTGCTGGCCGATCAGGGCACCGCTCTACCGCAGGATGTGAAAGACCTGCATCATGCGTGGGAAGAGGCTTATCTGACGACACCTCACGGGCAGCCGGTGCATTTGCGATAATGTCGGGAAGGGGGCTCTGCCCCCGCCGCCCATTCGGGCGACTCCCCCGGGATATTTCCAGCCAGATGAAGCAAGGGATCCTTTCTTCATCTGGCTTCAAATATCCCCGCCGGAGGCATCGCGCGTTCGCGCGATTTTCATCTGCGGCGAAATATCGGTTTCCCTGCCGTTTGCGCCCCGCTATACGAGCCGGGTTTGGTAATTCAGCACAAAAGGACCGGATATGGCCAACGTGGTTGTTGTCGGCGCCCAGTGGGGTGACGAAGGAAAAGGCAAGATCGTCGACTGGCTCAGCGAACGGGCGGACGTGATCGCGCGTTTTCAGGGCGGGCATAATGCCGGTCACACGCTGGTCATTGACGGGGAAGTCTACAAACTGAACGCGTTACCTTCGGGTGTCGTGCGCGGCGGCAAGCTGAGCGTCATCGGCAACGGTGTTGTGCTGGACCCCTGGCATCTGGTCGGGGAAATCGCTTCGATCCGTGAGCAGGGTGTCGAGATCAGTCCGGAAACACTGATGATCGCCGAAAACACACCGCTGATTCTGCCCATTCATGGTGAGCTGGACCGCGCCCGTGAAGAAGCCGCGAGCAAAGGCACCAAAATCGGAACCACTGGTCGCGGTATTGGGCCGGCTTACGAGGACAAGGTTGGCCGTCGGTCCGTTCGTGTTGCTGATCTGGCTGACGAAGCGACGCTTGAGGCACGTGTCGACCGCGCGTTGCAGCACCATGATCCGCTGCGCAAGGGGTTGGGGATTGAACCAGTTGACCGCGATGGGCTGATCGCTCAGTTGAAAGAGATCGCGCAGCAGATTCTGCCGTTCGCGGCACCCGTCTGGAAAGTGTTGAACGAAAAACGCAAAGCCGGCAAACGTATCCTGTTTGAAGGCGCGCAAGGTGCATTGCTGGACATCGACTTCGGAACTTATCCGTTTGTGACATCTTCGAACGTGATAGCCGGGCAGGCGGCGACAGGTGTGGGTATTGGACCGGGATCTGTGGATTTCGTGTTGGGCATCGTAAAAGCCTATACCACTCGTGTGGGTGAGGGGCCGTTCCCGACCGAGCTGGACGATGATGATGGTCTGCGCCTCGGAACCCGTGGGCATGAGTTCGGCACTGTCACTGGCCGCAAACGTCGCTGTGGCTGGTTCGATGCGTGTCTGGTGCGGCAAACCTGCGCGACCAGCGGTGTAAACGGCATCTCGTTGACCAAACTCGATGTTTTGGACGGCTTTGAAACGCTGAAAATCTGCACAGGGTATGAACTGGACGGCGAACGTTTGGATTATCTGCCCACGGCAGCTGACCAGCAGGCGCGCTGTACCCCGATCTACGAAGAAATGCCTGGTTGGAGCGAATCGACCGAAGGCGCGCGCAGTTGGGCCGATCTGCCTGCCAACGCGATCAAGTATGTGCGACGGGTCGAAGAACTGATCGAATGCCCCGTGGCGCTTCTGTCCACCAGCCCGGAGCGGGACGACACCATTCTGGTGACCGACCCCTTTGCTGACTGATGACCGAGGAAAACAAACCAGGTCTAAGCTATAAGGCGCGCCGCCGGTGGTCGCTGGTGATCCTTGTTGTTGGACTGCCACTTTATATTGTGGCGGTGGTGACAGTTGTGAACTGGCTGGAGCGCCCCCCGATCTGGGTGGAGCTTCTGGTCTATATCGTTCTTGGCATTCTTTGGGCTCTGCCGTTCAAGTTCGTGTTTCGCGGCGTCGGGAAAGAAGACCCGGATCAGTCCTGAGCTTGTTGTGAAGTTTGCATATGGCTTGGCCAACTGAGCACTGCGCGTGTAAACGCGCGGTACTCGCTTGTGATTTCTTTCGCCATGCTGAAGGGGGTCGGCCATGGGGTGGTCAAAGTAGCCTCAACCTGGCCTGGCACAAGTGCTAGCTCTGCATTGTGTTTCTCGGCCAGGCGTCGCATTTTTTGATTGGTTGCAAGGCATAGCATGTGAACTTCTCTGACCCCTCTGTTTTGAGCTACCGTAATGAGGCGTGACAACAAAGCATCTCCAATCCCCTGATCCTGCCAAACTTTTTCGACAGTAAAGGCGGCTTCCGCGGCGTGGTGTTTATGATCAGGTATCAAACGCAACTCGCCTACACCACGCAGGCAAGAATCCGGAAAGGCTCCGAATATCAATGCTGCGTTCGCAAACATGTTGGAAATGTAGTGTCGCAATCCCTCGGGCTGAACAGGTGTGCCAAAGCGTGACAACAAAACTTCTTCATCCAAGCTGTTGAAATGGTTTGTAACTAAGGCTTGGTCGTATTTTCGAAGCCGGCGAATTATGACGTCTTGCATAGCGTTTCCTCTGTCTGAAACGGGCATGATGACGAGATTTCTGCCGTAAGAGTATATCACAATTCTGCACTGCAGCATAAATTGTTGGTTGGCGCTGCCTAAAAAGTTTTTCCAACGCGCATTTCCGTGGGAGCGACAAAAAAAGGGCCGGGGTTTACCCGGCCCTGCTTGTCTGTTGACGCGTCACTTAACCAACTGCGCGCTCATCATCTGGACGGAAGCCGATCAGGTTGGATGCGGCGAACCGGCCACCGCCAGCTTTTTCGATTTTTCCATCGCGCAGCAGCTGACCGAATGAACGCAGGCTTTCTTCGCGATTGAACTCATCCTGTTTCAATGAGCGGACCTTGTTCATCAGCTGCGGACGAGAGAACTGTTCCTGACCTTCGATGAAGGAAAGATAGGCAGCGGCTGCTTCCAGAAGGTCGGGCAGCGATTGTGCGCCCTGGTCCTGTGCAAACTGTGCAAAGCCGCCTTCTTCCGATCCGGTATCGTCCAAATCCGAGGTTACGCGGCGCGGCATAACCGGTCCGGTTGGTTGGCTTTGGTCGTCGACACGCTGCTCTGCCACCAGTTTAAGCGGGGCAGGTGCATCCGTTTCCGGGCGTGCACTTGTCACCTTCACCTCGGGGCGGCGGGGGCTGACTACGGATTCAAGGTCGCCGCGATATTCCTCATCCTTCGAGGACGCAGTGGCTTTGTCATCAAGTTCGGCTTCGGTCGCGGCAACGGCTGTGCGCAGGTGCGAATAGGTTTCCCGCGCATCGCTGCTGGACGGGTCGTCCATATGTTCGCCTGTTTTGGCCATCAGACGCAGAACGTCCTGATCGGGATCTGCATCGTCGGTCAGCCTCTGGCTGGAACGAACGGCAAAACTGTCTTCGATATCGGAAATCTCGCTCAGCAGGTTTTCTTCATCCTCAGCGGTCAACATGCCCTGCTTAAGATCTTCATCCGCTTCATCTGCGACCTCGTCCGCAGTTTCGATGGCCACATCTTCGACGTTAAGGATGTTCGGGACGTCTTCTTCGTCAAATTCGTCCTCAGATTCCTGTTCCACGTCCGCAAGCAGTTCTTCGGCGGGAAGCTGCTCCATTTCCGAAGTGTCTTCCAGATCGTCAACTTGCACGTGCTCGGGGGTCAGAGGCACGGGCAAATCGTCGGTTTCGAACGTTAGGATTTCGTCGGCTTCGGTGTCCTGTGCTTCAGTAGGGGCTTCGGCGGTCAGGTCATCTGTTTCTTCGGCTTCAGGTTCATCGACAACATATTCTTGCGGTTCTTCGGCCTTGGGTTCTTCGGGTTCAGCAAAGTCCTCAGCGTTGAGAGCACCGGCTTCAAACGCTGCCGCAACAGCGTCAACAGGGGGCTGGGGGTTGGTCAGCAGCGAAGTATCCTCGTCTTCGGAATAGGCTGCGGGTGGAACGTCTGAATGAGAAACAACGGCCCGAATGCGCTGCAGCTTTGCGGCGATGCTGTCGGCTTCCGGAGGAGGAGTGTCTCCAACTGGTTCCGCCTCTGCGAAGCTGGTTTCGGCCGGGCTTGGCTGTCCGTGAGTCGGCGCGGTTGCAGCGGACATCACGGCTGCTGCTTGCGGGGCTGGATCCTGATGGGTGACAGTTGCAGCGGTTGCGGGCGTCTGAGTCGCGCGCAGCAAAAGGCCGGTGTCGTTTTGACTGGCTTCAACGCGCTGCGACGCGTCGCGCCGGGCTATGTGGGCCAGCATCTCGGCATCAGGTTGAGGGGGTTCCGAGCCGAAATAGCGGTCATCCGCTGCAAGATCGCGAAAATACTCGGCGATGGCTTTCATCGTCTCAAAGGAATCGTCAAATCCTTCCAAAGTGCAGGAGAAGGTTCCGTAAGAAACTGTCAATACCTTGTTATTCTGTACCATCAGACGCACGTCCTTTACAAACTACGAGAGCCAACTTACCCGGAATCGGGAGCACACATCGGCTCTGAACATCCTGCATGAATCTATCATTTTGTGGTCTTAATGTGTCCAAAACCGGGAAATATGACCAATCTTAGTAAATTCGAGCCAATTGTACGCTCTAATGATCCAATTGGGTTGTTTGGAGGGGGATTTGTCGGGCCTGATGACCTGAATCTGGTGCTGAGCCGCGTCAAGTCCGTCGTTGCGGCCGATGGTGGAGCATCTGTTTTAACAGAATCAGGTCATATCCCCGATGCTGTCATCGGAGACTTCGATTCGCTGGATGCCGAGGCCAAGGCAAAAATACCGTCGGAGCGGCTTTTTCCGATCCGCGAACAAGACAGCACCGATTTCGACAAGGCGCTGCGCAGCGTGCAGAGCCCGGTGATCTTGGGAGCAGGTTTTCTGGGGGGGCGGCTGGATCATCAGCTTGCGGTTTTGAATACCCTGATCCGAAGGCAGCATCAGACGTGCATTCTGCTGGGCGAGGATGAGGTGGTCTTTCACGCACCCCCCCGGATTCGCTTGCCAGTTGACCCCGGGGACGTGGTATCGCTGTTTTCAATGCGCTTGGTGACCGGCCGCAGCACCGGGTTGGAGTGGCCAATTGATGGGTTGCAGTTCGAACCGGACGGTCAGATGGGGACGTCCAACCGTGCGCTGGCCGAGGTTGAACTGCAAATGGACGGGCCGGGACTTTTGGTCATGATCCCGCGTGCCGCGCTGGACCCGCTTATGCGGGTGTTTCTGTCGGGGCAGACCGGGCGGTGGCCCGTTCGCGCAGAATAACGTAGAGCCCTGCGGCGATTGTGATGGCGATTCCTATCGCTGCAAGTCCGTCTGGCAGGTCGCTGAAGATCATCCAGCCGATCAGCGTTGCAACAGGGATTTCCAGATATTGCATCGGAGCCAGTGTGGCAGCGGGCGCATAGCGCAAGGACCATGTCATCAGCAAATGGGCAATCGTGCCCAACGCCCCAATCGCAAACAGCAGCCAGTACATGTCAGGACCGGGAAGGATCACTGAGATCTCCCAGATATCCAGCTGCGTACCGACCAGCAGAACCGGGGCCAATATGAGCGTGGCAAAAACACCCGAGACAGCCTGCAAAGACACAGGGTCGGTCTCTTTCGCGATTTGCCGAGTGACCAGCATGAAAAAGGCAAAGACAACAGCGACGATCAGGGGCAGCAGGGCGGGGGCGCCAACTTCGGCAAAGCTGGGTTGGATGACCAGCAACGTGCCCGCGAACCCAACGATACAAGCAGCCAGGCGGCGAATGCCGACCTCTTCCCCGAGAGCGAACTTGCCCAGCAGCAGCATAATGAAGGGCATGACAAAGGCGATTGCGATGGCGTCGGCCAGTGGCAGAAACTTCAACGCGCTGAACATGGCCGTGATCCCGACGATGTGCAGCAGCGTGCGGATCACCGTCAGGCGCAGGATGCGCCCGCTCATCCGCCAGGGCCGCCCAGTCAAAACAATCAGAGGGATCAGAATCAGGGCCTGCGCAGCAAAGCGAGCTGTTACCAGCAAGCCCAATGGAGTGGTCTCACCCAACAGCTTGGCCATCGCGTCGCCCAATGGGGCGAGGACGCAAAAACCAAGCATCAAGACGATGCCAAAGACGGGGCGATCGTGGGTCATGTCGGCGACGCTATCCGTTTCACGTCACAGGAGAAAGGCCTGATGTCACGCATCGGGCAGTGGCTGAACCTTTGTGTAATCCGGCCCGGTGCAAGTGGGCAGACCATCATCAAGATGAAGCCAGCTCAGCTTTTCTTCATACGCCACATGGAGAGTGGGCGTCAGAGCCTCGGGGTTTTCCAATGTCGCGACATACAGGTGCTGCACACCCGACATCTTCGTCGAACGGAATGAGATCGGTGTGCCGCAATGAGGGCAAAAGCTGCGCTCAACGCCCGGAGAAGAGTTGAAGCGCTTGGGGTCCTCTCCGATCCAGCGCCATTGTCCGTCGCGGACCGCGAAATAGGTGGTCATCGGAGCGGCGCATTGGCGTCGGCAGCTGTCGCAATGACAGCTGACGCAGGACAGGGGCGCAGAGTCGATTTCGTATTTGATTTTGCCGCACAGGCAATGTCCACGCATATCGACCCTCTCCTGGTCTCCTTCAGCAGTTTGGCACGTTCACAGCCAATCCGCCAAGCGAGGTTTCCTTGTACCTTTCGTGCATGTCATGCCCGGTCTGACGCATGGTCTCGATCACCGAATCCAAAGGCACGAAATGCTGACCGTCCCCGCGCAAGGAAAGTGACGCGGCAGAAACTGCCTTGATGGCACCCAGCCCGTTCCGCTCGATACAGGGTACCTGAACCAGCCCGGCGACGGGATCGCAGGTCATGCCCAGGTGATGCTCCAGCGCGATTTCGGCGGCGTTCTCTACCTGTTCAGGCGTTCCGCCCATTACGGCGCAAAGCCCGGCAGCAGCCATGGCGGCTGCGCTGCCGACCTCGGCCTGACATCCCGCTTCGGCCCCCGAGATCGAGGCGTTGTACTTCACCAACCCGCCGATGGCGGCTGCGGTCAGCAGGAAGTCCTCGATATGGCTTTCCGAGGCACCGGGCACGTGGTCGAGGTAATAGCGCAGCACCGCAGGCAGAACACCTGCCGCACCGTTGGTAGGTGCGGTGACGACCTGCCCACCGGCTGCGTTTTCTTCGTTTACCGCCATTGCGTAGACGCTCATCCAGTCGTTGATCGTATGCGGCGCGGTCAGGTTCATGCCGCGTTCAGCCATCAGGGCGTCATAAATGCCCTTGGCGCGGCGGCGCACTTTCAACCCGCCCGGCAGAATGCCGTCTGTGGTCAATCCGCGTTCGATGCAGGCGTTCATGACTTCCCACAGGCGCGCTGAGCCTTTGGCAAAACTGTCAGCACAGCCCCGCGCGATTTCATTTTCGCGCTTCATTCCGGCAATGCTCTTGCCGCTGGATTTTGCCATCTCCAGCATTTCCACGGCTGATTTGAATGGGAACGGCACCGGTGCGCCTTCATTGGTTGCTTTTCCCTCGGCCAGTTCTTCCTCGGTCAGGACAAATCCGCCGCCGACGGAATAGAAAACCTGCCGCAGGATCACGTCGCCCTGTGCGTCCGTCGCCATCAGGATCATGCCGTTGGCGTGCCCGGGCAGAGTGTTGTCATAGTCGAAAATCAGGTCGGTCTTGGGGTCGAATTGAAGCGACGGCAAGCCTTCTGGCGTAACCGTATGCGTACGGGTGATTTCCGTCAGCGCAGCCTCGGCTTTGGCGTTGTCATAGGTGTCCGGTACAAAACCGGCCAAGCCAAGGATGGTCGCCCGGTCGGTTGCGTGACCCACGCCGGTAAAGGCCAGTGAACCGTGCAATGACCCCTTGAGACCCGAAAAATCAAACGGCGACGCACGCATCATATCCAGAAAGCGTGCGGCAGCCACCATGGGGCCCATAGTGTGAGAAGAGGACGGGCCGATGCCCACTTTGAACATATCGAAAACAGAGAGGAACATATCAGATAGCTGAGCCTTCTGGTGGGTTGGCGTGAACTGGGGATGTGAACGGGGTGACTCCCAGACCTTCTGCCGCAATGGCCGAACGGGTCGCTGGGCGTGCTTCAAGCTTCATCAGCAGCGTTTGCAGGTAAGGCGTGTCCGGCAGTTGATACCAACTGCGGTCTGCCTGAGCGGGGTAAAGTGCCATCCAGCGCATCATGCACGCGACATAATACGTCAGAACGGATGGATGATCAGCACAGAACCAATCCGGCGCGCTCTTTGCTACTTGGTCCAGCAATTGCAAATGGTGTCTCACGCGGGGGCGAATGCCAGCCCGCAATGTGTCAGCCTGCGACGGGTCGATGTATTTCTCGGCATAAAACAGGATGCGCACATCCGCGTGCAGCGTGTTGGATGCGAAGAATAGCCATTTCAGAAAGCCTGCGCGGTCCGGATCATCTTTGGCCGGGGCAAGCTGGCCATGCTGCTCGGACAACCACAGCAGGATAGCGGCGGTTTCAAAGATCGGCCCTTGCGGCGTTTCCAGAACCGGGATCAGGCCGTTGGGATTGAGTGCCCGATAAGCAGCGCTGTCCTGCGCGTTCTGGCGCCGATCCACCAGAGCGGTTTCATAAGGCACACCCATCTCTTCCAGCGCCAGGCGGATCACCAGCGAGGCGTTGTCGGGGGCATAGTGTAGGCGGTAGGGCGTCAACATGGCGGCAACTTATAACGCAAAGATGAGCTTGTAAGACATGATTGCGACGTTTCCGATAGGAAACGCGTAGTCCTTCGGTATCTTTAAGCCCATCGGGTCGCAAATTGGGGTCGCAGTCACCCGACGCATTCCCTATAACTTCGGCAAGCCAACCTTGGAAAGCTGCCATGACCGGAGATTTGTCGCCCATCGACACTGCAAAATACGTGGCCGCGTGCCGTGCGGCCGAGATGGTCGAAGACGGAATGCGCGTGGGCCTTGGGACAGGTTCCACAGCCGCCTGGTTGGTGCGCCGTCTGGGCGAACGGGTTCGCGAGGAAGGCTTGCGGATCAAGGGCGTGCCGACATCGACCCGCACGGCACAGCTTGCGCGCGAGGTCGGGGTCGAGGTCATTTCACTGGACCAAGCCGGGTGGTTGGACATGACCATTGATGGTGCCGATGAGTTTGACGCCGACCTGAACCTGATCAAGGGCGGCGGCGGGGCGCATCTGCAGGAAAAGATCGTGGCCACGGCCAGTGATCAGATGATCGTCATCGCTGACGCCGGAAAAGAGGTTGAAACGCTGGGCGCTTTCCCACTGCCGGTCGAGGTGGTTCCCTTTGGCTGGCAAACCACACGGACGCTGATCGAAGAGGCGCTGGACACCATGGATGTTCTGGGCACGACCTCTGCATTGCGCATGAATGGTCAGGCCCCTTTTGTGACCGATGAAGGAAATCACATTCTGGACCTGCACCTGCAACGCATCGGCAATCCGCGTCAGATGGCGCTGATCCTGAATCAGGTGCCGGGCGTGGTCGAAAATGGCCTGTTCATCGATATCTGCGACAAGGTCGTTCTGGGCCACGGCGATGGCCGGGTCGAACTGCGGGACATCAATGCAGGCACCATCGAGCTGGACCAGTTTTTGGGCCGGTCGCGCGACAACCTGTTTTCCGATGTTTCGGACTGAGTTTGATGCCCTTGATCCCGACAAGCGTCAGTGAATGTTCGAAATTTCTGTGCCCAGGGGTTGGCACCGGGGTTTTCGCGCCCAGATATCCAGAGAATTTTTTGAATGTTGAACGAAGGAACCCGGCATGAGCTTTGACTATGATCTTTTTGTCATCGGCGGAGGCTCGGGCGGGGTCCGTGCTGCGCGTGTGGCGGCAGGTGAGACAGGGGCCAAGGTCGCGTTGGCCGAAGAAGACCGCTATGGCGGCACCTGTGTGATCCGTGGCTGTGTGCCCAAGAAGCTGATGGTCTTTGCCAGTGAATACTCGGGCATGGTCGGTGATGCAAAAGCCTATGGCTGGGACATTCAACCCGGTGCGTTCAACTGGAACACCTTCCACGGCAAGTTGGTGACGGAACTGGACCGGCTGGAAGGTATCTATCGTAACATCCTGAAAAACAACGGTGTTGAAAGCTTTGACCAGCGCGCGCGTTTGGTTGATGCCCATACGGTCGAGCTGACCGATGGCACCCGCAAAACCGCCAAGCACATCCTGATCGCCACTGGCGGCCGTCCGGTTGTGCCAGAGTTTCCGGGCTCGGACCTGGCGATCACCTCGAACGAGATATTCCATCTGGACAGGCTGCCCCAGAACATCCTGATCGTTGGTGGCGGTTATATCGCCAGCGAATTCGCAGGGATCATGAATGGGCTGGGCGTCAAGACCACGCAATTCTATCGTGGCGCGCAGATTCTGCGTGGCTTTGATGAAGAGGCGCGGGGGCTGATCTGTGAAGAGATGCGCCAGAACGGTGTCGACGTACGTCTGGGCACCAATGTTCTGGAAATGACCAAAGACGGGGACCAGATACGCGTCAAGGCAACCGATGGCACCGAGGATCGATTTGACGTCGTGATGTACGCCACGGGCCGTGCGCCAAATGCCGACAATCTGGGGCTGGAAGATCTGGGCGTCGAACGTGGTCGCAAGGGTGAGATCATCGTAAATGAATACAGCCAGACGGCGGTGCCTTCGATCTATGCCATTGGCGATGTTACGGATCGGGTGAACCTGACACCGGTAGCGATCCGCGAGGGCATGGCTTTTGTCGAAACCGTGTTCAAAGGCAACCCAACGCCCGTGGATCACGAACTGATCCCGACTGCGATCTTCACGCAACCGGAATTTGGAACAGTTGGCCTCAGCGAAGAAGAGGCCGCAGCGCAAGAACCGATCGAGGTTTATGCCACGTCGTTCAAGCCGATGCAGAAGGCATTCGCTGGCGGAACGCAGCGGGTTTTGATGAAGCTTCTGGTCAGCCAGGCCACCCGCAAGGTTCTGGGTTGCCATATCGTGGCGCCCGGCGCGGGTGAGATGATCCAGTTGGCTGGTATCGCCGTAAAGATGGGCGCCACCAAAGAAGATTTCGACCGCACGGTTGCGGTGCACCCGGTGATGGCTGAAGAACTGGTGACAATGCGGCAACCTGTACGCACCGCTTGATTTGCAAGCGCGAATACACACGTTACAAGGGACACCGTGATCACACGGTCCATAATGAAGGAATTGAAACATATGGCGGGCAACAGCGGCGGCCCCTGGGGGGGCGGAGGCTCTTCCGGCGGCGGAGGAAATCGGGGCAACAACGGCGATGGGCGCAAGCCCCCCGAAGGCGATGGCCCGCAGATCCCCGAGATCGACGAACTGATGAAAAAGGGCCAAGAGCAGCTGCGCGTTCTGATGGGCGGTCGCGGCGGCTCGGGCAAGGGTGGCGGTAGTGGTCAAGGCGGCGGTGGTCCGGCCTTTACCAAGGGCACTATTGCAATTGGCGTTCTGGTCGCTGCCGGTCTTTGGGGGTTGGCGAGCTTCTACACCGTAAAGCCAGAAGAACAGTCGGTTGAGTTGTTCCTGGGCGAATTCTCGGCCGTCGGCAATCCGGGCCTGAACTTTGCGCCCTGGCCGTTTGTAACCGCTGAGGTAATCCCGGTAACACGCGAACAGAACGAAGACATGGGCGGTGCCCGTGGCAGTGATGACGGCCTGATGTTGACCGGCGACGAAAATGTGGTCGATATCGACTATCAAGTGGTTTGGAACATCAACGATCCCGCCAAGTACTTGTTCAATCTGCGCGATCCACGCCAAACCATCCGCGCCGTGTCAGAATCTGCGATGCGTGAGATTATTGCGCAAAGCGAACTGGCGCCGATTCTGAACCGGGATCGCGGCATTATCGCCGACCGCCTGCAGGAACTGATTCAGGAGACGATGGACAGCTACGATTCGGGCGTGAACATCGTCCGTGTGAACTTTGACAAGGCCGACCCGCCACAGGACGTGATTGCGGCGTTCCGCGATGTTCAGGCGGCCGCGCAAGAGCGTGACCGTCTGCAGAACGTCGCTGACGCCTATGCCAACCGGGTACTCGCTGAAGCGCGCGGTGAAGCCGCACAGATTTTGGAAGAGGCTGAAGGATATCGTGCGCAACAGATCAACAGCGCTCAGGGTGAGGCCAGCCGCTTTAGCGCGGTTCTGGAAGAGTATTCCAAGGCACCGGACGTGACCCGCAAGCGTTTGTATCTGGAACGGATGGAACAGATTTTGGGTGACGTCGATAAGATCATTCTGGACCCGAGCTCGAGTGGGCAAGGGCAGGGTGTTGTGCCGTATCTGCCGCTCAACGAGCTGCGCCGAAGCCCTGCAGGGGAGAGCAACTGATGCGTAAGACGACATTTATTCTGCCGATCGTTTTCATCGCGATAGTCGGCGTGCTGTCCTCGATCTTCATCGTGGACGAGCGTGAACGCGCGCTGGTTCTTCAATTTGGCCGCGTTGTCGCGGTGAAGGAAGAGCCAGGTCTGGCGTTCAAAATTCCGCTGATTCAGGAAGTGGTGCGCTATGACGACCGCATCTTGTCCATCGACGTGCAGCCGCTGGAGGTCACACCTCTGGATGATCGTCGGCTCGTGGTCGACGCTTTTGCACGTTACCGGATTTCCGATCTGAACCAATTCCGTCAGGCGGTTGGTGTTGGCGGTATCCCGGTTGCCGAGGATCGACTGGATCGCATCTTGCGTGCCGAAACCCGTGAAGTTCTGGGTTCGGTGTCCTCGCGCGATATCCTGAGTTCCGACCGTGCCGCGCTGATGCTGCGTATCCGCAACAGTGCTATTGCCGAGGCGCTGGCGCTGGGTGTTACCGTAATCGACGTTCGTTTGAAGGCGACAGATCTGCCGCAGGCCAACCTTGAGGCGACCTTCGATCGGATGAAGGCCGAGCGGGAACGTGAAGCGACCGACGAACGCGCGCGTGGTAACGAGGCCGCGCAGCGTGTACGTGCGCAGGCCGACCGAACTGTGGTTGAACTGGTGTCGGATGCGCGTCGTGAGGCTGAAATCACCCGCGGTGAGGCCGACGCCGAACGCAACGCGATCTTTGCTGATGCCTACGGTGCTGATCCGGAGTTCTTTGAGTTTTACCGCTCACTGACGGCCTATGAGAATGCGCTGCAAGGCGGCAACAGCTCGCTGGTGTTAAGCCCGGATTCAGAGTTCTTCAATTACCTTGGGTCTCCGACAGGGCGGCCTGTGCCAGCGGCTCCGGCCTCTGAATAATGGGTATGATCCTTCTGGCCTTCGGGCTGGTATTGATTGTCGAGGGGCTGGCCTATGCGCTGGCCCCTTCGCTTATCGAGCGTATGCTCGAAGCGTTAAGGTCGCTGCATGAACAGGCGCGTCGATTGGCCGGGCTGCTTTGTGTCATCAGTGGGCTGATCCTGCTTTGGGGGGCG
Source organism: Ruegeria sp. CDSA021 (assembly GCF_059612325.1). Taxonomy (NCBI): domain Bacteria; kingdom Pseudomonadati; phylum Pseudomonadota; class Alphaproteobacteria; order Rhodobacterales; family Roseobacteraceae; genus Ruegeria; species Ruegeria sp. CDSA021. The sequence continues at coordinate 355,805 of NZ_JBXWQJ010000003.1, forward strand.
TATCAACTGGGTTTTTGATACGATGCCTTCACTTGGCAGTGATTTCCCTGCGATCCCGAGTTGCTCGTCAGACCAAACTGACTACATTGGTTGTCAAGAAAGACCGTGTTGGAGCGGTCTTGGCAAGAACGTCAACAAGGAGAGCTCAAGTGCAGGCGAAAGCGCGCAGTGTATCCGTCCGGTGGGACGAAGTGAGTGTTTGGATGCGGCTGATGTGGCTGGCGTTTGCCGGTTCGTTGCTTTTGCTGGCGCAATCAGCCGAAGCTCAGGCCCGGGGCGAAAGCCTGGCACCGCTGGCAGAGAAAATCAGCCCTGCGGTGGTGAACATCACAACCAGCACCCTGATTGAAGGCCAGACCGGCCCGCAGGGTATTGTGCCCGAAGGATCTCCGTTCGAGGATTTCTTTCGCGAGTTTCAGGACCGCAACGGCGATGACGACAACGACGCACCGCGTCGTAGCAACGCTCTGGGCTCGGGATTTGTGATCTCGGAAGACGGATTTATCGTCACCAACAATCACGTCATCGCCGAAGCGGATGAAATCCTTGTGGAATTCTTTCCCGGCGACGATCAGCCCAAGAAAGAACTGGTGGCCAAGGTCATCGGTACAGATGAGAAAACCGATATCGCGCTGCTCAAGGTCGAGGCGTCGGGTCCTCTGCAGTATGTGACCTTCGGCGACAGCGATATCGCACGAGTGGGCGACTGGGTGATTGCCATGGGCAACCCGCTGGGGCAGGGCTTTTCGGTATCGGCCGGGATCGTTTCGGCACGCAATCGGGCACTGAGCGGCTCGTATGACGATTACATTCAGACCGACGCAGCGATCAACCGCGGCAATTCGGGCGGCCCACTGTTCAACATGGAAGGTGAAGTGATCGGTGTGAACACCGCGATTCTGTCTCCGAACGGGGGATCGATCGGTATTGGGTTTTCGATGGCTTCCAATGTTGTTGTCAAAGTTGTCGATCAACTGCGTGAATTTGGCGAAACCCGTCGTGGCTGGCTGGGTGTCCGTATTCAGGACGTGACCGAGGACATGGCCGAAGCCATGGGGCTTGAGAAACCAAGTGGTGCCCTGATCAGCGATGTCCCGGATGGACCCGCGAAGGAGGCGGGTTTGAAGGCAGGCGACGTTATCACCAGCTTTGATGGTGTAGAGGTCGAGGACACGCGCGCACTGGTGCGTCAGGTTGGTGAAACCGAAGTTGGCAAGTCCGTGCGCGTGATCGTGCACCGTGACGGCGGCACACAGACCGTGCTGGTCACGCTGGGTCGTCGTGAGGATGCTGAACGCGCTGACAGTAGTGAAGAAAGCGTCGAAGAAGCTCCCGTCGATGAGAATGCTGATATACTCGGCCTGACCATCGCGCCTCTTACAGATACGCTGCGCGAGGAACTTGGGCTGGATGCAGATGCAGAAGGTCTGGTGATTTCCGAAGTTGACCAGGCGTCGCAAGCTTACGCCAAAGGTCTGCGGGCTGGTGATCTGATCACCGAAGCAGGTCAGCAGAAGGTGACGACCATCGGAGATCTGGAAAAGCGGATGGAAGAATCACGCGAAGCTGGCAGAAAGTCTTTGCTTCTTCTGGTTCGAAGAGGCGGCGACCCGCGATTTGTGGCGCTGAGCCTCGAAGATTAAAGACACGAGGTCGGGACAAAATCCCGGCCTTTTCTTTGCCTGGTCGGCTTCAAACTCTGAGTAATGTAAGAAAAATGAGCCATACGCTGCTATTGCGTATGGCTCAGATACAGGGAGAGGTCATTGGACAGATATCGGGGATGATTCTCTGACCTCCTACGGTAACAAATCCACCCTAACCATCTTCTGTGTTCGATCTGTGAACCAGGTCACATAAGGTCAAATTAGGTCGGAATCGGCCAATTCACGCAAGGCTGAGAAGTCCTGAATCAATATTCCGCCCCGGGAGGCTTCGACCACATTGTCACGCTTCCAACCTGATATTGTTTTGGACACGGCTTCACGCGTGGCCCCGACGAACTCGGCCAGCTCGCTTTGAGACAAGGTGATCCGTTCTGACGGGTTGTCTTGCAGGCCCGACAGATGCAGCAGCTTGCGGGCCAGTCGAATGGGCATGGGCAGAAAGACCTGCTCGTTCAACTGCGATCCCATCCATCGCATCCGCAATCCTGCCAAGCGGATCAAATCCTCTGCAAGATCAGGTTGTTGCCGGACTTGTTTCATGACGTCGTTGCGGCGCACACGCAGCACGCGTGACGGTTCTGCCGCCGCAATGGTGGCGGTGCGCGGGCCGTTGTCGAACAGCGCAATCTCACCAAAGACTTCACCCGGACGCATCAGCGTCAGTGTAAGTTTGCGGCCGCTCATGGCCAGAAAGGACACTTCCAGCGTGCCGTCCAATATGGCGTAGAGCGAATCGCCCTCGTCGCCTTGTTCAAAGAGTGTTTCGCTTTGGGCCAGGGAAATTTCGGTCGCTTGAGCCGAAAGCATATCTCTGAGCCCGTCGGAGGCTTCGGAAAGGAAGCCGCTGTTGGGAAAGGCCGTCATGTATGCACCGATCTTGGGCAAGGTGAGTGTGTGGGTGGTCACTCAACTTCCCATAGCTGGGCGCATTAGCCAAGAATTTTGTTTGTTTTGGCAGACCTGGCGGACGTAAGGGCAGCTATTTCTTCTCTGGGTCGTCCATGAACCGCTGCAAAATGCTGAATTGCAGCATCAGGAAGGCCATCAGTGCAATAGGAAATCCGAAGGTCTCGATCTTGACCCACATGTCCGTCGACATGGTGCGCCAGACAAGTTCGTTTGCCAGTGCCAGAACCGCAAAACAGGCGCACAGACGTCGGGTCAGGATCATCCAGCCTTCGTGCTGCATCGGCAACATCTCGTCCAGCACATAAGCCAGATAGGATTTCTTTTGCATCAGGCCGATCCCCAGGATCAGGGCGAACAGGCCGTAGACCAGCGTGGTTTTCATTTTGAAGAACCGCTCGTCATTGAACCAGGCGGTAAGGCCGCCGAAAAAGATCACCATGAAGGCCGTGAAAATTTGCATTCGGCTGAGTTTGCCGGTCAGATACCACAGGATGGCCATTGCCCCCAGCATCAGCGGAACAAAGATGATCGTCGCCACGATAAAGCCGGAATACTCGGTGCCAGCGACGAGAAAACTGTCGTCGCGAAGGCGCAGGTAGATGAAGAAGAAGGCCAGCGGAGGGCCCAGTTCCAGCACCTGTTTGAGAAACGGGTTGATGTCTTTTTTGCCTGTCATCTGATTGTCCTGCTGTTTACCCGCCCATTTCAACTATTACAGCGCCGAGTGCAATCAATGCCATCAGGGCAATGCGTCTGGGGCCTACGGTTTCCTTTAGCACAAGCCAGCCGATCAATGCCGCAAAGACAGTTGAGGTTTCGCGCAGAACGGCGGCCTCACCCACTTTATCCAGTCGAGTGGCGAGCATGATTGCGCCGAAAGACAGCGGAGCGATAAGGCCACCGGCCAAACCGCGCACCATCAGCGGGCCAACTGCAGGGCGGTCGATCATGGCTCGCCACCTGAGGAAGGCGTAGATGGGCATGGCTGCGCCATCAATCATGAAAAACCAGGCCAGAAAGGTGAACGGGTCGGCGGTGGCGCGGATGCCATAGGCGTCATAGGTGGTGTATAGGGCTACAAAAAGGCCCGTGATGATCGCAAGTGTCAACGCGATGCCCAGTGTATCCCGATTGGTTTCCAGAAATCGGAAGTTATACGCGGCCAGGCCGAATATCCCGGCCAGCAGGGTTGCGACGCCCAGCCATTGTACTGTCGTAAAGGTCTCGCCGAATAACAGATAAGCGCCGATCACGGTGAACAGGGGACCGGTGCCGCGCACCACTGGATAGACCACGGTGTAAGAGCCTTTAGTATATGCCATGGCCTGAAGCGTCTTGTAGGCAATGTGGATCAGCCATACGAATGCAAAAATCGACCACATATGCGGTTCAGGCCAGGGCACCACGAAGAAGGCAAAAGGCGCGGCCATAATGCAGTAACTGGCATCAATGGCCCCACGGGACAGCCACGGATCATGCCGCCCTTTTTGCAGCGCGCCAAACACGGCATGAAGGAAGGCAGCCATCAGGGCCAAGCCCAGCGCGAGCTGGTGGCCCGTTTCGGTCCCTTCAAGTGAGATCAGCCAGTTGCTCAAAAATGCCAACCTTTTGTAGGGTGGAGAAGGTGGGGGGCTGTCTGCCCCCCAACACCCCCCGAGGATATTTTGGGCCAGATGAAGGGGCGGATCAGCCTTTGTTTAGACCGGTCAGGGCGGCGGCAAATTCTTCGGGGTCGAAAGGCGCAAGGTCGTCAATCTGTTCGCCCACGCCAATCGCGTGGATGGGCAGGCCGAACTTGTCTGCCAGCGCGACCAGCACGCCGCCTTTGGCAGTGCCGTCCAGCTTGGTCATGACCAGGCCCGAGACGTCCGCCAGATTACGGAAGGTTTCCACCTGGCTCAGCGCGTTCTGGCCGGTTGTGGCGTCAAGGACCAGCAAGGTGTTGTGCGGTGCTGTGTCGTCGACTTTGCGGATGACACGGACGATCTTGGCCAGTTCCTCCATCAGGTCAGCACGGTTTTGCAGGCGTCCTGCGGTGTCGATCATCAACAGATCTGCACCGTCTGCCTGTGCGCGGGTCAGGGCGTCGAACGCAAGGCTGGCCGGGTCCGAGCCTTCGGGCGCCGTCAGTACCGGAACCCCGGCGCGGTCTCCCCAGACTTGCAATTGTTCAACGGCTGCGGCGCGGAAGGTGTCACCGGCGGCGATGACAACTTTCTTGCCGGCTTCTTTGAACTGGCTGGCCAGCTTGCCGATGGTGGTGGTCTTGCCCGATCCGTTGACGCCAACGACCAGCACCACCTGCGGGCGATTGGGATAGATTGGCAATGGTTTGGCCACGGGCTCCATCACGCGGGAAACCTCTTGTGCCAGCAATTGCTTGATTTCCAGAGTTGAAAGTTTGCGACCAAAGCGCCCCTCGGCCATGTTCGAAGTGACGCGCAAGGCCGTATCAACGCCCATGTCGGAAGCGATCAACAGCTCTTCGAGCTGCTCCAGCATGTCGTCATCCAGCGTGCGGCGCATTTCAGTGGTGCCACCGCGGTTGAACAGGCGATTCAGGATACCTTTGGATTCCGGTATCTCTGGCGGTGGCGCGACGGGCGTGGGATCGGTCGGGATCGGGGCAGGCGGCTCAACCGGTTGCGGGGCCGGGGCCGGATCCGGAATTTCGGGAACCGGTTGCGGTTCAGGCTGAGGTTCGGGGATCACCGGATCGGGCGCGACCGTTTCCTCGCCGCCATCTTCGACGATGGCTTCCAACCCCTCTTCCAGACGAGAAGAGGATTTGAACAGCTTGTCTTTTAGCTTTGAGAAAAACGCCATTTTTGGTCTCCGCAGGTGTTCCCTTCACCTAATGCGGATTTGCGGCAGTTGCAAAGGGTCACGCGAACGCAAGAACAAAGCCAAGCTGCGCCCCCCAGTACAGTGGCCAGACCAGATAGGGTGTGGCTTTGAGGGCAGGATGGCTCGGTGGCAGCAGGAACTTTTCGGTTGCAAGGATCAGATCGGACGCGATGAAGGCGATGGCGGCAGGAAATGCCCACCGCATTGCGCCCGTATCCGGCAGTGCCAGAACGGTGATACCCATCCCAAGGATGATGGCGATATAAGCCAGAACGGGCCCTTTGAGATTACCGGCGCGAGGCGCAAGTACCGTGGCCATGATGATGCCTAGGATAACCAGAGACCATACCATTGCGGGCGCGTTCCAGATCAGGTCAGGGGTACTGGCCGGATGGGTCAGGAACAGCGCGATATAGGCCAGATGTCCGGCGGCAAAGGCGGCAATACCCACCATGAACGTGGCATCCGTTTCGCGCGACAACAGAGCGTCACCCGTCGCACATAAGACAAGCGCGAATACAAGTAACCAAGGTCCGCCGTGCACCAGGGCAACAATGGCCAAGGTGGCCACGGAAGCGGTTTTCAATACTGTGCGCAAATGCGATGCCGGGCGAGCCGTAAGGGGCAGATAGCTGAGCGCGCAGCCAATAGCGATCCAGAAGAGTATGTTGATCATAGGTGCCCCTTGCAGTTTTCAGATTATCTCAGCCGGAGTGAGATTTAAAATCAACCGCTTACGTTAAGTTAAGTTCCTTGTGATGACTCGGAGGCAAAGGGTGAATGGCGCAGATAAAGCGCTTCTGGCAGTATGCACTTATGCTCAGATACTGGATGATTCTCGCAAGCTTTGTCGCGCAATCCGTTGCGGCCCAGACCCCTTTGTCTGGCCCGGAATTCGATAAATACACGCAGGGCAAAACTCTGTTCTACGGGTTTGAGGGGCAGGTGTACGGGGTCGAGCGGTACCTGCCGAACCGCCGCGTGATCTGGTCCTTTCTGGATGGCAACTGCAAGGAAGGCGTCTGGTATCAGCGGGATGAGCAGATCTGTTTTCTCTACGAAGACAGGCCCGACCCTCAATGCTGGGTTTTCACACAATCCGGTGGCGGCCTTGTCGCACTGTTTGAGGGCAATCCGGAGGCGACGGAGTTGTATGAGGCCGAAGAACTTGGTGAGGAAATGGTGTGCTACGGTCCTGAGGTTGGTGTTTGATCACGGCGCGCGCAGTTCATCATAGCTGATCATGACATGGGTTTGATACGCGGGCCTGTCCGCCAGCATCTTGTAATACCGGCGCAGGTTCGGCAGTTCTGCACGAGATATGTCGATGTCGTAATAGCGGTAAAGGATGTGACCCAGCTGAATGTCCGCCAAGGTCAGGTCGGCGCCGCAAAGAAACGCGCCTTCGGACAGTTGCGCATCGGCAAGTGCCAGTTTGTGCTCCAATGCAGCCACGGCGTGTTTGTTTGCGTGTTGGTCCTGTTCCGCTTTAGGGGTTCGAACAACCTGCCAAAACACGGGCACGGTAAATGCCATAGCAATATTGATCTTGGCCCATTCCGCCCATTTGTCGACTTCGGCCTGTCGTGCCGGATCGCGGGGCCAGAACGCTTGATCCCCGTAGGCGTTGGCCAGGTAGCGCAGGATCGCGCCTGTCTCCCATAGGGGCGGGTGGTCGTCGTCCTGTATGACCGGGATGGTTCTGTTTGGGTTCAATTGGCGGAACGCGTCGGTGTCCAACCCTCCGAACCTGTGTCCCAGATCGTGACGGTGATATTCCACCCCCAACTCACCGACACACCACATCAGAGCTTGAACATTCGATGATGTTTTGCGGCCCCAGATAGTCAGCATGGTTCAGAACAACGATCCTTGATCCGGGGCGTCCGGTTTGGGTTTCCTGGGTGTCGGTTTTCCCGCTGTTCCGGTGCCGAGAATGCCATCTGTGAATTCGATCTCAAGCGCCGAGTGTTTCGCGGCCTGCGCTTTGGTGGTGATCAAGTCCCCGTCCGCGCGGACGACGGCATATCCACGTTCCAGTGTGGCTTTGTAGCTGAGCGTTTCACGCAAGCGGTCCGTCGATTCAAGCAGTTGTTGAAGGCGATCCAGCCGTGTGGTCTGGGCGGTGCTCATACGATCTCCAAGCCGTGCAAGGCTCTGCCGCTGCTGGTCGATTTCTCGTTGAATGGGACGCAGAGACAGACGCGAAGACAGGTTGCGCAGCGATTCCTGCCGCGTCGTTACCAAGCTGCGCAAGGTCGAGGGGCGCAGATGCGCGGACATTTCCACCACTTGCAGACGGCGGTTTTGTACGCCGCGGGTCAAGGCAGGGGTTAAGCGATCTGCTATTAAATCAAGACGTTGTCGTGGGGTGTTCAACAGGGTGTCCGGGCGCGGCAGGGCGCGGGACAGATCGCGCAACCTTTGGGTTCGGCGTTGAACTGCATCCGTTGCCGCGCGCGACAGGCGGGCACCTTGCTCTCCGGTCCAGGCGAGCAGTTCCATGCGGACCGGCACGGCAAGTTCCGCTGCTGCAGTGGGCGTGGGCGCGCGGCGGTCCGAGACATAGTCGATCAGCGTTGTATCGGTTTCGTGCCCGACGGCCGAGATCAGCGGTATGTCCGAAGCAGCAGCGGCGCGGGCGACGACCTCTTCGTTAAAGCCCCAAAGATCTTCGATGGACCCACCGCCACGCGCCACGATGATCAGGTCTGGGCGCGGCAATGCACCTCCGGGCCTCAACTGGTTGAAACCATCGATGGCGCGGGCGACCTCAGGTGCGCAGTTCGCCCCTTGCACGGCCACGGGCCAGATCAGCACCTTGCGCGGAAACCGGTCCCGCAGACGGTGAAGAATGTCGCGGATCACGGCACCCGAAGGAGATGTCACCACCCCAATGATCTGCGGCAGATAGGGCAAGGGCTTCTTTCGCTCGGGCGCAAACAAGCCCTCGGCCTCAAGTTGTTTCTTGCGCTTTTCCAGCAACGCCATCAGCGCGCCTTGCCCGGCGACTGAAACTTCATCGACATTCAGGTTGTACTTCGATTGCGCCCCAAAAGCGGTGAGGCGGCCGGTGACGATGACCTCTAACCCTTCCTCCGGCACCACGGATAAGCCGGAAATTTGTCCTTTCCATGTGGTGCAGGACAGAACGTTCCGGTCATCTTTGATGTCATAGTACAGATGGCCCGAGCGTGCTTTGAACACGCGCCCGACCTCACCGCGCACACGGATTCGCCCAAACGAGCCTTCGAGTGTCCGTTTCACCTCGCCCGAGATCTCGGACACCGTGTATTCAGGGGTATTTTGGCCCGGAATCGGGTCATCAAGCAGGTCGGACATTTCAACGCCTTGTTTCATATGCCGGGCCAGCTTAGAACGCCGCGCAGGCAAGGCCAAGCAGATCGGAGCGCATTCATGAACATCCTCATTCTCGGCAGCGGCGGGCGCGAACACAGTCTCGCCTGGGCGGTGTTGCAAAACCCCAAATGCGACCGTCTGATCGTGGCACCGGGAAATGCCGGGATCGCTCAGATCGCGGATTGTGCGGATTTGAATATCGAGAATGGCGGGGCCGTCGTCAGCTTTGCTGAAGAAAACGCGATTGATTTCGTAATTGTCGGCCCCGAGGCACCGTTGGCCGCTGGCGTGGCCGACCGTTTGCGCGAGGCCGGTGTGCTGGTTTTTGGACCGTCGGCCGAAGCTGCCCGGTTGGAAGCCTCGAAAAGCTTTACCAAGGAAATCTGCGACGCGGCTGATGCCCCCACCGCAGGTTATGCCCGGTTCACCGAAGCCGAGCCCGCCAAGGCCTATATCCGCGCGCAAGGCGCGCCGATTGTGGTCAAGGCCGATGGTTTGGCCGCAGGCAAGGGCGTGATCGTGGCGATGGACGAAGGCACAGCGCTTGAAGCCATTGACGACATGTTCGGCGGCGCTTTTGGCGGTGCGGGCGCCGAGGTAGTCATCGAGGAATTTATGGAAGGTGAAGAAGCCTCGCTGTTTGTTCTGTGTGATGGCGAGAACATACTCTCTGTCGGGACGGCTCAGGATCACAAGCGTGTTGGCGAGGGGGATACCGGGCTGAACACGGGCGGCATGGGGGCGTATTCACCGGCACCGGTGCTGAGCGAAGAGATCGAAGCGCGCGCAATGGAAGAGATCGTGCGTCCGACCATTGCCGAGATGAAGCGCCGGGGTACACCGTTTCAGGGCGTTCTCTATGCGGGGTTGATGATCAAGGACGGACAGCCGCGCCTGGTGGAATACAATGTGCGTTTTGGCGATCCTGAGTGTCAGGTTTTGATGATGCGCCTAGGCGCGCAGGCGATGGATCTGATGCACGCCGCTGCCGAAGGGCGGCTGGGCGAGATGCGGGTCAATTGGGCCGATGATCATGCGATGACAGTTGTGATGGCGGCCAATGGCTATCCGGGTGCGTACGAGAAAGGCTCTGTCATCAAAGGATTGGACGCGCTGCCTGAAGACAGCAGCAACATGGTCTTTCACGCTGGCACCAAGGCTGTTGAGGGTCAGGTGCAGGCCGCCGGCGGGCGTGTCTTGAACTTCACCGCGCGCGGTGAAACGCTGCAAGAGGCGCGCGACCGAGCCTATGTGATGGTTGACAGTGTGGATTGGTCTGATGGGTTCTTTCGACGCGATATCGGATGGCGTGCTCTGGATGGCTGATCGGGCAGGGGGCGCTGCCAAGCCGTCGATTGCACTTTTGTATGGCACCACTTCGCACTTGCCAGCTTGGGCTAAATGCCTTGGCGCTCTCGCACTTATCCGAGCGCTTAGGCAATAAATACGCTATCAAGCCAATGGTGTTCAGGATATTTGGACGGCGCGGACGGCTCTATTACGCTCATTGGCTATTACCGCGGCGAAAGCCTGCCCAGAGCCCAGAGCGGACATTTGATACCACTCCGAGCTATTTGCAGACTTTCCGGTAGAAGTGTCAGTCAGCGGCAAAACAGTAGAAATAGCCGTTCCCACCGGTACCTCGAAGCGCATCAGGAGAACAACCACGACTACCGTGAGCTGCGTTCCAAGATGTGTTTCCCCCGCCGTGACGATCGTGATGTCCGACAGTCGCCGAGCCCTCTCCATTGGATGTCCAATTCGAGCACGTCTTGTCTCCCTCCTGCCAAGGGAAATAGGCGGTTCCATCGGCCTGAGTGCCGGTCAGAATGTCGTGTTCGTTGGGGCTATCGCCGCGGCCCTTGATTTTGTTTCCATTCTCGTCAACCGCAGTCCGGTAGTAGATGTTTGGCAAGATGTGCAGTTGATCCAGGTCCGAAGCGATCAATTCGCCATTTGCGTTGTACCAAGGACCTTGTCCGATGCGACTTCTGGCGGAAATTCCGCGTTTTCCTTCTTCCTGTGTTGACAAATACGCGCGCCATTGACGTTCATCAGTGCCGGCAGCCGCCGCGAGGCTTTGGCAATGGGCGTCAGCGCCTTCGAGGCCGCCGAGGTTTCCTCCATCACCCAATCCAACTGATGTAACAAAAAAGCCCATCGGATGAGCGACATTCGTTCCTTGTGCAAAAGATTCGGCGGCCAGAAGGCTTACCGCAACGGAAACAGAAAGTGAAATTGAACGATACATTTATTATTACTCCTTGTTGCAACCACGTCGTCAAACAAGCTCAGTTTTATCCGCTCAGCGTAGTTGTTGAGAAAGGATTAGACTGAAGACGCTGCCCAGTTTGCAAGCGTTTTGTCCAAGGGGCTTTGCCGATCAAGCTCGCTCCGCTTGCAAAATCTCGTACGGTTGCGCCGTTTCGCAAGGCTGTCATTCAGGCGGAGTATAGCGAATGACAGTTCTGGGCCACAGTGTCTGACGCCGCGATGTCTTCGCATGACTACTTTTAGGAATCTGTTCCGATCAGCTACCCCCTTTTAAGGATGACTTTTTTACTGATCTGCAGGCACCCACGCAGGCAACGGAGCACCACCAGTATAGTGGTTCTCAGAGGGGTTTTCCCGGAAAAGAACGTATAGATCGGTAGGGTCTGAGTTAAGTTCCTTTTGCAGCAGCACCGCAATGGCATCGACTAAAGCCTTCTTGCGGCCTGCGTCGCGACCTGGGCGTAGGTCAACTGTAACTAGTGGGAGGCCATCGCCCAAAATGCCGAAGACTTCGCGCACACCGACGTAGTCGTATTTGACTTCCTTGGGGGCAAGCGTGTCCAGAACGGCTTGTTTCACACCTTTACGAATTCTCTTCTTAGACTCTTGAGGGGTGCCTTCTGGCACTTCTATGCGGATAACAGGCATGAATTTTCCTTTATGCTACAGCAATGCGATAGCCTGTACGCGGGAAATGTACGCAGACTGTTCCCACCTCATCGGTTGTGCGTACAATCGAAATGGTTTCAGCATCTGCGTAGCGCACTTTGCCTTCGACGGGTTGCTCGCCGCCTTCAACATCAGGGGTGACCGTTACCAAAGTATCGATTTGAAGGTCCTGCGAATCGTGAGGAGCTACACCGATTTCCGACACGGGCTCGGCGTTATTTGCTTGCTCGATTGCGTGCTCCGCGCGCATAGCCTTTGAAGTCCCATGCCCAATTCCGCGCACATTTTCTTCCCACCGTATCAGGTCAGGAAATTCGGATAGCAGATCAGGGCCACCGGCCCACCGCCCACGAATGAACCAAAGGATATGGTACATTTGCGCGTCAATGGCCGCGGGATCAGAGCCGAGCAAGAAAGTACGCCCGTCGCTCAACTGAGCATCCATCCAAGATAGGGGTGCGCGCATCTGAGCGACAAGATGTGGTAGCCGCCCGTCAGCGCTGTCAGCATGGGCTTCGGCGGCAGGCGCGGGATCTCGACATCGCGCCAGGACAGCTGCTTGATACCGAAAGCCACGCGCACTTTCTCAGCTACGGGTGATTGCGGATAGTTGTGGAAGACTATCTCTGTAGCTGGATAGATCATGCAGTTTGTCTCTCTTCTGTTTTTCGAGTTGCTTCAGGACGCTAACGGAACTCGTCAGATCACGAAACCCAGGCGATCTTCAATTTTCTGGAAATGCTGGTTTGAAGGCGTGACTATTGCAGAAATCGACTTCGAAGTGGCGGATCACTTTGCATAGACTACCGACTACAAGCTTCGGCACTGCAGTCATTGTTGCATAGTGCAGCGAATGGCTGCTCCGAGCCCAAAGGTGACCTCTATACACGTCGCAGTAATCGGCAAAATGGGCGGAAAGCGGGCATTCGCTGCAACCGAAAGAGCATCTCACTCGATCATGAAAAGCGGCCTTTCGCAGCCGGAAAGGCAGGACAAATAGTGTAGGGTGGGCATCCCAGCGGGAATGCGGAAAAGTAGGCTTCTACAGTCGCTATAAATGGCCCTTTGCCAACTCGAGTGGCGATATATGACATAAGTTCACGCAATATGGGGCTATTTAGCGGCTGCAAAACGCACCCGCGTTTTTGATCTCATTCAATCAACCATGTATACTGTTTCGCTGGTGTCTATTGCCTGTTGCGCCGCTTGCCCCATCCTGACGGCCCAGAGGCCGTCATTCAAACTCACATCCGGCTTTGCTTTTTCGCCACGAAGCACAGCCAAGAATCCTTCATGCTGGTAGTAGGTCGACCCATTGTGATCCCCAGCCGCCAACAGATTTGGGTCCACTGGAACGTCCATTGATACGGGACCTTTGGGAATGCGCGGACTAATAATTACACGCGGAGGCGGGGGGGCGCCCAAGTGATCCTGCCAAAAGCGTCCGGGTCCTGGAACCAGCGCCTCGATTTTAACATCTGGTCCGACGGCCGAAATTTCTTCCTGATAGCGAGAGCCTTCGGCAAACATGCAAAGTTCCAACATCGCGCGCGCGCCCGAAGCAAAGTCGACAAGAACATAGCCGTGATCCAGAATATCTGGGGTTTGGCCGTCGTAACTCTCGTCCAAATGGTTCACCGCCTGCCCACCACTTGCCGTTATCCGTACCGGGTCGGATTGCAATATCAGGCGCATTAGGTCGAAGAAGTGGCAGCATTTTTCAACAAAAGTACCGCCAGTATTGCGGTTGAAACGGTTCCAGTGGCCGACCTTTTCCAGGAATGGAAATCGATGCTCGCGGATCGATAACATTTTTATACCACCTGTCGCCTGAGTCTTCTCGATCAGAGCAGCAATAGGGGGCATGTACCGGTATTCCATCGCGACCCAAACCGGGCAGGGGTAGTCGCGCTGCAACTGCTCGAGTCGGGTCACGTCTTGCGGGTCGGTGAACAATGGCTTTTCTACCAAAAGCGGTAGTGGACGTGTTTCAGCGATTTCGCAAATCTGGTCTACATGAAAATGGTTTGGGCTAACAATGACGACGCAGTCCAGTTCTTCAACCGCCAGAAGCTCTTGCACGGAACCAACCATGGCTGCAGTTGGCGCAAGTGCCTTGGCGACTTTTGTCATCTCTGGATCGGGCTCAAAGATCGCTGACACATTAGTACCTTCCAGCAATCCGATATTGTGCAGGTGCTCTTGCCCCATCATTCCGCATCCAATCAGCCCGTAATTGATGGTCCGGGTCATGTGCGATTCCTTTTACTTCAAACGTTGTACGTAGTTGGCCCGATCTGGGTCGAACCATGTTTTTGAGAATTCAACGGCTTCGGCGTTTTCCGACCAGCTGAACCGCTCAATGTAACCTACCGCTTGGCCCGCTGGTTTGGTAAATTCAGGAGGGGTCCAGTCCGGTAGCGGCCGGACCGATACTCTGTCTTCGGCTCTTGCGATCCAAAATCCCAATTGCCGCTGATAATAGCGATAGAGTGAGTCGGACAGTAGGCTCTGGTCGACCAGACCAGCTGATTCGTCTAGCCAGATTTCTTCGACAGCGATGATTGTATCATTCAGGTAGCGCATCCGCCGCACGCGCGAACCGGCATCAGAATCACCGAATTTAGGCAGATCGATTGGCTTTTTCAGATGGTCAACTGACAGGATTTCCGCACGTGGCAGGCCACCCCCTTCAGGTAGTTCCAGCCGGAACATTGCATAGACGCTATTTTGTGTGCCGGTCTCGCGGATGTAGTTTCCTGAGCCTTGGATACGCTCCAACATCCCCTTTTTTTCTAGCTCAGAGAGCGATTTTCGTAGCGTTCCAACCGAGACATTCAACTCCGCGGCCATCTCGCGCTCGGGTGGCAAGCGCTCTCCTTCAATAAGGCGACCAGCCGAGATGTCACGGATCAGAAGTTCCGCGATCTGAGTAAATACCGGCAGGGCATTTGGGTTTCGGTTGGACACAGGCACAGTAGACGCTTCACTCGGCCGCAGGAAAAATTGATACACTATTGATCTACATCAAAGCGATTGCTACGCAAGAGGAAAGTCAAAGATGTACGGAGCGTAAATCAAATGAGCATCGTCCCCATCACATCCCCCGATCTGGATGCGGCCGAAGTTTCGTGGTTTGCCGCGCTGTGTTCCGATGATTACCGGTTCCTTGGCGTTCCCGATGGCGACCTGCGGTCGAGTTGGGAGCATTGTTCGAACATTGTGAAGGAGGTCGAAGCGCAGGGTTTTCGCAACATCCTCTGCCCGTCCTCCTATCAGGTCGGTCAAGACACGCTGAGCTTTGTCGCCGGCTGCGCTCCGATCACCGACCGGATCAACCTGCTGGCCGCCGTACGCTGTGGTGAGATGCAACCGATCATGCTGGCCCGCACCATCGCAACGCTGGATCACATGCTGAAGGGGCGGTTGACGGTTAACATCATCTCATCCGACTTTCCCGGTGAGAAAGCCGACAGCGCGTTCCGCTACCAACGCTCGCGCGAAGTGGTGGAGATTCTGAAACAGGCCTGGACCAAGGATGAGATCAATCATGCAGGCGAAGTCTATAACTTCTCGGGCCTGACCACTGACCCAGTCAAGCCATACCAGGCTGGAGGGCCGCTACTCTATTTCGGCGGCTATTCTCCCTCCGCTTTGGATCTGTGTGGTGAGCATTGCGATGTCTATCTGATGTGGCCTGAAACCAAGGACCAACTGGCTGAACGGATGAAGGCTGTTCACGCCGTCGCGGAAAACTACGACCGCACGCTGGATTACGGCCTGCGTGTCCATATGATCGTTCGCGATACCGAGGCTGAGGCGCAGGAATACGCGGACTACATCGTCTCGAAGCTGGACGACGAATACGGTCGCGCCATCCGCGAACGGGCGCTGGATTCGACTTCGCTGGGTGTGGCGCATCAGGCCAGGAACCGCGACCTGGCGGATGAGTACGGCTATGTCGAACCCGGTCTCTGGACCGGTGTTGGCCGGGCGCGGTCTGGCTGCGGTGCCGCTCTGGTCGGATCCACCGATCAGGTTATGTCGAAGATCGAGGAATACCAGAAGATGGGCATCCGCGCTTTCATCTTCTCGGGCTACCCGCATCTGGACGAAGCCCGTCATTTCGGCGCCCGCGTGTTGCCGAACCTGAAGATCTGTTCCCTTCCCGAAGCTTACGGAAGGGTTCCAAATACGACCCCGGCCACACCGCTGGGCAACGGAGATCGCCGCTGATGCAACGTGTGAAACTATCTGACTCGCTGGAAATGAGCCGCCTTGTGTATGGCATGTGGCGGTTGGGCGATGACAGTGACACGTCCGCGGGCCATGTCGAGGCCAAGATTCAGGCCTGTCTGGATCAGGGCATCACCACCTTCGATCAGGCCGACATCTATGGCGGCTACCAGGCCGAGGCTGTGCTGGGCACGGCCCTGCGCGCCAATCCAAGCCTGCGTCAGAAGATGGAATTTGTCACCAAATGTGACATCGTCGCGCCGGTTGGCCGTTACGCGAATGCGAAAGTAAAATACTACGACACCTCGCGCGCTCACATTCTGAAATCGGTCGACACGTCGCTGTCCGAAATGGCGATTGACCACATCGATCTGCTGCTGATCCACCGCCCAGATCCCATGATGGACCACCATGAAACTGGAGCAGCTCTGGATGAGGTTGTTGCCAGTGGCAAGGTCGGCGCCGTCGGTGTTTCCAACTTCCGCCCGTGGGATTGGTCGTTGCTGCAATCGGCGATGAAAACGCAGTTGGTCACCAACCAGATCGAAATTTCTCTGGGTGAGATCAGCCCCTTCACCAACGGAGACCTGGCGTTTCACCAACAGCATGGCCATCCGTTGATGGCATGGTCGCCGCTAGGTGGAGGCCTGTTGATGGCCGGAAACCCACCGGTTGGGGTTGTCGCTGATGAAATCGCAGCCGAGTTCGGCGTGGATCGCGCCGCCGTCGCCGTGGCGTTCCTGCTGACCCATCCGGCCAGCATCCTGCCGGTTCTAGGCACCAACAGTCTGGACCGGATCAAACGCGCCTCGGACGCATTGAAAGTCAAACTGGATCGGGAAAGCTGGTTCCGCCTGTACGAGGCGGCACTGGGGCACGAGGTTCCATGATGAACGCAATCTCAAAGGACATGACCCACACCTTCGTTCCGCAAAAGGAGGACACCCGCACCTTGCGCGATGCCTTCGGCCGCTTTGCGACCGGTGTCACCATCGTCACTTGTGATAGCGCGGACGGGCCGGTCTGCATCACCGCGAACAGCTTTTCGTCCCTATCGCTCGACCCACCGCTGATCATGTGGGCCGGAGACCGCAACTCGCGCCGCTTCCCCTATTTCCACAAAGCCCGTCATTTCAGCGTCCACGTGCTGTCCTCGGAACAGGCCGAGCTGTGTTTCGGCTGCTCGAAAGACGCCTTTGCACTGCGGGACATCAACCACGAGCGCTGTGAGAATGGGACACCGGTGTTGGCGGACTGCCTTGCTCGGTTCGAATGCGAACAGCACGCGTATCACGATGCAGGCGATCACGTTATTGTAGTTGGAAAGGTTCTCAAGGCCAGCATGTCGGATGGAGACGCGCTGACCTTTTATGCTGGGAAACTCGGCCAATTCGCGAAAGCCTAAGCGCGATTTGACGACCGTGGGACATACCTGCGGCTGAACAAGGGAGGATCCGCATGAGCGGACTGGCATCGGTGCTTGCGCCGATTGCATTCGTGAACGAAACCGTGCTGCGTCTGGGCCGCGCGGTTGGTATTGTTGCGATTGCGCTCATGGTGATCGCAATTCTGATCCAGGTGTTCTTCCGATACGTTCTGGGCAACGCGCTGCCCTGGCCGGATGAGGCCGCGCGGTTCTGTATGTTGTGGATGACCGGTCTTATGGCGCCCACCGCCTTTCGGCGCGGCGGCTTTGTGGCCATAGACATGCTGGAACGCTTCCTTCCCCGCGTCGTCGGCCAAACGCTGAATCTTTTCCTGCTTTTGATCGCGCTCTCCGTCTTGGTGGTCGCAGTCAACATCGGCTGGTCCGAGGTTACCGGCTTTGGCGGCAAATTCGCCACTGCCGCGCTGTATCTGCCCACCTCTTTCGGGTTCGACGAATGGTATCGCATTCCACGCAGTTGGATGATGGCATCGCTGCTGGTGGGGATCATCCTGCTGATCTCGGTGAATATCGAGCTGATCCTGCGATCCTTCATCACTCTGCTGGGCGGCGGCCACCTGTTGCCCGAAATTCCCGATGCGGCAGTGGGGGCCGAATAAATGCTGATCTGGTTCCTGCCCACCTTCCTGATTTTCCTGCTGATCGGCCTGCCGGTCTTTTTTGCCCTTTTGGCCGCGCCCGGTATCTTGCTGTGGCTCAACGGTCAGGCCAATGACATCACGCTGCTCTATCGCAATGTCTATAACGGCATGGACAGCTTCCCGCTGATGGCGATTCCCTTCTTCATGCTGGCCGGAGAGTTGATGAATCGCGGTGGCATCACTATCCGCTTGGTCGAGTTCAGCCAAGCCCTGATGGGCCACCTGCGCGGTGGTCTGGCGCATGTGAACGTGCTGAGCTCGATCCTCTTCGCGGGCCTCTCGGGGTCCGCCGTGGCGGACACCTCGGCGCTTGGGTCGATGCTGATCCCGGCGATGGAGAGACAGGGCTATACCCGCAAATTCGCTGCCGCGATCACAGCAGCCAGTTCAGTCATTGGTCCAATCATCCCGCCCTCAGGCATCATGATCATTTACGCCTATGTGATGGGCGAAAGTGTGGCCGCTCTGTTTTTGGCGGGTATCGTCCCCGGCGTGATGGTCGGCGTTGGTCTGATGCTGATGATCAAACTCATGGCAGACCGTTATGACTTCCCCGTTGCCAGCCGAAAATACACTTGGTCCGAACGGCGTCAAGCCAGCCTGAAAGCCTTTTTCCCATTGATGACCCCGGTGATCATTCTAGGCGGCATTCTGGGCGGCATTTTCACACCAACCGAGGCCGCCGCCGTCGCCGTGGGTTACGCCTTCATCATCGGCTTCTTCGTCTTGCGCACGCTGACTTGGAAAGAAGTGCCAAAAGTTCTCAGCAACGCAGGCATGACCTCCGCCGTCGTCCTGCTGCTGGTCGGCGCGGCGATGGCGTTCAAGACGGTTGTCAGCCTCAGCCATGCGCCGGAACAACTGGCCTCACTGATCCTCAGCCTGTCGGAAAACCCGCTTATCTTGCTGTTCCTGATCAACCTGCTGCTATTCATCGTCGGCATGTTTCTAGATGCAGGCCCCGCGATCATCATCCTTGGCCCGATCCTTGGACCCATCTTCACCAGCCTTGGTGTAGACCCGATCCATTTCGCCATCATCATGAGCGTCAACCTGACCGTCGGCCTCGCCACTCCGCCGATGGGCTTGGTCCTGTTTGTCGCCGCCGCCGTATCCCGCGAACGGGTCGAAACAATCGCCAAGGCGATCCTGCCGTTCCTGGCCGTCGAAATCATAGTGATCTTCCTAATCACCTATATCCCCGCACTATCAATGACTATCCCTAGGATAACGGGATTTGCCAACTAACTGAGTTCCACAGGGAGGAAACGCATGCTCAGAAACTTCATCAAAACCGCAGCGGTGGCCACATCGTTTGTGGCCGTGTCCGCTATGGCCGCCACAGCTGCCGACTACACACTGCGCGCTACTGCCAACTCGAACGAAAATGACGAAGATTATGACGGCCTGATCGTCTTCAAGAACTATGTCGAGGCAGCCTCGAACGGTGCGATTGAGGTCGAACTGTTCATCGGCACCCAACTGTGTTCGAACGGCGCGGAATGCCTGCAAGGCGTGGCCGATGGCACCATCGACATCTACATCTCCACCTCGGGCGGGGCCTCGGGCATCTTTCCTTACGTGCAGGTTCTGGACCTGCCCTACCTGATGGCCGATGACCGCATTGCCGAGCATGTTCTGTCCGGCGACTTCACCCGCACCATGCGCGACATGGCACTGGAAGATTCTGGGGGTGCGATACGTCTTATGACCATTGGCAACACCGGCGGCTGGCGCAACTTCGCCAATACCCAGCGCCGCATTGCCGATCCTGCCGACATGGAAGGTCTGAAAATCCGCACCGTGGTCGCCGACCTGCCGCAGGAACTTGTCAAAGCTCTGGGAGCTTCGCCGACACCGATCCCATGGCCGGAACTGTTCACTAGCTTCCAGACCGGCGTGGTCGAGGGATCCAAGAACGGCATCACCGACATTATGGGCATGAAATTCCCTGACGCGGGTCTGCAATATGTCACGCTGGACGGCCATGCCTATATGGGAGCGCTGTGGTGGATGAACAACGCCAAGTTCCAAGAGATGCCCGAGGAAATGCGCCGCGTCGTTGTCGACGGTTTCTATGCGCTGCAACAGGCCACCTTTGCCTCGCCCAAGCGAAAGTCGATTCAGGCCTATGAGGATTTTGTCGCCGGTGGTGGGGACCTCTATGTCCTGACGCCTGATCAGAAGGCTGCGTTCAAAGAGGCCGCAACCCCGGTTTATGACTGGTTCCAGTCCAACGTCGCCCGCGGGGATGAAATCTTTGGCGCGTTGACCGAAGCGGTTACTGCGGCTGAGGCCGATGTGAACGCCTCACGCGCAGCAGACCTTAACTAAATGCAAGGGCCGGGCTTTGCGGCCCGGCCATCACCGAAACGGGTACATCCACCCTTTGTAGTCGTTGACAAGCACATGCGCCCTTTCGATCTGCTCCGGCGACATTTTCTTAACCACTTCCTCAAGGCTGATCGCCGCGTCGGGGTCGCCGCCAATGGCGCTGAGCGTGTACCACAAGTAGGCTCGCACAAGATCGGGCGCGGGCATGCCCAGACCCAATTCATAATACCAGCCAACGCCCGACTGAGCCCCCGGATGCCCCTTCATCGAGGCGCGCAGATACCATTCAAAGGCCCGTTCGTAATCCTGCTCGACCCCGAGACCCAGCCCGTACATCACGCCAATCAACTCCTCGGCCTCGGCGTTGCCCGAGCGAGCGGCTGGAAGAAGTTCCTCGCGCGCGGCTTCGAACTGACCGGCTTCCATCATATCGCGAGCTTGCTCCAGTTCAGCCAGGGCCGGAGACGCAAATACGCAAAGGGCGAAAACAAGCTGGCGCATGGGATAGTTGCTCTCTTGTGGGTTGGGGCCGCGGCGGCACAGGATTTGCCGCGCCCGCTAACCAATGATGACTTTGTTCCTTTTGATATGGAACAGGCCGCCGTCGGTCATCAACTGTTTTACGACCCGATCCTGTCAGGCAACCGCAACATCACCTGCGCCCATTGTCACCACCCGGATTTCGGCACCTCGGACGGGTTGTCACTGGGTATAGGAGAAGGCGGGCAGGGGTTGGGGCCGGACCGCACACCCGGCACTAGGGCAGACAGAATACGCAAACGCATCCCTCGCAACTCTCCGGGCCTATGGAACCTTGGGGCCAAGGAAATTCATACCGTATTTCACGACGGCCGGCTGAGCATTTCCAACGTCTACGGCAATGCCTTCAATTCCCCAGCACAGGAGTGGCTGCCTGAGGGTCTGAATTCCCTGCTGGCGGCCCAGGCTCTGTTTCCCCTGACTTCACAATTTGAGATGGCGGGCAATGTGGCCGAGAATGAGGTTACAGGCGCGGTGCATAATCGTATTGACAAGGGCTGGCCGATTCTGGCGAAACGCGTCCGCACCGATCCACGCTATGGTCCGGCCATCGTCGCCGCCTTTGATGAGGTCGAGACGACCGAAGACATCACTATAACGCAAGTCGCCAACGCTCTGGCCGCATTCATGGCGATCGAGTGGCGTAGTACCGACAGCCAGTTTGACCACTACCTCGCAGGTGACGCAAATGCCCTTTCACCGGCCCAATTGGATGGGGTGAAGCTTTTCTACGGCAAAGCCCGCTGCTCCACCTGCCACACCGGACCGCTCATGTCAGATCAGAAGTTCCATGCCTTGGGATTACCGCCCTTTGGGCCGGGCCGCACCCGTCAGTGGGATCCCGTTGTCCGGGATGTTGGCCGCATGGGTGAAAGCAACCGCCTTGAGGATGCTTATAGGTTTCGCACCCCTATGTTGCGCAACGTTGCCCTGACTGCGCCTTACGGTCACAATGGCGCCTTCCCCGATCTTGAAAGCGTCGTTCGCCATCATTTAGACCCGCAGGCAAGCCTAGAAAAATGGAGTCCCAAAATGGCTGCATTGCCCGAGGTGCCATGGTTGCAAAAAACTGATTTCTTAGTTTGGGAGGACTACTATGAGATGGAGCGGCAACGCAAAAAAAATGACATTGTTCCGATCCAACTCACGGAGTTAGAAATTCAAAACCTGATTGCATTTTTACATTCGTTGACAGGTGTCAGCGCAGGTTCGTTGAAGTTTGGGGTACCGAAAGGATTTATTCCTTAGCTATCCCTCAGGAAGATATTGTTGCGGAATGCTATTGTCGTACTTCGCCTATATCTCAATCACGTACACCATTTGCAGCGGGGCAAATCTCGGCAGTTAGCTGTTGTGGGACCAACGCATCGGGTTGGGCGGTTGTGTCCGAATGGGCCTCGGACGCGCGGAATTCCACCTTGCTGAGCGCAGGTTTCAAATGCCGGTTTTGTGTGAGATCATCTACGCTTTGGCTTCGCAGCTGCGGCTAAAGTCCGGTTTGACGGGCCGCATCGCAGCATCGATGGTTATCGCCGGAGGTCGGCTTTGGGCCGTTTTTGTTGAACCCGCGGCGAAGGTCCGCTTTAGACACTGCGAGCACCCCGATTAGCTGAGGCAACAACTAC